>JBNAWB010000007.1:0-17989 GCA_049699975.1 Thermodesulfobacteriota bacterium
GGATATTGAAATTGGAATCCATTATCTAAAAGTCTACGGGGAATAACCCGCTGCCCTTTGAGAATAACCGAACCAAACTCCCCCAAAACTAATTTAACTAAAAACCCAGGAGCTGGGAGGAAAGAAGGTCGGTTTAAAACCTTGCCTAAGGCTTTAGCTAATTCTTTATTTCGCACCGGATTGGGTGAAGAAAAATTAAAAGGTCCGGATAATTCGGGATGCTTAATTAGAAAAACAAAAGCTTCGACCAAATCTTTTATGTGAATCCAAGAAAACCATTGTTGCCCACTACCAATCGGACCTCCCAAATATTTTTTGAAGAGCGGCACCATCTGCCCAAGGGCACCTCCTTTTTCCCCCAAAACTATCCCAAAGCGAGTAATAATCACGCGCGATCCTTTTTCCTTGGCCTTGGAAGCCTCGTCTTCCCAATCCCGCGCCACTTGCGCCAGAAAATCATTTCCCGGTGGGGCATCTTCAGTTAATTCTTCATCTTCATGGAAGCCATAATAACCCACAGCAGAGGCATTAAAAAGAGTAAAGGATTGATCGTCTCTCAGGGGAATCCCTTCTACGATATTACGGGTAGTGCGAATCCGGCTTTCGCGGATGGCCTTTTTATGTTCCTCTGTCCATTTGGCAAATATAGAAGCCCCGGCCAGATTGATAACCCCATCATGATCCTTAATCTTCTCTTGCCAGGCTCCCCTCTTGGTGGGATCTCCTTCTAAATATGAAACATTTGGGTTGGGTATTTTGGTCGTTTTTAAAGAACGCGTTAAAATGGTTACTTCATTACCTTCGCTAAGCAACCGCGAAGCTAATTGCGACCCCACAAACCCCGTGCCTCCAGTTAATAATAACTTCATTTTGCTTCTCCCCTGTCTTATTTAAGCATTTATCTGATTTTACCACTTTTTTACACTTCGTAAGTGTAAAAAAGCTGGAGGCGGCGGTGACTCAATATCGTTTGATCATAGCTGAGCGCAAACTCTTGGATAAAACCTTGCGCGGATGCCCAGAGGTTTTAAATGATGTTCTTTAGACCAAGTACTGACTCGTCCCTTGTCGTTTCATCTCCAAAATTTTGCCAAGAGCACGGGAGTCAAAGAACCCATTCGAGTGCTCGTTCCTATTTCTTTTCCTTCTTGAGCGCCATTCTTGGCGCTTTTTCTTGTAATCGATCATTGAAAGTTGAGGATATGATAGATATTCTTATTTAACCCTCCTCATGAATCCTCTTCCTGCTATGACTATGCCATAATTATAAATAATTATTAATGAGAGCATTAAATAAATGACATCTGCTGTTCTTAACCGCTCATCCTAACCCTCTCCCCACGCATAGGGAGAGCGGAGGATGAGGGGAATTTGGAGAGCCAGCCTTTATGACTTGCCGAATACGGCAAGGAACAAGCCCTTGCCCTACTGGGCTTCGGAAGATAATTAAGAATTAATCTGCATTTGTAATATTCCTTTAATTGTGTTAGAAAAATTTTAGAGAGGAAAATGAGCAAAAAGAAGAAACTTTTTTTAATCTGCTTAATTATTTTAGTAATATTTGGCGGCTGGCTCTTATATTCATCCTATAACCGCTCGCCCGATGCCCATACCATTTTCGTCTCGGGTAATATAGAAGTTACCACGGTAGATGTAGCCTTTAAAATCGCGGGAAAAATCGAAACGCTCTTAGTGGAAGAAGGAGATTTAGTCAAGGAAGGACAACTTATAGCTACGCTGGAGCATCAAGATCTATTAGCCCAAAAGGCCAAATTGGAGGCGGCCCTGGAGGCGGCTCAATCTCGTCTTCCAGTGTTGCAAAAGAACATCACTTTTCAAGAGCAGGCCATCAAACAAGAAATAGCCCAAGCAGGCGCGGGCGTGGAAGCTGCGCAGTCGCGTTTACAGCTCCTGCTCAGCGGGTCACGTCCCCAAGAAATCCAGATGGCTAAGGCAGAAGTTGGTCGCGCCCTGGCCGACCTGGAAAAACGCCAAGCAGATATGGAAAGGGCCCGAAAGCTTTTCCAAAACCAATATATCTCCGCCCAAGACTGGGATTTAGCCCGCACGGCCTATGAGGCAGCTTTAGCCACTTACCAGCGGGCGCAAGAGAACTATGCCCTCGTCCTGGCTGGACCTCGCCCAGAAGAAATAGACCAGGCGCGCGCCCAGTTAGCGCAAGCTCAGGCTACTCTTAAATTGGCGGAAACTCGCCACCTACAAATAGAGGTTCTCCGCCAAGAGTTAGCCACAGCCCAAGCGCAAATAAAAGAAGCAGCTTCTGCTCTCCAATTAATAGAGACGCAGATTGCCTACAGTCGTCTCTTGGCCCCTTTGGCAGGAGTAGTGTTAGTAAAAAATGCCGAAGTAGGAGAATTCATTGTCCCTGGAAGCGCAGTGATCACTTTAGGAGATATCACTAAACCTTGGTTGAAAGCCTTCATCAACGAAAATGATTTAGGACGAGTAAAGCTGGGACAAAAAGTTTCGGTAACTACCGATAGCTATCCAGGGAAAATATACATAGGTAAGATAACTTTTATATCTTCCGAGGCTGAGTTCACTCCGAAAAATGTGCAGACCGCTAAAGAAAGGGTTAAACTGGTTTACCGCATCAAAGTCAGTCTGGACAATCCGCAATTTGAACTTAAACCGGGAATGCCTGCGGAGGCCCAGATCCATTTAGAAGAAAATAAAAAATAAACTTTTGCGTATTATTAATGAGAGCATTAAATAAATGACATCTGCTGTTCTTAACCCCTCACCTCGGTACGAGTCGATTCCGACCTAACCCTCTCCCCACGCATGGGGAGAGGGTTAGGGTGAGGGGAATAATTCAGCAAGAGCGAAAATATTTTTTCCCAGTTCTTGGTGTTCATTATTTTTTAATAATATGTGGGCGATTCATACAGAAAATTTAACCAGAAAATTCGGTGAGGTAACTGCCGTCCACCGTTTTAATTTATCCGTCCGCCAGGGAGAAATTTTTGGGCTCGTGGGGCCAGATGGGGCCGGCAAAACAACGATCATGCGCCTTCTCAGCGGTATTCTGTCTCCTACGGAAGGGGAAGCCTGGGTTTTAGGCCATTCCATTACGCACCAGGCCGAAGTGATCAAAGAAAAAGTTGGGTATATGGCTCAGCGGTTTGCCCTTTATGGTGATCTAACCGTCATGGAAAATATTCAATTTTATGCTGATCTCTATGACGTCCCTAAAAAGGAGCGCCTGGCGCGGATAGAAAGACTCCTCGCTTTCAGCAATCTTTCCCCTTTCCAAAATCGGCTGGCTCAAAATCTTTCGGGAGGCATGAAGCAAAAGTTAGGCTTAGCCTGTGCTTTGGTCCATACTCCCCAAGTTCTCTTTTTGGATGAACCCACTAACGGAGTTGATCCCGTGTCCCGCAGGGATTTCTGGCGGATAATTTCCGACCTTCTACAACAGGGTGTAACCATCTTTGTTTCCACAGCTTACCTTGACGAAGCTGAACGTTGCCATCGGATCGGCCTGATTCATGAGGGGCATCTTCTCTTGTTGGGTACACCAGAAGAAGTAAAAAGCCGCCTGAAAGAAGAAATCTGGGAAATACATTGCGCTGCGCGGATGAAAGCGCGGGATTTTTTATCAAGTATACCTGGAGTGCGCCGCACCTGGATCTATGGCACCAAGATTCATGTCCTCCTGGAAGATGGAATTAAATTGGCGCCACGGTTGGAAGGTGACCTTAAAAATTCGGGTTTTGAGGTCTTTTCGATTAACCGCGTCGCCCCGTCTTTGGAAGATGTCTTCATCTCTACTATCCAAGAACGAAGAGGGGTAAGATGATTTTAAAGAATAAAGATGGAATGGTTGATTGATTTATGGTTAAGTCTGGACATAACCATTGGGCTGTAGAGATCGAGGACCTGGTAAAGAAGTTTGGTACTTTTATGGCCGTCGATCATATTTCCTTAAAAGTGCCCAAAGGAGAAATCTTTGGCTTCCTTGGTCCTAACGGAGCAGGTAAATCTACCACTATCCGCATGCTCTGCGGTATCCTTACCCCTACTTCGGGAAAAGGAAAAGTAGGCGGCTTCGATATTTATAAAGAAACAGAGTTGATTAAGCAGAACATTGGCTACATGTCTCAGAAATTCTCTCTTTATGAAGACCTGACTGTAGAAGAGAATATCGACTTTTACGCGGGTATTTACCGGCTGCCTCAAGCTTTGAAAAAAGAACGGAAAGAATGGGTATTGGAAATGGCCGGATTAAAGGATCGCCAGCACCATCTGACGCAGACTTTGGCTGTGGGCTGGAAACAACGTTTAGCCTTAGGTTGTGCCATTCTCCATCAACCAACTATTCTTTTCTTAGATGAACCTACTTCGGGAGTTGATCCTCTTTCGCGCCGCCAATTTTGGGATTTGATTTACGAAATGGCGGCTAAAGGAGTCACTGTTTTCGTGACCACTCATTATATGGACGAAGCCGAATATTGTGACCGGCTGGCCTTAATTAATCAGGGAAGAATCATTGCTCTGGGAACTCCCGCTGAATTAAAGCGGCATTATATGCAGGCCGCGGTCTGGGAGTTAGAAACAGATCAATTAGTGGCCACCTTGCGCTACCTCAAAGAAGAGGCTGTTCAAATAACTGAACTTCCCTTTATCCATGAAGTCTCCCTCTTTGGCCATACTTTGCATTTAATTGTCGAAAAGGGCCTAGACCTTTCCCCAATCTTACCTGCATTTTTAGCTGCTAAAGGAATATCTGTTAAAAAGATAGGAAGAATTGAACCCTCTCTGGAAGATGTTTTCGTTTCCTTAGTTGAGGACAAGAATAAGAACGATTTGGATTAAAAATGAAATTAATTCGGCTGCAGGCCATTGCCCGTAAGGAATTTATCCACATTCTGCGTGATCCGCGGAGTCTGGCGCTGGCTTTGACTATTCCTGTGCTCCTCCTTCTGCTTTTTGGATATGCCTTGACTCTGGATGTCGATCGCATCCCTACCGCCATTTTTGACGCCGACCAATCGCCACAGAGCCGAGATTTTATTACTTATTTTTTGAGCTCGAAGTATTTCCAGTATCAAGCTTCCGTATCCAATTATAAAGATTTACAAAGGATGTTGGATCGCGGTCAAATCTTAATGGGTTTGGTGATCCCTCATAATTTTTCCCGCGATTTAGAACTGAACCGGCCAACGACGGTGCAGGTTCTTCTGGATGGTACAGATGCCAATACGGCTACCATTGCCCAGGGTTATGCCCTCGCTATTGCTCTTCTTTACTCCCAGGAACTCCTCCATAAAAAAATGAATAGCCTGGGCATGGGCAAAATCTCTCCGCCCATTGAACCCCGCATTCGGATCTGGTTTAATCCTGATTTAGAATCACGCAATTTTATTATACCCGGTTTGATTGCCATCATTATGGCTATCCTGGCCGCACTCCTAACTTCTGGGACGGTCGCCCGCGAATGGGAACGAGGAAATATGGAGCAATTAATTTCCACTCCCCTGCAGAAAGAAGAGTTAATTTTGGGAAAGTTGATTCCATATTTCGTCGTGGGCTTGGTTGATGTTTTTCTTTCAGTAGCCATGGGCAAATTCCTTTTCGGTGTTCCCCTGCGGGGAAGTAGTCTCCTTCTCTTCTCGTTGGCCAGTCTTTTTCTATTAGGAGCCATCTGCCAGGGTGTCTTGGTTTCCATAGTTACTAAGAATCAACTCTTTTCCAGCCAAATTTCTATCATTCTCTCTTATTTGCCGACCTTTATTCTTTCCGGATTTATTTATCCAATAACGAACATGCCGCAGGTTATTCAATGGATTACTTATGTGGTACCGGGGCGGTATTTTGTCTCCATCCTCAAAGGCATATATGCCAAGGGAATCGGTATGGAAATTCTTTGGGCGGAAGCTCTTTTCTTATTCATTTATGCCTCCGCCATGCTTTTTTGGGCTTACCAAAAATTCCAAAAGAGGATAGCCTGATTTTATGTGGTCAAGGTTGAAAGTTATGCTGATTAAAGAATTGATCCAAGCCTTCCGTAATCCCCGGATGCGTTTGATCCTTTTCTTACCTCCGGTCATCCAATTATTGGTCTTTGGCTACGCCGCCAATACAGACATCCGTAATATTCCCTTAGCAGTGTACGATTTGGACAACTCTCCCGAAAGTCGGGAGATGATCATCAACTTTGCTGCTTCCGGCTATTTCCGTCTGACTCATTGGGCTAATCGTCCTGAAGATATTAAACGTTGGCTCGACACCGGAGAGGTAAGTGCCGCTTTACAGATCAATCATGGTTTTGCCCGCCAAAGTCGGCAGCGCCAGGGAACTATTATCCAGATTATTGTGGACGGAACAGACTCCAATACAGCCTCGGTGGTCATGGCTTATGCTCAGCGTATAGTAGCTGAATATTCCCGCCGAATTTTGGTGCAGCGGATTCAAAAATTACCTGATATTCCTGCTGAAGTTAAAAAGCCCTTTTTTGTCCGCGGGGGTATAGATGTACAATCTCGAGCCTTCTTCAATCCCAATTTGGAAAGCCGCAACTTTTATGTACCCGGTATTATGGCTTTCTTAATTATGTTAGTCACCCTTATCCTAACTTGTATGTCGGTGGTGCGCGAAAGGGAAATGGGCACTATGGAACAACTGATTGTTTCTCCTATCCGTCCTTTGGAGCTTATCTTAGGGAAGACTATTCCCTTTGCTTTGATCGGTTATATAGATGTTCTCTTGGTCACCGCTGTCGGTGTCTTTTGGTTTGAAGTACCTATTCGAGGCTCGGTCTTTTTGCTCTTGGGAGCAACTACCATTTATCTTCTAAGCAGCTTGGGCATCGGACTCTTCATTTCTACAATTTCTCGCACCCAACAACAGGCGCTCATGACCATGTTTTTCTTCTTCGTGCCCGCTATCTTGCTTTCGGGTTTTGTCTTTCCTATTTCTAACATGCCGGAAGTTGTTCAATACTTGACCTACGCTGATCCCCTGCGCTATTTTTTAATAATTATTCGCGGTATATTCCTCAAAGGAAGCGGCTTGGATATACTTTGGCCGCAGATGCTGGCCCTGGCCATCTTAGGCAGCACAGTTTTTACCCTCAGTTCGCTCTGGTTCCGTAAAAAGCTGGAGTGAACTTAATTGGGTCCATTAAAAGAAAATGATTCATTACGCCTGGATAATAGCCTTTACAGGAACTCTGGTGACTATCTTAGCCCATGGTTTCGGGAGGATGTCTTATTCTGTAATTCTACCCTCCATGAAAGATGGCTTACTGCTCAGTTATACGCAGCTCGGCTCTATAGCCACCGGAAACTTTATCGGCTATCTTTCTTTAGCCATTATTGGCGGATTCTTAGCTGCCCGCTTTGGAATTAGGAAGACGGTTTTTATTTCCCTTTTGGTAATAGGGGTCAGTCTGTTTCTCACTGGTTTGGCGAACTCATTTTTATTTGCCTTTTTTATGAGACTCCTCGCTGGAGCCGGAAACGGTGGCAGCTATGTTCCCATAATGGCCCTGCCGGCAGCTTGGTTTATCTCTAAAAAAAGAGGGCTGGCCACGGGTATAGTTTCTGGCGGCATAGGAACTGGCTTATTTTTATCCGGAATAATCCTTCCGCCTATAATCGCGGCTTTTGGTAAAGAGGGTTGGAGGTATGCTTGGTTTTTTCTGGGCATTATTGTATTTGTCTTAGCTTTCGTCTGCTACGCCTTCTTAAGGGATAACCCAAGAGACAAAGGATTACTCATGTACGGAGGCGCGGAAGATCAAGCGGAAAATCAAAAAGAAGGAATAAAGGTAACTCTTTTCTCCGCTTTCAAAAGCGTAGTAGCTTTATCAGAATTATGGAAACTCGGCAGCGTTTATTTTATGTTTGGTTTTTCCTATGTCATCTACCTCACCTTCTTTGTGGCCTACCTCACCAAAGAAATGGGGCTTCCGCCGGTAGCAGCGGGAAGAATCTTTGCTTTTCTCGGTATACTCAGCATATTCTGCGGGGTCATCTTTGGCTGGCTTTCCGACCTACTCGGGAGAAGGATGGGCTCCATATTAGCTTATCTTACGCTGATGCTCTCTTATCTCATTTTTGCTTTTTGGAAGGACTACTTAGGCTATTACCTATCAGCAGGAATTTTCGGTATAGCAGCTTTCTCCATCCCCACCATCATGGCCGCGGCTTCGGGTGAGGCGATAGGAAGAAATCTGGCGCCCGCCGGCCTGGGCTTCATCACCCTCTTTTTCGGTATTGGCCAGGCTCTGGGCCCATTAATTGGCGGATGGATCAAGGACACTACCGGAACCTTTACCTGGGCCTTTATCTTGGCAGCCTGTGTATCCTTTATAGGAGCATTAGGCTCCCTTTTCTTAAAAAAATAAACTATCCAAAAAACTTGCCCGCCCTTGCTTCTTTAAAGGTGAAAATATAGGGGGCTCACATTTTCAAATGCCATTTAATTATTAAAGAGGGCAGTTCTCTTAAATTTATGAAAATAAAGGCTTCCCCAAGAATAAGGAATTAATTAAAATAAAAAAACCCGTCTCCTTTTTTAATTTTTATAAGGAGGGAAAAATGGAATATGTAATAGAACCCGAAAGAAAGATACCCATCATCGCGGAAGCTGAATTGCTTGTTTGCGGCGGCGGTGTGGCCGGGATAGCTGCGGCTATATCGGCGGCGCGAGTTGGAGCTAAGGTAATGCTCATAGAGAAATATGGCTTCTTAGGTGGTTTATGCACAGGATCCCTCGTGCTTACCACTCCTCCCTTAGATAACGGAATAAATGCGGAACTTGCCCAAAGGTTAAAGGAGAAAGGTGCTTATGTTCCTTGCCAAAGATCCGGGCCAGAGGTCGCCCATTTAGATATGTATGGAATTGACCCCGAGATAGCGAAATACGAATTCCTTAAATGGTTGCAAGAGCAGGGAGTAAAGATTCTGTTACATAGTTATATTACGGATGTTGTTTTGGAGGAAGATGTAATAAAAGGAGTTATCACGCACAGCAAGGCTGGGAGGCAGGCTATTTTAGCTCGCTCGGTAGTAGATGCTACCGGAGATGCTGATATTGCTGCTATGGCAGGGGCGCCATGCCGGGAAACCAGAAAGCCCATGACCATGATGTTTAATATGGTCGGAGTTGATGTCAATAAAGTGCTGGAGAATTTTGGAAATTGGAGTGGAATTAAAAAAGTGGTTAAAGCAGGTATTGAAAAAGGAGAACTACTTTTTGAATTGGGAATTCTGCCGGAATTTGGCTCCCCAGGCCTTTACGCCGAAGATCTTCCTGGTGAGGGCCAAATTAATGTTTGGTCCGGAAACCTCTTAGGTTTAAGCGGATTAGATCCTCGAGATTTAACCAAAGCCGAAATCATAACCAGAGAGCATGTACATCGCTTGGCTGATTTTCTTAAAAGAAATATTCCCGGTTTTGAAAAATCCCGAATTGAGGTAACTTCAACGCAAGTGGGCGTGAGAGCGACCAGAAACATTATGGGAACAGCTTCTCCCACTTTAGAGGAGGCAACCAGCAAAAAATTTTCTGATACTGTGGTCAAGGCCTTTAATAAACCAAATTGGCCGTTAAGTGAGTTGAGATTACCGTATGGTTGCCTTGTTCCTCAAAAGGTGGAAAATCTTTTGGTGGCCGGAAGATGTATTTCTGCAGAAGAACAGGCAATGGGCCTGCTGCGTCTTATACCGATTTGTTTATTAACAGGACAGGCCGCAGGAGCTGCAGCAGCACTTTCCATAAAACAGGAAGTGGCGCCCCGAAACCTTGATGTTTCTTGGTTACAAAAAATTTTAGAAGAGCAGGGTATGCATCTGGGTTGGGGGGGCAGTAAATCTCCGTGGCGCTCTTCTCCTAATTGATTATTAGCACAGCTGCAAATTTTTTTACATTTTAATCTTTTTATTGTTTCATCATTAATAATCGCCCCTAAAGCTAAGGAGAATATATATCAACAGCTTGATCATAAATTTCTTCTGCTCCTACGCTTTCAATCCTATGGTTTAATACTGACAAAGAAAAAGATTCTCATAATCAAATTTCTTCATATAGTCAAAGATACCTTCCATCCTCTTCCTCCGTTAAACTTTTGTCGATTCTAAGTCTCTTTCCGCATACATCTGTTTTGCCTTGCCTCTCTTGCCAATTATGGCCTGCACCACATAGGCATTATTTGGAGCGCAACCAGATATATGCCTCCTGCCCTTTTTGTCATCGGGCACGCATTTGCCCGCCGTAACCTTTTCTTCATATATTAACGTAGAAGGGATTTCGGGGTCTCCGGTTATTACTGAAATACCGGCAGGAAAGGAAAATTGATCGGCGTTGCGCATATCCGTCAAAGCGCTCATTTCCGTATTATGGCAACTCGTACAGGTTATGCCTCCCTGAATTAAGTGAAAGCCCTCTACTGGCATTGGATTATCTTCTGCGGAGCGCAGGAAGCGGCGGCTGTTCCTCCTAAATCTTAAAAAGAAGCTCTTTTTAATATAAAAATAAGTAAGAATGATTGAATGAGGCCCTTTTAATTTATTTGCCTATTATGAATGATGGCGTGGTAAAAACAAGAGATTAGTCAAAAATATCTTTTCCTTTTTCCCCTTATTTGAATTGGGTCAAAGTCTTTTTATATAGTTTTCCATAAATTCTACCAATTCGCCTAATAGATGAAGGAGGTCATTCATGGGAAAAATCCATGATTGGGTCTTCTCAACAAGAATCCAGCACTTTAATTCTCTGCTGGATTCCCGCCTTCCCGGGAAGGATAATGCGGGATGCCTCAGGCAGGACTAATAGCTCCCCCACATCCCAGTTGGTCTGTGAGAGAGCCGAATTTAAAATTTTTTAAGGAAAGGAAGATAGTCTTCTTCTTCTTTTATTTTTTGCTTTTGTACAGTTTGACGAGTTGCCAGACATCTTTAGCTACCATGCGCCCGACCGGTCCGGAACTATAACTGGCCACGGCAATTGTCTTATCAGGACGGATTAGAAAAGCCGTGGGCTGAATAAATTTTTTCTCGGGTTCATAAAAAGCTCCGGTGAGTTCCGAAATATTTTCTGCCTCCAGCCCATAACCTATGGGAAAAGTTAATTTATTTTTTTCCACCATTTCCTGTGCTTTTTCCCGAGGATCCACAGATGCGGCCACAACTTTTATCCCCTCCGCTGCTAACTGCTGCTGAGATTCTTGAAAGTCAGCTAACTGCTGATTGCAAAATGGTCACCAGTAACCCCGGTAGAAAAGAATTACTCCATAGCCCTCGCCAATTCCCTCAGGTAATTTTAGTTTTTCTTCGGTTACAAGCTGCCATTCCATCTGCGGGAATAAGGCGTTGGTATCTAAAAATTTTGAATTCTTTTTGGCCATTTCTTCCTCCTTTATAGTTTGTTTTTAATTAATAGAAAAATTATCAGAATTTTGCTTCAGCCAAATATTAACAGAAAAATAATTCTATGAATTAGTATCTGAAAGAAACTGTTAAATTCGATATTTTTTATTTAACAAATTTAACCCTGGATGATTTAAAATTCAGATCTCGGCTAAGTTCGGGAACCTTTTTCCTGTCAGCTCCTATTTTCTCTCTTAAAAAATCTTAAGGGTCCACTGCAATTACTTCATGCCCTGGCTGATGGAAAGAAAGCTCATCCCATTTAAAATCAGCTTTATTTAAAAACACAACAATAATAAATAGATACCTTTTCAAGCCCAGTTAAGGTAATTTCATCTTATCCCCAGGGATTTCTTAAATTAAGGTAAATAAAGCAAATCCTTATCTAATTTTTGCCCATGTTAATAAAAATAAAGCTAAAAATAAATTATGGAGAACATGTATTTTTAGAGGAAAAAGACTGTATTGTTGATTATTAATAATGTATTGGAAGATAAAATTTTTTTACATTTTACAAGAGCAGCTTCTCCAGGCACAGAAAATGGAAGCCAGGGGCAGGCTGGTCGGCGGGATATAGCAGAAGCCTTTCTTATATTGTGCCCTGATTATACATCTGGTTTCCTGATAAAGAATAAAGAATTAAGTTAAAGAGCTATTATGGTCATATAATTATTTTTGCGTGAAAATTCCTCTTGGAGTCATATCTATTTTTTGCCTTGAGGGAGCTGGCTTGATGAAAGAATTGGCTATTCATCCATCTATTGCTTCCACCCGAGAGGGCACATAACGGTGAAGGGGAGTACCGAATTTATCTCGATGAGTATTCTTCGTCAAACGATTGACGTTCACTCCGTATTTCTTACCCGCGTAAATGAGCCCGAACCCGTGAGGCATGGTAACGTGTCCTTCCCGCTCTGTTTCGGTAACCTCTAATTCAACTTCTTCGGCCCCAGCCTCAGTTACGACCCGAACCATTTGCCCATCTGCCAAATCCAATTTTTGGGCATCAGCAGGATGCATGGTGAGCGTACACGCCCGCCGTCCTTCATTCCAGGCGGGGTTTCTCATTAAGGTGTTGGCATTTGCCCAAAAATGGCGGCCAGCCATCAGAACGAAGGGATAAGCTGGATCAGGTTTTAGCTCTGCCTCTTCGCGCTCTGGCGTCAGAGCAGCGAGTTCTGCTAAAAGGTCGGGAATATAAAGATTGATTTTTCCATCTTCTGTTTTGATCTGGGAAAGATTTTCTTCTTCATTCAGGCGGCCGATCCAGAGCCCTTCCGGATGGTCTAGTATGGCTTCGAAGATTTTCTCCGGCAGATCTGGTGAGGGCTCAAAACCTGCACGCAAGGCATTTTGCCTGATTGCTTCCGGCATATTCTGAAGAATTCCCCACAAAGCAGCAAGATGAACGGAACCCAGGAGTCGCCCCATAACCTTGCCCAAAATGAAAGGCATTGTTTCCATAGTTCGCGGCTCACTCATAGCAAATCGGGCCAGAGCTTTGGCAAAAATACCTCTGCCTTCTTCTGCCGCTTTGTATAGATCCTGAGGTAAAGGTGGAATAAGTCCCAACCGATCAGCCAAGCGCAGGTGGATTTCTCCTGACTCCAGTTGTTCTCCTTCCGGTTCTATTACGGGTCTGCGCATCTGGAAGAAAATACCTGGGAAGGTTAGGGGAAAGAAAGTACTATCCCAGGATTCATAACCCGTGCAAGCTGGAAGCACATAATGGGAAAGAACCGCAGTTTCCGTCATGGCTATTTCCACAGTGACCAAAAGATCAAGTTGAGAAAATGCTTTTTCATAAGCGGTTGTATCCGCATACGAGCGTAGGGGGTTGGCTCCACACACGTAGACCGCCCGGAGTCGTTCAGGATGATCATTCATAATTTCTTCAGGCATGACATTAGGTGGATAAGAACCACAGACTGGAAAGGAATTGGTTACCACTGTGCGCCATATCCGCGGATTTCGCTCATCAGTATGCGGCCCCATGGGCAGGAGATGACCATTAAATACATTCCCTCCCCTGACCCCCAGACGGCCGCAGATCGCCTTGAGGAGATTGATGAGATACGAGGAAAGAGCGCTATGCCGATTCATATATACTCCCAAATCATGGCGTAAGGAAGACCTTTTATGAGCAAATAAATCACAAACTTTGTGCACCTCGTGGTAGTCAAGCTGACAAATTGTGATGGCGGCCCGGTAATCGAATCCTTCAAAGTAAGGTCTTATTTTTTCCCAATCCTTCGTATGCCGGCTCAGGTAATCATTATTTTCCCACTTATTTTCCAAAATGATGGTGATCATCGCCTTGAGGAGGAGGGCATCAGTCCCAGGTCGCACCGGGAGATGAATATTGGCTATTTGCGCTGTTTCTGACCGACGGGGATCAATGACGATAAGATACTTATTAGGGTCACGAGCGATCCTTTGCAGATGACGGGGAGCCTGGGGAATCTGATGACTCTGCATGCCGTTCCAACCAATGGCCACGAGGCAGTCCGTCTCAGCCACGTCCGGTTGGTCATG
The DNA here is from genome assembly GCA_049699975.1 of Thermodesulfobacteriota bacterium. Classification (GTDB taxonomy): domain Bacteria; phylum Desulfobacterota; class SM23-61; order SM23-61; family SM23-61; genus CAZAGD01. The sequence goes on from JBNAWB010000007.1 coordinate 13,932, forward strand.
GATATTTTGCCGTCCATACATGCGACCGCAGACCCAGAAATCTCCGGCAAATTCCTGCGCCAGGGCACTGTAGTGATATTGGGAACCCAATCCTCTCAGCAAGCGGATGCCAAATGCCGCCTCAAAGTGGCTTCCCTGACCGCTTCCCCCCATATAGGCAAAAGATCGCGGGCCGTATTGATTAATAATTTTTTCCAACTTAGCAGCGATTTCTTTTATAGCCTGATCCCATGTTATTCTTACAAACTTATCTCCTTCGCGCTTTAAAGGGTAAAGTAGCCGGTCCGCATGTTGTTGATGATAAGGAATGTTCAATCCTTTGCGACAAACATAGCCCTCACTGCGGGGATTTGCTTTGTCCCCCCGTACTTTAATAATCCGGTTATTCTCTACTTCTACTTCCAAGCCACAATTCTGGGCACAGAGCACACAACTTGTTTTATGCCACGCTCCCATAATCCCCCCTTTAAAAATTTAGGAATATGCTTTGCCTTTCCTTCCCCAGATCCTGCTAACCTCAACTATTCTATTGTCTCAACAGGAATCAATTTCAGATAAACATCTCTACATCCATTATTGCGAGGGAATTTTATTTGTTCTGCTGGCCTCTTATCTCAAAAAATTGCTAAGGAAATTATAGGTTGTAGACAAAATAAAAACAAGCTTTTTTCTTGCCCAACTTCCAGCCCCTTAACTATCAATTCAAAATTTTAGCCTCACATAACAACTTGTATCAGAGTCCATTCTCACCGCCAATTTGTTATTTTATGGATGGCCCTTTTACCAAATTAAAGGCTTTATTTTAATCATTTTAATCCTAGGGCATAAAAGAGTTTACCAGATGAGTTTCAGACATCTCTGAAGGGAAAAAACCGGGATGCTTTTCCAATTGCCCCGATTGAGGGGAAAATTATGTATAAGGATGAAATAGGAGGGTAAAATAAAAATCAAAGGTAGCTTCGAACCGTTATCTTAAACATATTCTTAAGCAGTTTTTTGAACAATGAGATCCTTTTCAAATTCAAGGCTAGAGGATAATATCGTTTTTAAATCGATCTTTTTTGAGGCATCGAGAATTTCTATCCCCACTATTTTGTCTTCAGAAGTTGCATCCAAATTAACGCCTTCAGAAATTTCTATAACTCCTTCTGGTGTTTCTTCTCCTAATTTTAGATATAGGGCATCCACTTCGTCATCATAATAAACCTTCATACCTTTCTTCCTTTCTTCAGATGGTAATTTGGTTTAATAATTATTACATCATGGGTTACGGCGATAACAATTTTCAATGGATATTTGAATCCTTCAATATGTTCTATGATCTCATAATCTCCATTAGTTAATTACCTTTCCTTAACAATTTTTAGAATCTTCTCTTCCGGAATTTGATATAATTTAGATCTTCTTTTGGCATGGTGGGAGAACTTTATCTTCACAATTAACATCCTGTTCTATTCTTTTTATTCCTTCGCATTCTTCTATAAAGGGACTCGAACTCAAGTATTACGAAGGTCAAGATCGCTAAAGGCTACTAGCATACTGCTATAACAGTTTTTCACTTCCTTTTTCACTAATTCGTCGCTACGAATAGAGCATTTGTCAAAAGATTTCATTTTTTATTTATGTTTATCTGAACTTAGATGTCCGCATAATTGGTAGCGTAAATGCCTTTTTTATGAATAGCCTTTATGAGATCCAGAATTTTTCCTCAATTACTTTTATTATTTTATATTGGTTTTCTTCTTTGGGAAATAATTATTTAAGCTAATTATTGATGAACATATAATTTAAATTCAGATGTCTTTAGAAATGACTGGGCTATTCAAGGTCATTTAAGCGAGAAAATCAATCCCCGCTGGTGTAAAAATGCAGTTTTTTGGTGTGATAAAAATAACTCAGAGAGGCTAAAAATAGAATAGACTAAAATATATAGAAAACGAAAAAATCAGTGATTTAAAGAAATTATCGGAAAATCAGGCCGATACCAAGGGTCTCAAGATTCATCTAAAACGGGTTCATAAATTAAAGGTCCCAGGTTCAAATTCAGCCCCTACAATCGATAATATTAAAGGGTTGCTTTTTCCCCTTCTTTTTTAAATAACCAGAGCCGTCCCCTTTCAACTTCCTTCAAATTAAACTTGTTAATTCTGTCCACAAGTTCCGCAGGATCCCGTTTGAATGGCGACGGGCAGATTTTGGGCGATGACGGTTTTGTTTGGGATGCTTTAAGGATATCTGAGGAAAAAATGGATTGGAGGTAAAGGTTAAATAAGCTAGTGAGTATAATCTGGATGGGATAGCTCAAAGGGTGATGGACATGCGCAAGAAAGTGCAAATCGAGAATGCCCCGACACACCCCTCCCATATTGGCCTTGGGAAAAGCGGAGAGAATATTTCGCTGAGCTAAAAAATCCTTTAAGGCTGTAAAGAGGCCAATAAGGATTTAGAGCACCTATTTGAAGAAAAATAATAATTAAGGATGGCAAAAACAGGAAAAGGTTTGATAAGCGAGGTAATAGTAATTGGCGGAAGTGCATGGGAATCGAACCCACCCGGGACGCCGCTCAGCGCCCCGCACTGGATTTGAAGTCCAGGAGGGCCACCAGTGCCCTATCCACTTCCGCCGATGTTGTTTTTAATTATATAAAAATTTTTTCTTAATGTCGAGGAGCCTGATTTGCCGCTCCCCTTAACCTTCTCCTCCCGAGACTATTTCCCAACCTCTTTTTCGTCATGGTGAGCAACCCCGCCCTTGATGCGGGGGAGCGTGGGTCACACCGGCATACGCTTCCGCGCGATGACATTACGCCACGGTCTCCCCAGGGAGAAGAGACCACATAAATGAATAGACTTTTCATTTACTTAATGTAGCCTTTATTTTTTAGTCCCTCATAAATACTTTTTGCCTTATTTATGCTATCCACAATTAAAGCTGCCGTCATTGTCGCTGAAGAAACGGCATCTACCTGGGGATCAAAATCTACAGGTTGCAGAATGGATCTCCCGACTAATCTTTTCTTCATTTGCTCTATCTCTTTTTCATCCCAAGGTAAATTATTCTTTTTAGTTACTTGCAAGGGCAGAAAATTGAGGATCATCCCTTGCTCATTGAAAGTGAAGATAAAATGAGTAGCATGGCAAATATCGCACGTGGGCGCCCTGCTCACCAACTTGGCGAATAAATAAAATTTCTTTTTTGCTTGCTCAATCTCGCCCAAAAATAATCCCTCTCCATCGCCCAGGTCTATTTTAGTAACCTTGAGCACTTTCCATTCCGGACGGAGCATAGCTTCTTGCACCTTTTTCAAAATCTCTCCTTCTGTATAGGGCAAAAATAACTTTTTCTCCTTGGCCTGCTCAAGTGACGTATCTTTCTTTTGTTTAAGCAACACATTCCAATCTGTCAGCAAAGCCTGTTCTATTTCATTCAAAATTTTTTCGGGTTCTTTGGTCAAGCCAACTTTAACTTGGGCAACGATCAAACCAGCTTCAGTTTTGCGAATGAAAAGAGTAAAAGGAGTAGCGCCTGGGTCACCTATAGCTTCATATGCTAAAAATTTAGGGTCGGGAACGATGGGGAAGGGAATTTTCTTTTCCTGCCGAAAAGATTCTACCTCATGCTGATTATTTCCTGCCCCTACGCCAAGAAATTTAACCCTATCTTTTAAACGAGGGTCGCTGGTCACTTTGGCAAAAACTTGATTCATGATTGGCGCTTGTAATTGGCAAGAAAAACAATATTTATTAAGGTATTCTAAGACAATCAAATCCCCTTTTATTTCTTTTAAAGAGAAGGTATCTTTTTTCCCCCACCCCAAAAACTTTTGCGGGAACCCAAGATATTCTTCATCTTGTTTACCTAAGGGCATGGGAAAAGAAAATTCGGGGAAAAAATCTCCGGGAGTAATAATGCGAGGTTTTTCCTTGGCCGTTCCTATAGTTGAGAAAACAAAACAAATAAAACAAAACCCAATTATGCTGAATAAGATGTCTTTTTTCATTTTCATCTCTCCCCGCACTTTGTATATATAAAGTATAAGGGATTAATGGAAATTGTC
>JBNAWB010000007.1:17999-36734 GCA_049699975.1 Thermodesulfobacteriota bacterium
TCAATTTCCAAAAAGCCCGACCGTTGATCATTTTTTAAATTTCAGCTTAATTCAGGCGGGAAATATTAAAACTGTTAGACGGTCAGCTAAAAAACTTGCCGTCGAGCACTTTTTAATTTCTGCCTAATTTGCCTAATCTCCCCTGGCCCCTCTTTAGAAAAGAGAGAAGAAAAGGAAAGATTATTATATGCGGGATGCGGAAACCGGCAAATCTTCGGGGAGAGAGCGGCATTGGAAAGCCAGCCCCGAAGATGATTCTTTTAAAAATAGGTCATTTTTTTGGAACGGAAAGTAGAAAAGCTCTGGGTCCGTCATTTGCAGTTGGCAATTCTTCAGCCAATTCCTCGCCTGTCGACTCGCTGCTGGGATCATGTATCCCAAAATGGCCATGCCCAAATCCTTAGCATCTTCTGCCATTAAGCTCCCCCCGATAGTTGTGGGGCGATAACTATCTGGGAAAGAAGTAGAGTTGACTTGCGGTTGAAAATAAGTCATCCGACTGGCTATACTCAAAATTTGTTTAGGGTCGCGGAATTTTATAGCTGGGATATAAAAAAATATAGGTTTTTTCTTTTCATGCTGTTGATTAAACGCCCGGGGCGGAGGAGCCAGCCGGTAGAAATCCATCATATTTTCTAAACACTCTTTATCTACCATAATCTGTACCCGCCAGCGCCAAAAAGGCACCCAAAAAAATTCTTTTCTAAAATTTTCTGATGGAGGTAGAAATACTTGATAGCTCACTTCCCTCCACGCCCCTTTTTTTTCTGCCCACAGTCGCCGGCATACTTCGCAAAAATGAAGAAGACTAAATGGTCGGAGAGGAAAAGGCCAGCCACAATTGGGACAACGTAGAGGCAGAAAAATAAGCTCGCTAAACCCCAAGGCTGTAGGATTCTCCTTTCCTTTGAGTTTATTGATAATCTTCTCCCCTTCATCATTTATGGAAATTATTTTTTTACCTATGGCATCAATAAGAAAAAACTCATTATGAGACTCCTTATTTCCTCGACAAAACCAAATGGGAGAATAGATTATAGAAAATTTTTCTCCTATGCTCTGCTGGAGCAAAACATCGGTTTGGATATCCTCCCCTTCAAAAAATATATGGGCATAATGCGCAGCTTCCGATTTGACTTTATCTAAAGAAATATCTAAAGGAAGCAATCTTATCCCTTTCTGAAGAAGATCTTGATTTAGTGGTTGGAGGGGAAGGGCTTGCGTGCGCACGCCTAAATTAAATAGACCAAGATGGAGATCGCCATATCCGGGAATAGTATGATCCATAAGGCGCGTAAGGAGCATCTTTATCCTCTCCATGGGCTGCGAAAATGCTGAGCCTTGAGATTCTACTTTCATGGGTTTTTGGCCAAAAATCCACCTGTAAACATTGGCCTGCATCCGCCAATAGGGGGCATAAAAAAGAAAAGTTTCCCCTGAAAATGATAAGGCCTTCCCTGCATCTTGGGGCGTATTATTTATAATTCTTTGAGCATCTTCAGCGGAATTAATTTGGGCGGGAAGAAGATAGCGCATTATGCCTTCTCTCCCCCCGATAAGAAGAGCAGAATTACAATAAGGACATTGGACGACTTGCCGATCCTCCAAAAAATTAATTTCGCCACCGCACTGTGGGCAATTAGTTTTTATTTTGACTGGGGATTCAGAAAAGGATTCCAAATTGATCATCGCCCTTCAGGCTTATATGTTCATCCTTTGCGATGCGGGCTTATAATTTTTCACCACATTGGTTGCAATAGACAGCCTCGGTTAGTGCCTTAGCCCCACATTTAGAGCAAAAACGTTCCTTCTTTTCTACCTTCGCTCCACAAACCATACAGAAGTTAGCTTCTAAAGGAAGATCCGTCCCGCACTGCAAGCACTTGTTTAATTTTAGAATTTGATGCCCGCAGGAAGGACAAAAGCGAGCATCCAAAGGAATCTTAGCAAAGCATTTGGGGCAAGTGATCTTTTTGCGGCTGGGGGTCATTTTACTCCCTTCTTCCATATTTTTTAAGAGCATACCTGGAAGAATCATACCCACTCCCGCACCCATACCTAAACCCATTCCCGATATAGCTGCTGCGCCTCCTGCTCCTTTAGCCGCATCGCCCATAGCTTTAGCTGCCTTATATTTCAAGAAGGCATCAAGATCTCCCACCGCCTCCAAACCACTGCGTTCATCAATCATGCGCTGCACATCATCGGGAGGAGTTATATTATTAATGAATAAATCCACCAGCTCGAGGCCATATTTTTGAAAGTCTTCTTGCACAATAGCCTTTAGGGCAATGCCGATTTCCGTATATTGAGCCGGCAGATGAAAAATACTTTTTAAAGTCTCTCCCAATAAATCATTCAAGCGGGAGACAATGACCTCCCGCAGATAATTGGCAATATCCTCGGTGGAAAAGATTCCTTGCGTGCCTACTAAGGTATTTACAAACAAAAGCGGCTGCACAATGCGGGTAGTATAATTGCCAAAGGCGCGCAGCCGAATTACTCCTAATTCTTCATCTTTGAAGGCCACGGGTTCTTGGGTACCCCATTTCAGATGGGTAAAAACTTTCAAATTGATAAAAAGAATTTCTACGCGGAAAGGGCTTTTAAAACCAAAAGGTAGACTTAGAACTTTGGTCAATAGGGGCAAGTTTAAAGTAGAAAGTGTATGCCGGCCCGGTCCAAGCACATCGTACCCCTTGCCATCGCGGAAAAATACTGCGGCCTGGTTTTCTCGAACTACCAGTTGGGCTCCGAATTTTATTTCTGCTGATCCGGATTCAGGAATGCGGTGCACCATCTCTCGGCCAGATTCATCGAACCACTCTATGACTTCTAAAAATTGTCCCATGAGTACCTCCTATTTAAGATTTGAAAAAAATTATCAATGCAGCTCATTAGCCTCCTCGCGATGACATTATGACTTCTTCTCCCAGGGGAGAGGTAAGATTTAAAACTTCCGCCGTAACGTTGGGAGCCCAGGGCATTTTTAACTATATTGACTTAATAAATCATTACGCTGACGAAATTTCTTATCCAAGGCCTGCAAAGAAGTATGCAGATCATTAACTTTTTCTAATAATTTATCCCCTATATCATTCTTTGCTAATCCCTCCCCCAAGGCCCGTATTTTCTGGATATCTTCTACCAGGCGCAGATCAAATTCATAAATTTTTTTGAGCTCCTCCTGGCGAATTTTCTTCAAATCAAAAATTCCCGAATATCCATAATTAGCGAACTTAATAGAATCAGCCATTTTTTGTAATTGGGAAACAACCGCATTGATCTTCGGGAGCCTACCCAACTTTTTTTGCCAGGATAAATCCAAAATAACCTTTTCTAAGACTGATTTTAATTCCTGGAGCTGGGCAGATATGTAGGCCCGCAAATTATGATCCGTTTCTCTTAGATTTTCTTTCTTTCGATAAGTACCAATTCCAGGGATTACCCCCAACCATTTTTCCACCCGGTCAGCAAAACCTTTATTAGGACACATATCCACTCCTTTCTCTTTTAAGGCGAAACATATCGAAATGGTTAATTGTTTATATTCTCTTCACCTTACCTCTCTCCAAAGAGGTTAGGCCATTATAATTGGCTAACCTTGGATGAAAGCTCCAGAGTTAGGCCAGAGGCAGGCATGAATGAAGAAGCATCGGTGGGATAAGAAGATGTTCAAAGTTTACCATCGATTTTCCGCAAAGGGACGGCGAATCTTTAAATTATTCAATATGATAAAGCTTTTAAATTCGCCCGCACCTATGGAAAAATCACTGCCTCATGATTCTGAATGAATGCCTGCCTCTGGCCTTTTCATCACCTTTCAACACAGCCTCGTAGGCTAAAAGGAAAATAAAATGAGAATTATGCGAGCCAAAACCCTCAATTTAAAATTTATATCGGCAAAAATGGCCAGGTATTTAACAATTTTATTGGCTGGCCTTTTGGAAGGGGCCTAAACGCGGGGCTGCAAACCATAAACAGACGCTGGCAATTCCCAGGCAGGCCATGCAGAGGAGAAAGGAAATCAAGTAATGGCCAAATAAATCAAAAAGGTACCCACCCAGCCAAGGACCAATAATTCCACCCAAACCCATGCCCATCAATAAAAGCCCAGCGGCAACTCCATAATGCCGCCCTGGAAATATATCGGCCGTAGAGGCGAAAAGAGTTGGCGAGTAAAGACCTATGCCATACCCAAAAATAACTGCAAATATATAAAGCAACCAAGACTGGGAGGTATCGCGGACCGAAATAAGAGCGAAGAGGCCTGCTATCGAGAAAAGGGAAGCTAAGATTCCCGCCTTTTCTCGGCCTAAAATATCGGATAAGAATCCGGTAAGTTGTCCAATTACTAAAGTTATGCCCATAAGAGCGAAGATAGAAGCGCTAAAAAAGCTGCTATAACCGATATCTTGCATGAAGCGAACCTGATGGGCCAGGACCAAATAACAACCGATTCCCCAGAAAAGGGCATAAGATAAGACCAAAAGCCAGAGGCGGCTGCTTCTTAAAACTTCTATTAATCTGCTTTCTGGTGGAATATAGGTTTGAGCAACCTCGACCCTCTCTGCAGATTCTTTCAGGAAAAAAGGTTCCTCTCCATAAGCCTGCAGCCCTTTTTCTTCGGGGCGATAGTGAAAGAAAAATAAATATAAAGGAAATAAAAAGATTCCCAGAATCAAAGCCAACATCAGAAAAGCATTGCGCCAGCCCAAAGAAGAAATTAGGATCTCCACAAAAAGGCTGTAAAGAAAACTTAGGCCTCCGCCCATCTGCCCAAGTCCTAAAACTAAACCTCTTCTTTGCTTAAACCAATTTATCAAAGCCGGAGCCATAATGGGCCAGCCGCTTAACGCACTTCCTATGGGCATGAGAAGCCCAAAAAGTAGATAAAAATGCCATAATTTTTGCGCTAACGCACAACCCGCGGTGGCCAGGCCGAGCATACTAATCCCTAAAGGCATTATTATTTTGGGTTTCCAATGTTCGGCCAGGGAGCCGGCCAAGGGAGCAAAAATACCATAGATAAAAACATTTAAAGAAAACATCATGGCCGTATCACCCCGGCTCCAGCCAAATTCGGCCAAGATGCGCGAAAAGAAGACCGAAAAAGAATGGCGGATACCATAGATAAGCATCATGCTGACCACGATAATCAACACAATAAACCATCCGTAGAAGATCAAAGGGCGTTTGCTCATTAACTAACTTTCCTATTATCTTTGGCCTGAATGCGGCCGGCGCGAATTTCCCGGACCAAGTCTTCTTCACAAAAGATGGGCCTTTCAAAGATGGTCACGCAGAGACCTACTTCATGTATTTGGTGGGCATCACTACTCCCTGTCCCCGGGAGACCAAGCTTGGCCATCGCCTGTTGGACTTTCAGCAAAGCCTCCTCGTCATGGTCAGGGTGATAAAGTTCTAAGGCATCGAGCTCTAATTCATAAACCCGTTCTCCAGCTCCATAATATTTTTTCCTGCCCAAACGAGATAATTTAAATGGGTGAGCGGCTATTAAGATACCCCCTTCTCCGTGGACCCGCTTCCCTAACTCTTGAGCGGAAAGGTCGGCGGTTATGCTCCGCTTTATACCAAAAACTAAAAATTCTCCTTCCGGTCCATTTATTGATGAATAGGTTGATATTTCTTGGCCGCGCAGCAGGATTAATCCTAAAGGATCTGCAACTCTCCGTAAACGATCAAACTTTTCATCCGGCCAGCGGAGACCATGCTCAGTGAGGGCTAAGCCATCTAAGTTTAATTCCGCAGCTTTTCTTACTAATTCTTCTGGATCTATTAAAGAGCAGCTTGAATAAAAACTAGTATGGAGATGCAGATCAAATACTTTCAAGGAAATAAGGATGCCCCCCTTTGTTCATACCAATGGCGAATATAATTCCAAATTTCCTCGGCCGTCTCGGCAAAATGAAAAAGATCTTTATCTTGCGGATCGATAGTTCCCTCGGCCACCATAAAATCAGCATCAAAAACCCGGCGCCAGTATCTCTTGCCCACTAAGATAACGGGGAGAGGTTTGATTTTGCCAGTTTGAATCAAGCATAATGCTTCGAAAAGCTCATCCAGAGTACCATATCCCCCAGGGAAAGCTACAAAAGCTTTGGCCCGCATCATGAAGTGCATTTTGCGCAAACCAAAATACCTAAATTGAAAACATAATTCGGGGGTAATATAAGGATTAGGAACTTGCTCCCGCGGCAGGAAAATGTTTAAGCCGGCAGATTTTGCTCCTACATCATAGGCCCCTCTGTTGGCCGCTTCCATCAAGCCTGGTCCGCCACCGGTAATGATGATCAGCCGGTTATCGCAAATTCCTGCACCTGCTTGCCCCACCAGGCGGCCAAATTCCCTGGCCACGTCGTAATAATGGCTTTTGGCCAATATGCGCTTGGCTATATTTAGTTGCCGTTTTAAAGATTTATCTCGGGGATGCTTCTTAATCAATTCCAGGAGTTCGGCCAATTTTTGCTTAGCTTTAGCTTTCTCCACAATGCGTGTTCCCCCAAATACTACAATAGTCGCTAAAACACCATTCTCGTCAAAAATAAGGTCGGGTTTTAAAAACTCCAACTGTAATCTTGCTCCGCGGAGTTCCTCCCTTTGCAAAAGGGCAAAGTCACAATCTGCCCGGCAATAACTAGGGCTGTTTAATATTTTCTGCAGGCGTTCTTGGATTTCTTTTTCTTCTTCCGATTCTGTTAGAATCTTCTTGGGAGTTAAGGGCTCAGGACAAACTGGCGCAGAAGAAAAGGCTGAGCGGCCAGACTTTTTTGCCGTCATTTTCCCTCCTCAATTAAATAATATATTTGGTGGTCAATCATCTGTTTATTCTTAAGGCAACTTTTAACCCCAGAGATTATCCTAAAGAAATCACTTCCGCCGTAGCGCTAAAGGAATCTAAAAAAAAGAGGCGATTGCGCAAAGGTTGCCCCAAGCCAGTTATAATCTTTACTGTTTCTTGGACCTGCAAGGAGGCTACCGCAGAGACGATGCCAGGCAAGTTTCCTAATTCTACCTCAATACCTTTCTCGGGGGCGTTTTGGGGATCACCGTAAATGATTTGAAAACCAGGATCTTCTGGATAGATAACCATGATCTGTCCGCTGAATCCTGCGACAGCGCCGTGCACAAGAGGAACTTTTTCCTGACGACAGGCTTTTTCTAAGAGAAATCTGCTCGGCAAATTATCCAGCGCATCGATAGCTACATTTACTCCTTTGATCAATGAATTTAATTCCTTCTCCCTTACAAACCCAGCATGAGCTACTACCTCAGTGGCCGCATTGATCTTCGCCAATTCTTTTAGGGCGACTTGAACTTTCATTTCCCCCACATTGTTTTCGGCGGCCAAAGCTTGGCGATTTAGATTGTCCTCGCTAAAAGAATCTCCATCAGCGAGAATCAGACTTCCTAAACCCATGCGGGCCAGTAGTTGGGCCACTGTTCCTCCCAATCCTCCTGCGCCCAAGATGAGAACTTTGGCTTGCAGCAATCGTAATTGCCCGGTAACCCCCAAGGTACCTATATTGCGAAGATAACGCAGAGGAATAACGCCCGCTTCCAGGGCAGCAATTTCTACAGTTCTCTTCGCTAAACCAAAAAACTTAGCTAGCCGATCGCGATCGGCTAAAGTAATGGTGGGCCAGGTTTTTTTGTCGGGAGCTAAATGAGACTGAGCACATTTGAGAATATGCTCGCGTAGATCCGCCGCCTCTTCATTTTTGACCATCATCTTCTATTCCCTCATGGTTTTCTAATGGGGCCGCAAATTTTAGCGCCTTAAATAATTTTTAGCAAACTCCGCCCCTTGGCGGATAGCCGATTCATTTAAAGGGATGAAGCTGTGATAACGTTCTTCAAAAATTAAGGGTAAAGCGGAAATCAAATTTTCTATTCTGACTACCTTAGTCTTTTCTACAAAAGCTCCGATGAGGATCATATTTGCTAAACGTTCCTGGCCAAGGTTTTGGGCTATTTCCAAAGCTGGGACGCCCCAAATTTCTAAATCTGCCCGGGCCACTTCTTGGGGATCAAGCAAGCAACTATTGAGCATGAGCAACCCTTCCGGCTTAATTCTCTTCTCGTACTTCATTAGCGCCGACTTGCTCATGATAATTGCCGCCTGCGGCGCCCACACAATGGGCGACCTAATCTCTTCCTCCGCAATTACCACTGTGCACTCCGCGTGGCCGCCTCTCTTCTCCACGCCATATAAAGGAAGGTAAGTTACTTGCAAATTCTCGAGGAAGGCTGCCTGAGCTAATAAGTTACCAATGACCATGACTCCTTGGCCGCCTACCCCAGCCATAATAATTTCTTGATACATAAAAAGTCACTCCCCCTCCTGAGCTGAAAAGTATTTATTCTCTTGGCTCCTTGAAGATACCTAAAGGGAAAAAAGGAATAAGCTCATTTTCAATGCGCGCTAACGCTTGTTGTGGTTTCATTCCCCAGTTCGTAGGGCAGGCGGAAAGAAATTCCACAAAGGAAAAGCCTTTTCCTTGGATCTGTATCTCAAAAGCCTGACGGACGATTTTTTTCGCTTTGAGCACATTGGCCGCATTATGCACCGCCACCCGAGCTGAATAGGATGTTCCCCCTAAGCTGGCTATTAATTCGGCCATCCGAAAAGGGTAACCTGCCTGTTGGGAATCTCGCCCGTAAGGAGAAGTGGTGGTGGCCTGCCCTAACAGAGTAGTCGGCGCCATCTGCCCGCCGGTCATCCCGTAAACGGTATTATTCACAAATATCACCGTAATATTCTCTCCGCGGTTAGCCGTATGCATAATTTCCGACAGGCCAATGGAAGCCAAATCGCCGTCTCCTTGATAAGTAAAGATGATCCGCTCCGGAAGAACTCTCTTCAAGCCAGTGGCCACGGCCGGTGCTCGGCCATGCGGAGCTTCCAAGACATCAATATCGAAATATTCATAGATGAATACTGAACAACCTACGCCGGCTACGCCGATGGTCTTTTCCCGCAGATTAAAATGATCTATAGCTTCGGCCACCAGGCGATGGATAAGACCATGGTGACACCCCGCACAAAAATGAAAAGGTACATCTACCAAGCTGGAGGGCCGACGAAAAACTTGCTTCATAAAATCTCCTCAATAAACTTTTTTTATCTCTTCCCAGATCTCTTCGGGAACTGGAGGAGAACCTGGGGGATGGCCATAAAAGAATACATTCGCTTGGCCACCTACGGCAAGTCTAACATCTTCCACCATCTGCCCCGTGTTCATTTCTATGGTTAAGAATTTCTTTCCAGCGTGGGCAAGTTGGCGGAGAGGTTCTTCAGGGAAAGGAAACAGAGTAATCGGGCGGAGAAGACCCACTTTTAATCCTTGCGTGCGGGCCATCTGGATTGCTGATTTCGAGACCCGCGCCGCCGTACCAAAAGCCACTACGATAAGCTCAGCGTCTTCAATCAGTTGGATTTCAAAACGTACTTCTTCTTTCTTCATCTGCTGGTATTTAGCAAAGAGCTTCCAATTATGCCGTTCCATCTCTCCTTCTTTTAAATAGAGAGATTTAATCAGCCGCGGTTTTCTTCCTGATGCTCCGGTTAAAATCCAATCCTTAATCGGTAAAGACATGGATAGGAGAGGGTGCTCCACCATACTTTCCTGCATCTGGCCCAAAACAGCATCGGCCAAGACCACCACGGGATTCCGGTACTTGTCGGCTAAGTCAAAGGCTAAGAAAGTAAGATCATGCATTTCCTGCACAGAATGAGGCGCTAAAACTATCGTCCGGTAATCCCCATGGCCTCCTCCCCGCGTGGCTTGAAAGTAATCACCCTGGGAAGCGGAAATCCCGCCTAATCCAGGACCACTGCGCATAATATTGACGATCACTCCCGGAAGCTCGCTCCCAGCCATATAGGAAATCCCTTCCTGCATTAAAGAAATTCCCGGGCTGGAAGAAGAGGTCATGGCTCTGGCTCCAGCAGCCGCTGCCCCCAAAAGCATGTTTATAGAGGCAATTTCGCTCTCGGCCTGAATGAAACAACCTTCAACTTGGGGCAAATGTTTGGAGAAAAATTCGGGGATATCATTTTGTGGGGTAATAGGATAGCCAAAATAATAGCGACACCCTGCTTTGATTGCCCCGCGACATAAGGCTTCATTTCCTTTGATAAAGAGCCTCTTTTCCACTCCTTAACCTACCTCCATACTTCAATAACTACATCCGGACATACTTCCGCGCAAAGAGCACAACCCGTGCACTCCCCATTCTGACTATCGGCGAATTCTGCCGGATAAACTCCTTGCTCATTCATCTCTGCACTTAGTTTAATTAATTTTTTGGGACAAGCTAATAGACAAAGTCCACAAGATTTGCAGCGCTCTTGCTTAATAATTATTCTCCCCATGGACCACCAAAATTTCTCAAAAAATTTTTATAAAATTTAATTTAACATGATGGTTAAATTATGATCAAGAAGAATCTGGATTAATCCATTTGTTTTTTGGTAAAATAAAAAAATATTTGCAGCATATTAATAGGCTAATTATATTCCCCTTTCGTAAATTGGCCATATAAAAGATATTTGAGCAATCATAAAGATGGAGGAGTGGGATCTTTTTTAAAGAGGGAAAGCCAGAAGGGTAGCTCTACGTTTTATATTTAATTGCGAGGCAGGTTATAAATCGTCCTTTTTATATTGTCAAAAAATCGTAGAAAGAAAGGGAAAGAAATATGATGATTAAAATAAATCCCCGGAATCCGCAAAGCAGATTAATTCGTCGAGTCGTAGAAATCTTGGAAGACGGAGGGGTTATTGCTTATCCCACCGATACGATTTATGGATTTGGGTGTTCTCTCTACAACAAAAAAGGTATTGAACGGATCTATCAAATTAAAGGGATCGAAAAAAATCGTCCTTTCAGCTTTATCTGCGCCGATCTAAAAGACATAAGTATGTATGCTAAAGTTTCCAATTACGCCTATAAGACGATGAAAAGGCTCCTTCCTGGCCCATACACCTTTATTCTTGAAGGAACGAAACTTGTTCCCAAAATCATGCTAACTCGCCGCAAAACAGCCGGTATTCGGGTACCCAATAACCCCATCTGTTTAGCCTTAGTTAGAGAGCTGGGCCACCCCATAATCAGTACCAGTGCTACTACTTCCGCAGGAGAGATATTTTATGACCCGGCCGAGATAGAAAAAAAGGTGGGAAAACTACTCGATGTGGTAATTGATGGGGGAATTCTGGTTTCGGAGCCTTCCAGCGTCATCGACTTGACTGAAGAAACGCCTAAAATTATAAGAAAAGGGAAAGGAGATGTTAGTTTTTTCCTTTGATGGTGAGCTCAGGTAGGAAATGATATTTGGCTCTATTCTCCCCTCCTGGCGGAGAATAGAGCCAAACAGTCTTTATTCCATCAGGCTGCTAATTTAATCACCTTTTCTGTTCCAGAAACGAGGTCTTTACAGAAACGAGCAGGGCAAGACTTGCGCAGATGACTTTCGTATTCGTGGCGAAAATACCTGAGGCTGGTGAGCAAGGGGGTCATGGCTAATTTACCAAAAGAACAGCGAGCTTCACTTTGGATGCGTTTAGCAAAGATTTCTAAAGTCTCTAAATCTCCTGCTTCTCCAAATCCTTTCATTAAGCGATTCAAGATGGCCAGGACACTACGGATAGCCCTGGCACATGGATGACATCGCTCGCACGCTTCCGCCGCCAATTGGGAAAGGGAATAACGAGTCATATCTACCAGACACACACTTTCATCCATCAACACTATATACCCCGATCCAACTTGCCAGCCTAAGTGATCTAAAGAATCAAAATCCAAAGGAATATTCTGGAATCTTGCTGGGAAAATACCACCGGCCACACCCCCCAACTGAAAAGCTTTTATATTTTCCAGCTCCAGCAATCCTCTCTCCTCACCTTCGGCCATTTTTATCAGATCCAACAAGGTGCTTCCTAAAGGCGCTTCCACTAAACAGGGGTGACCGGTCTTTCCGGTAAGGGCGTAAATTTTTGTTCCCGCTGCTTGCCCTTTACCTAATGATTTGAACCAATCAGCTCCCTTATTAATAATAAGGGGAATATTCATATAAGTTTCTACATTATTTATATAAAATAACTTTGGCCATTCCTCCGCATATGGGAAGTTTTCGTATGGCTCTTCTTCTGGATTAAAAAGCGCCCGCGCACATTCCCCACAGATAAAGGGATTACTTTCTTTGGGCAGATGATCTTCATTAATCGCTTCTCTAACCTCAATATCAAAACTGAAGGGTTGGGCCAGAATGTTCCGCCCCAAATACCGTCGGGCGCGCGCCGCTTCCAGAGCGCGATGCAAGCGCCGAAAGGCTAAAGGTTTATAAGCTGAAGGAACATAAATTAGGCCTTTACTTATTCCACCCAGAGCATAAGCAGTTATAGCCATGCCCTCGATAAGGGCAAATGGATTACTTTCCAAGAGAGTTCTTTCTATCCAAGCTTCTCCTGGGCCACCCAACCTCGCGGAAACTAGGTAGCGAGGAAGATGCGGCACCCGGCGGTAAGCCGCCCACGTCTCTCCTGTAAGTTGCCCGGCAAATCCCCGATCCCGAAGTCCGGCTTCTTTTACTTCAGCCACTACTTTTTCAGGGGGCATTTTGGTCAAGACTTTTTCTAAAGCCTTAAATCCTTCATGCTGCCCATACGCTTCTAAATCTTCAGGATTAATTAACCCACAATTTTTCATTATTTCTCGCTTTTGTCTGGAAATAAATTCTTTATAGGCATTCGCTTCCATGAGGCGAATTGTAGATCCATGCGTTAGATAATAATCTGCCGTATATGTTCTCATTTTTTCTCCGTTCATCATGGCTTCCTCCTTTCCCGGAATAATTCTTCCGACAAGCTCAATTCTTTTTTAAGCCGCTTTCTTCTCTTCGGCCACCTTCTCTTCCATCTCCTCGTATTTAGCTATGGCCTCTATAGCCAGGGCCGGGGTTCGGTTGCCGTAAGTTTCTTCATCGATGGTCATAACTGGCGCAATACCGCAGGCTCCCAGGCAGGCCACTTCTTCTAAGCTAAAGAGGAAATCATCCGTGGTATCTTTACCCGGCCTTAAGCCCAGATGATCTTTAATGGCTTGAATAATAGACGGAGCTCCGCGGAAGTGACAAGCCGTACCTCGACAGGCCCTTATAGTATGTTTCCCCCGCGGAGTTAGATGAAAGCGGTTATAAAAAGTTAAAACTCCAAAAATTTCGCTCCGCGTAACTCCCAAAGCCGAAGAAACTGTATCAAACGTAGCCTCGGGAACATAACCAAATACAGCTTGTATTTTTTGTAGAACAATTAACAAATCCCCTCGGCGCCCTTCATGCTGAGCACAGATCTCCTGCACCCGCCTGAATTTTTCATCCTCTGTAGGTAAACCCTTTTCTTGGGTGGGGAGAGTAATTACTTTCGCCATCTTCACATTCCTCCTTTGTTCTTTATCGGTTAACATCCTTAAAACGTCATTCATAACCATGCCGATTTCTTTTATATCCACTGGCTTCATGGCCAAGAAAAATATTCCCTCTTGCCGAAGCTTTTGCGAAGTATCTATAGAAGAATCTGCAGTTAGAGCAATTATAGGTAAATGGGGATCACTTTTCTTTAATAAAGGGATTATTTCATAGTTGGGAATTCCTTCTATGGCGCTGTCGATAATTAATATATCTGCTTCTTTCTCTCTTACTTTTAAGAGTAGGTCGCTTAAGACATGGCTCCGAAAAATTTTTACTGGATAACTGGAAAGTTGAAAAAAAAGATATTCGCTAAAGGCTTCTTCTTCACTGGCGATTATTAGATTTCTTTTTTCCATCTCTAAAATTCCTTTTGCTTTTTTTACTTCCCATAGCTATTAAAACAATTTCCATGCCATCTTTCGGTTATTTTTTAAAAATTATAATTCTTTGATTTTATTAATTATTTTTGATAAAAGGGCTCAATATATCTCTCCTCCAAGGCGAATTGATGCATGTAAAAAATATGCAATAATTTTTTCTTTTTTAATTTCGAAGAGTTTTAAAATATGCAGTGCATAAGATTTTTATGCATGTATGCAGGGGGTTAAGCTTCTTTTCCATTAAGGCGGATATTATACTTCCGCATGAGGGCTTGAAAATTTTGGCGCAGCATGCCCACTTCTTTGGCTGATTTAGTAACATTCCAATCATTGCGGGATAAAGCCTGCAAGACAAATAATCTTTCTATCTCTTCTATAGCTCTGTCCCGCAAATGTTTCTTCAGTTCTTTTAGCTCTTCACTAGTCCGGGGGACTTGAAAAGCTATTCTTTCCTCTTTGGGATGCTGAATTGGGATAGGAAAATGTTTGGGCTGAATTTCTTCTTCATCGGTCATGATCACTATGCGCTCCATAATATTTTCTAACTCCCGCACATTTCCTGGCCAAGAATAACTTTTTAGCAAATCTAAAAAGGCCGGGGACATTTTTTTAAAATTCTTCCTCATTTCTCGACAATATTTGAGGAGAAAATGTTCAGCTAAGAGAGGAATGTCTTCAGGCCTCTCTCGTAAGGGAGGAAGATGAATAGGAACAATGTTTAGCCGATAAAAAAGGTCTTCTCGAAAACTACCTTCCTTAATTTTTTCCTGTAAATCTTTATTAGTCGCCGCGATCAAACGTACATCTACTTTTTTAATCTTCGTTCCGCCCACAGGAGTAAATTCCCTTTCCTGGATAAATCTGAGGAGCTTACTTTGCATGGCCAAACTGATATTTCCAATTTCATCTAAAAAGAGAGTTCCGCCATCGGCAACCTCAAAAAGCCCAGGTTTAGTAACAATAGCTCCCGTGAAAGAACCTTTGACATGACCGAAGAGCTCACTCTCTAAAAGATTCTCCGAAAGGACGCCACAATCAACCGGGATGAACTGGCGATCTTTCCTTAGACTATGAAAATGAATGGCTCGGGCAATTAGTTCTTTTCCCGTGCCTGATTCCCCGGTAATTAAAACAGTACTGTTTGTTGGGGCCACCCGCAGAATTAGACGATAAACCTCTTGCATTTTCTCACTTATGCCGACAATATTCTCAAACCGATACCGCGATTGCAGTTGCTCCCGCAAATATATATTTTCCAGCATCATACTCCGGCTATCTAAGGCTTTCTTAACTACCAAGGTCACCTGGTCGGGAGTAAAAGGTTTGGGTAGATAATCAAAAGCGCCCGCCTTCATGGCCTCCACCGCCGATTCTACTGTCGAAAAACCTGTGATCATAATGACTAAGACTTGCGGATAATCCCTCTTTATAGCCCGCAGAAGTTCCATCCCATCTAACCCAGGCATCTTCAGATCTACGATAGCTAAGTCAAAATGTTCATCGGCCATAAGTTGCAGGGCCTCTTGACCGCTAAGGGTAGTAATCACTTCATAACCCTCTTCCGTAAGCACCCTTTGGCAACTCAAGCAAACTATTTCTTCATCATCTACTACTAATATTTTGGCGGCTGTCATTATTCCACCTGAAATTATTTTTAACCATCACGGAGAAACTTCTTCTCCAGGTTGCACAGGAAGCTTGATGATAAAAGTTGTGCCCTGGCCTACGGCACTTTGCACTTCGATATGCCCCCGATGACGCTCGATAATTCCATAACTTACGGCCAAACCTAGCCCCGTTCCCTTTTTGTCGGCTTTAGTCGTAAAAAAGGGATCAAAAATCTTACTCAAATTTTCTGCCGGAATGCCACATCCTGTGTCCGTAAAGATAATTTGCACAAAATCATCGCCCGGCTGATAGAGGGAAGTAACCTGGAGACTACCCCCTTGGGGCATAGCATCGGCGGCATTCAGCAGGATATTCATGAAGACTTGCTGTATCTGGTTAGCATCCACCAAGAGCACGGGCAACTGGGGATCCAGGTTTTTAACTATTTTAATATTTTGAAAAGTAGCCTGCCGCTCTACCAAAGAAAGGGTATGAGTGATCAGTTCATTAATAAAACACGGTCTTTTCTGCGGTTTACTTTCACGGGCAAAATCTAAAAGGCCACGCACGATGGTGGAAACACGGGTTGTCTCGCGGACAATCAACTCTAACTCTTTTTGTAATTCCGGGTTGTCTTTAAGCTTGCGCATGAGTAAATGGGAAAAAGTGAGAATACCAGTCAAAGGGCTGTTAATCTCATGAGCCACGCCGGAGGCTAATCTTCCTAAAGAGGCCAGTTTTTCTGATTGCATCAATTGGGCTTGAATTTTCTTTAACTCTTCCGTCCTTTGTTCCACCTTCTGCTCCAGGGTGCGTCCATATTCTTCTAAGGCTTGGTGGCTTTCTTTGAGCCGGCTCAGCATATGGTTAAATGAAGCCGCTAATTGTCCGATCTCGTCTCGAGAATTTATAGGGAGCTCCAAGGAAAAATTGCCTTCCGCAATCTTCGTGGTCGCCCAAACCATATTCTTTAAGGGACGAATAATGCCCGTGGTTATGAAGAAAGAAAGAATGAGGACTAAAAAAACTCCCAATACGCCAATACCGAAGAAGCTATAGACGACTTTATGGCGCAAATCTGTATAGGGAGCTTCTAAGATGCCTACATAAAGAATGCCCACTATTTTGCCGGTAATATCCCGGATGGGCTCATAAGCTGTCAGGTACCAGTCTTTCACCACAAAAGCTCGATCTAACCAAGGTTCTCCTCTCTCCACGATGGCCTCATAAACCTCGTCCGAGATTAAGGTACCAATGGCTCTTTCTCCTTTTTCTCCGCGCACATTAGTGGAGATGCGTATTCCACCTTGGAAGATAGTGGCTGTCCCCATTTCTTTTCCGGCATACTGGCTCTCCCCATACAAGAGATTGCGCACTTTATCCACGATCTCATAATTGCGGTTAAGGAGTATACCTCCATAGAGAACTCCTAATAATTGATTGGCTTCATTGAAAACTGGCGCGGCTGCTTTAAGCATCATGCCGGAGGTTTCTCTATCTCCTTTAATTTTCTTTGCTTTCGGTGTGGCCACAAAAAGGGTAAAGGCTCGCTCTGCTAAATCACTCCCTTCTTTTTGAAGCTCTTCTTGGGGGACGATTACTGTCGCCGCTACTCTTTCTCCTTTCATCGCTTTCTGCACAAAAAGATCCGCAGATTGATCATCTCCCACCAGAAAAGGGTGGCGAGTGCGGATGATAACCCGCCCGCGGGCATCTGTGAGGGTTAGGGTATCTAAACCATACTCTTTACGGCGCTGAATAAGGAACTCATGCAAATTTTTTATCCGCCCCGCACTCAGATAATCAGGAATAGTCCGTCCCGAAGCAGTCAACTGAACTACATCTTTAATTTGGCTTAAAGTCTGGTTATAAACTAACCACGCTGTTTGCAGATCATGCTTAACTTTGAGGCGGGCTTGCATGACGATAGTATCTCCCACAAGTTTAGTCCCGATCAATGAAGAAAGTACTCCGCCCACGATGACCACTAGTAGAAAACTAGTTACCAATTTCGTGCGCAAGGAGAGTTGGTTAATAAAAGGTATTTTTGTTAACCAATTTAAGGGATTCATTATTATTCAATAAAAAATGAACCAAAGGAAGCTTGCTTAGATTATAACATCAAGGTGGGATATGTCAACGAAACCAAAGCTTTTCTTAATGTAGATTTCTTCTTTTGTCATTGTAAGGGTCACATCTTGATTAGTGACTTAAGCATGTAGTACTTTTTCCTCAATTCTTCATTTTTTTCCAGCGCTAATTTCGCTATTGTCGCCCGTTTGCTTATGGAAGAATAACCAAGATCAAAGAGCTCTCCAATTTCATAGTTCTTATAAAACCCAGTTTCCCAAAGCCAAAAAATGAGCAGATCACGGGCCTCTTTTTCAGAGTCCTTTATTCTTAATCCCCCCTTAAATGCGTTTATATCCTTTTTAAATATTTCAGCCCCCCTAGCAAGTAACTCCGCTGTTGACCACCTGTTGAGAATCTTTCGTTGCTGTGGTTTCTCTTTATGGGGAATTTCTTTAAGAAAATTTTCCTTTAATCGATCAATAAATTCCTTAGTCCCCAAAGCTAAACCATAGCGCACATCCTCCCAAATCTTCTTCTCTTCCAAAGCATAACTTTGCACTTTCTCGCGGTAAGCTTTATGGGTATTTTTTTCGCCGAATTGAGAGAGTATGAAGTCCATATTCAACCATTTAGGATGAGCCCGCCCATAAGCGTAAGCCAGATAGCTACTCCATTTATATTCCGCTAAACGTTTCACCAAGCCAGCTCGGACAGGATTCCGATGTACATAGCAGGAAAGTTGGAGTAAATAATCATTATTTTCAACCAGTATACTTTTAAAGCGCCCCTGAAACAAATGTCCAGATCGATGATGTCGGCGATTGAACCAACTGGTATAAGCCGTTCCTAACCATTGCATGCTTCGGGAAAGATTACCCTCCCCCGTCTTGAGCAGAAGATGGTAATGGTTGGGCATTAACACATAAACAAATATCTTGGTCCTAAAACGGTCGGCCATCCGACCTAATATTTTAAGAAATTGCTGCCGATCCCCATCGTCATAGAATATATTCCTTTTTTCAATCCCTCTGGAATAAACATGGTAAATTGCTCCCGTATACTGTATTCGCCACGGCCTAACCATTCCTGAAAATTATAAAAAAATAAAAGCCGTGTCAAGCATAATTAATCCTGACCGTCGATCAGTTTTAATTTTTCTCACCAGCAGGAGACAGGCGGG
>JBNAWB010000008.1:0-35598 GCA_049699975.1 Thermodesulfobacteriota bacterium
CCCCGCAAGGATTTATCGATCTCAGCGTGGGTTAAAATTTAAAAGTGATCGACAAGTCAGCAATGAAATTTATTGAAAAAAAAATTTTTATCTGGTAGTTAAATATAAATACTTGGCAAGCGCGAGGAGCAATTTTTGCAGGAACAAATTCTCCGCCGAATAAAAGTAATCCTTAATCCTAATGCAGGGGGAGGTAGAGCCCAAAAACTTTTTCCTTTAATAAAACAGAAACTATTAGAGCGGCAGGTTCCCTTCCAAATTCAATTTTCTGAGAACGCTCAACATGCCTCATTTTTAGCCCGGCAAGCTCAAAGCGAAGGGTTCAATGTTATTGCCTCTGCCGGTGGCGATGGCACAGCCCATTACATTCTTCAAGCTTTGGTAGGCAAAAGGCCGGCTTTGGGGTTTATTCCTTTGGGCAGGGGCAATGATTTTCCTCATAATCTAGGCCTTGGCGAAGACTTAGAACTTGCTTTAGATACTCTAATTTATGGAAAAATCCGGCGCATAGATGTGATCCAAATAAATTCTGGACCTTATATCGCTGGAGTAGGGGGCATTGGGTTTGATTCGGAAGTAAACGCGATAGCCAATAAATGGGGGAGGTTTTTTAAGAGTAAAGCAGCCTACGTCTTCCCCGTGCTCCTAAAAATTCTTACTTATAAGCCGAAAAAAATTACTTTGCGCTTGGATCAAGAAATGATTGAAGGCCCAATTTTAATGGTCGCTTTTGGTAATATTAAGAGTTATGGCAAAGGGATGCATATAACTCCTTTAGCGGAATTAGACGACGGGTTTTTAGATGTCTGCTGGATCGATCCGGTGCGTATTTTTCGCCTTTATCGTTTTTTCCCTTTAGTTTTCACCGGAGAGCACATCGATATGCCCGAGGTTCACTATTATCGTTCCACAGCAGTACAAGTGCATTCTGTTCAACCTTTAGATTTATATGGCGATGGAGAATTTATCTGCCGCACGCCATTTTCTTTGCGTCTCATCCCGCAGGCTTTAAGAGTTTTGGTTCCTTAAACTTTTGGCGATGTTAGGACCCTTCACCATGTCCATTTTTCGTCCGATTTATACAGTTACCCAATTAACTACTGAAATTAAGAATCTTTTGGAGCGGAATTTTGAGTATATTTGGGTGGAAGGAGAGATTTCGAACCTGCGGATTCCTACCTCTGGTCATATTTATTTCACTCTTAAAGATGAGACGGCCCAGATTCGCGCGGTTATGTTTAGATTGCAAAGTCGCCTTTTAAAGTTTGAGCCCGTAGATGGCTTGCAGGTAATAAGCTATGGGCGAATAAGTGTTTACGAACCCCGGGGTGAATATCAGTTAATAGTTGATTACTTGGAACCTAAAGGTTTGGGTGCCCTGCAATTGGCCTTTGAACAGCTAAAAGAGAAACTCGCTCAAGAAGGGCTATTTGATCCGACCCACAAGAAACCTATACCTCGTCTTCCTCAAAGAATTGGTATCGTTACCTCACCCACGGGAGCGGCAATCAGAGATATGCTAAAAATTATCGAACGGCGATATGCTAACGTGCATATCTTTATTTACCCCGTGCGGGTCCAAGGGCCAGGAGCTGCTCAAGAAATTGCCCAGGCTATAAAAGAGCTAAATGAATGGCCCAATATTGATGTGATTATTGTGGGGAGAGGTGGAGGGTCTTTAGAAGATCTCTGGGCTTTCAATGAAGAAGTTGTGGCCCGGGCTATCTTTAGTTCTCGAGTACCCATAATTTCGGCTGTGGGTCACGAAATAGATTATACTATTGCCGATTTTGTGGCCGATTTAAGAGCCCCCACTCCTTCTGCTGCTGCCGAGTTAGTCGTGCAAGAGAAGATAGAATTAATAGAGGGATTAGCAAATTTAAACAATCGCTTATTCCATAATTTCCGCTCCTCGTTGGAAATTAAGAAAGAAAAATTGCAGTCCCTCCTTTATCGGCTAATTGATCCAAGAAAGAGGCTGTCCGATCAGCGGCTGCGTATTGATGATTTGTCTAATCGCCTATTTAAAGCTATAAGACAGACCCTGCTCAAAAAGAAGGAAATTTTTCAGTTCAAAAAGGATTCCTTATTTCTTCATAACCCAGGCCGACAAATAGACCAAGCCTCTTTGCACCTGCAGCAACTTTTCCGGCAAATGATCTTGGCCGAGAAGGGAGAGATACGCCTGCTCCGCCAAAAATGGCAAAATTGGTCAGATAAGCTTAATGCCTTGAATCCGTTAGCTATCTTGGAAAGGGGATATAGTATTACCTGGCTACTCCCCCAGGGTGAAATTATTAAAGATGCTTCCCTCCTTAAATCTGAGGATAAGGTGCGGGTAAAGGTGCATAAAGGGGAATTCATGGCCAAAGTAGAAGAGATAACTACGGCCGGGGAAGAATAACCTATTCTTGAAAATAAAAGCCTTAATAATACTCCCTATTTCAAAATTGAGAGTTATGCTTCCCCGCCCGTTCCAATGAAAAAACCAGCGCCCCATTTTGATGAGCCTTTCTCCCTCTCACTTGGATTAGGTACGAATTTCAAAAGTGATTGACGGTCAAGAATGTCTCTTCTTGACCTCAGAAAAGAGGAGAGTATAATTTAAAAAAGGAGGAAATGTGGCTGAACAAAAATTTGAGGACGCCTTCCAAAAGCTTGAAGCTATAGTTAAAAAATTAGAAGAAGGTAATTTAAGCTTAGAGGAGTCTTTGAAAGCTTTTGAGGAGGGAGTGCGTCTTTCCCGCTTTTGTGCCAAAAAGCTGGACGAGGCGGAAAAGAAAGTAGAAATTTTGCTCAAAGATAGCGAAGGTCGTCTTCTTCCCCATCCCTTTTCCTTAAATTCTGCCGAAGAGGAATAAATTGAATTTTAAACAGTACCTGCAGAGTCGCCAACGCTTAGTGGAAGAGGCTCTCCAACGCTGGGTACCCAAAGAAGATACTTTCCCGCCTGAAGTTCATACAGCCATGCGCTATAGCCTTTTTGCGGGGGGCAAAAGACTGCGCCCCATCTTAGCTTTAGCTGCGGCGGAAGCAGTGGGCGGAAGCCAGGAAGATGTCTTGCCTTTAGCTTGCGCTTTGGAACTTATTCATACTTATTCTTTAATCCATGATGATCTGCCGGCTATGGACAATGATGACTTAAGAAGAGGCAAACCTACAAGCCATAAAATGTTCGGCGAGGCCTTGGCCATTTTAACTGGCGATGCTTTGCTCACCGAGGCTTTTTTCCTTTTGGCCCGTCCTGACTTAATGAGGAGAGTTTCTCCCCGCCGGAGGTTGAGGGCCATCTGGGAAGTTGCACGGGCAGCTGGTTCTTTGGGCATGGTGGGGGGGCAGACCATGGATATCCTCTGCCAGGGAAAAGAAGTGGACAAAGAATTATTAGAGTATATTCATACCCATAAAACAGGTGCTCTGATAGCGGCGGCGGTAAGTGGGGGAGCTATTATTGGAGGAGCGTCTTCCAGACAGTATAGAGCCCTAAGCAAATATGGGGAGAAATTAGGACTTGCTTTTCAGATAATTGATGATCTTCTTGATGTTCAGGGAAACGTTAACCAAATGGGGAAGGCAGTGCACAAAGATAATATTCTGAAAAAAGTCACCTATCCCGCCTTTTTTGGCCTGCAAGAATCAAAACGTTTAGCCCAAAGCTTGATTGCCGAAGCTATCTTCCATTTACAGATTTTCGATAGGCGAGCCGATCCGTTAAGAGAGCTGGCTAAATATATCCTTAAGAGAAGCAATTAGATGGTTAAATTACTTAAGCAAGTTAAAAATCCGGAAGATTTGCGCAAGATGCGTCTGCCTGACCTTCCTCTTTTGGCCCGGGAAATAAGGGAGGAAATTATTAATACGGTGGCCAAAGTTGGCGGCCATTTAGCTTCCAGCTTGGGGGTAGTAGAATTAACCTTGGCTTTGCATTATGTATTTGACACTCCCCGTGATCGTATTATTTGGGATGTGGGGCATCAAACTTATGCCCATAAATTAATTACGGGGCGTCAAGAAAGATTTTCTACCCTCCGCCAGTATGGAGGCCTTAGTGGATTTCCCCGGCGGGAAGAGAGCCCATATGATCCTTTTGGCACGGGACATTCAGGAACTTCTATTTCGGCTGCTTTAGGCATGGCTCAAGCAAGATGCCTGCGCGGTGAAGACTATAAAGTCATCGCTGTTATTGGAGATGGATCCCTGACCACTGGGTTAGCTTTTGAGGGTCTGAACCAAGCCGGCGCAATGGATAAAGATTTGATTGTGGTCCTCAATGATAATGAACTATCCATTTCTCCAAATGTAGGGGCACTCTCTTCTTACCTGAACCGATTGATGACTGGCCACTTTGCGACGCGCTTTCGGGAGGAAATAAAAGGCTTCTTAAAAATTCTTCCGGGCATCGGCGATTCAGCCTTGAAGTGGGCCAGGTATGCCGAAGAATCGTTAAAGGGTTTTTTTCTGCCGGGTTTACTCTTTGAAGAATTAGGATTCAAATACGTAGGGCCGCTGCCTGGACATAAGCTGGAAGGCTTAATTGAAAACTTTCGCAATGTAAAGAATTTGCGGGGGCCGGTTTTAGTCCATGTGGTAACGACTAAAGGAAAGGGTTATGCCCCGGCGGAAAAAGACCCCGTAACTTTTCACGGAGTGGGGCCTTTCCTTCCTGAGTCGGGGAAGACCATCAAGAGCGAAGGGAATGTACTCTCATATACCCACGTCTTTGGGAATACATTAGTAAGGTTAGCCAGAGAAAATCCACGGATAGTGGCCATTACAGCCGCTATGCCCCACGGAACAGGGTTGGATGCCTTTGCCCAAGAATTTCCGGAGCGGTTCTTTGATGTGGGAATTGCCGAGCAGCATGGAGTTACTTTTGCCGCCGGGTTGGCTGTCGAGGGTTTTATTCCCGTAGTAGCTATTTATTCAACTTTCATGCAAAGGGCCTATGACCAGATTCTGCATGATGTATGTTTACAGAAACTTCCCGTAGTATTAGCCATGGACCGCGGCGGGATAGTGGGCCAAGATGGTCCTACCCATCATGGCCTTTTTGATTTTTCCTACCTCCGCCACATTCCTCATCTTATAGTCATGGCGCCCAAAGACGAGAATGAATTGCAGCATATGCTGAAGACCGCTGTTTATTGTGGTCAACCCGTCTCTTTGCGCTATCCAAGGGGTAGTGGTTGGAGAGGGTTTTTGGATGAGGAAATAAAGGAGTTGCCTATCGGTAAAGCGGAAGTTCTTGGGGAAGGGAAAGATTTGATTATCTTGGCCATTGGGTCAACTGTAAGAGCAGCATTGGAAGCGGCCGATAAGCTTTTAGAGCAAGGGGTGAAATGTACGGTAGTAAATGCGCGTTTTGTCAAACCCTTGGATGAAGAATTGTTTTGCTCGCTAATTTCGGAAATTCCCCGCCTAATAACCGTAGAGGAAAATGTCTTACAAGGTGGATTTGGCAGCGCAGTTCTGGAGCTTTTAGAACAAAAAGGAATTTATTCTGGAAAAATTAGACGTTTAGGTATCCCCGATACATTTGTGGAACACGGCCCCCAAGATTTACTGCGCTGCAAATATGGCCTTGATGTTGAAGGAATAATAAAAGCAGCAGCCTCCCTTTTATAAATGCTTTACCTCGATAAAACTACTCTGGGAAACCATAAGGCAATTTCGGGAAAAATAATGACGATAGCTAATCCCAGCGCCTGGAGAGCAACAAAAGGAACAATAGAGCGATAAATGTCGCTCATGGTTATCCCGGGAGGAGCAATAGCTTTCATGTAGAAAAGGTTGAAACCAAATGGGGGTGTTAAATAGCCCATTTCCATATTCATGATAAAAAGAACGCCAAACCACAAAGGATCGAACCCTAAGGATTTTATTACCGGAATAAATACCGGAGTACAAATCATGATAATTCCTGCTGGGTCCAGGATACATCCTAAAACAAAGAAGACCGCCTGAATCGTAATAAGAATGGCATATTTGCCCCCGGGGATAGAGAGAAGTATTTTTTCCATCAATTCATGGGCCCCAGTACCGGTATAAACGGATGTAAAACAATAAGCCCCGATTAAAATCCAAATAATCATGGCGGTAAGATTGGCCGTCCGATAACAAGCTTCTCTTACTAAAGTCCAATTTAATTTGCGGTAAACGGCAGCAGAAATGAAAGCTCCCAGACATCCTAAAGCAGCCGCTTCGGTAGCTGTACAAACGCCCGAATAGATTGATCCCAACACCATAATAATGATCATGATGGGTAAAATTACCGCGCGCAAAGAGACAAATTTTTCCTTCCAAGAAGCTCTTTCTTCTTTCGGTAGCGCGGGACCAAGATTAGGTTGGAGAAAACAACGAATGGCAATATAGAGAATGAAAAGTATAGAAAGAAGGATGCCCGGAAAAACTCCGCCAGCGAATAAGCCACCGATTGATTCTCCAGTCAAGGTGGCATAGAGGATCATGGGGACACTGGGAGGGATAAGGATACCTAAAGCTCCTCCACCAGAAATGCAGCCCATGGCGATGATTTTGTCATAGCCTCTTTTAAGCATAGCGGGTAAAGCAATTACGCCCATGGAAACTGTTGCTGCTCCACTAATCCCGGCCATGGCTGCAAAAATTGTACAGATTAAAACAGTGCCAATAGCTAAACCACCCCGCAAAGGCCCCATCCAACGATGCATCATGGTGTAAAGATCATCGGCAACACCGGCTCTTTCTAAGATCATGGCCATGAAGATAAAAAGCGGTATAGCCAACAAAGTAAACTTACCCATGGCTCCGTAGGCTTGAGCCGCGGCCATAAAGAGTCCTTTGCTCCCCCATAAGAAATAGCACCCTACAACCCCTACTCCACCTAAGACAAAGGCTAAAGGAAGACCAAGAGCTAAAAAGAGGATGAGGGCGCCGAAGAGAAGTATGGTAATTAACTCTATACTCATCGCGGTACCTCTTTACCGAAGAGAGCCATTTGCAAGTCGCGGACAAATTTGGCAAAGCCTTGCAGAAGAAGGAGGAAGGCTCCTATGGGAATAGTCATTTTAATAGGATAAATTGGAGGGGCAAAAGCTGTAGGTTCAGTCTCCCTTACTTTAAAGGAATCCCAGGCCATTTCGCTTCCTTTGATGAGTAAAAGACCACAGAAATAGAAGAAAAGGAGCCAGGTAAAAAGGTCAATTATTGCTTTCTGCCGTGGCGAAAATCGACCATAAAGAATTTCCACATTAACATGTCCTCCCCGTTGCAGAACATAACCACCAAGAAGGATTACATAAGCACCATAGATCATTTGGGAGGTCTCGTGAGCCCAAATGGTGGGATTGTTGAATAAATAGCGGCAGATTATTTCGTAAATAATTACAATTAAAAGAAAGATGATCAGATAGCTAACGCCTTTGCCAATCTTTTCGTTCAGCAAATCTATGGTCCTTAAAAATTTAGGCATAAGAAATTTTACCTCCCGCAGATATGAAGAAAGGGTTAAACCCTTTCTTCATACAGCTATCAATCAATATGGCCCAATTTTTTTAAATAATCTTTGAGCATGGTTATTGCTTTAGCGGCCATAGCATCTTTAGCGGCTAATTTATCCCATTGCTTCATGGCTGCGGCCATCATTTTCTTTTGGTCTGCGGGCGGTAGGGTGCAAACGGTCACTTTATAATCTTTTTTCATAATCTCCAAAGCCTTAACTTCTTCAACGGTATATTCCTCTGTGCGTTGAAAAACCCTTTCTTTTAAAGCAGCATCCAATTTGGTCTGTAAATCTTTCGGAAGAGAATCAAAAGCTTCTTTATTAATAATGATTACATCAGTTCCCGACATAGCCAAATCGGGTTGAATATAATATTTAGCAACTTCACAGAACTTCATGGTCAAAGCACCCTGGGCTGCTCCCCAGTGGACGCCATCAATTACTCCTGTTTGCAAAGCTAAATAAATTTCCTCTCCCGGAATTAAGCTGGTGGCCGCACCCAGTTCTTTAAGCATGTCCGCAATAGCTCCTGAAGAACGGATTTTATATCCTTTAAAATCTTCAATTTTATTGATGGCCTTTTTGCCGATCATAGCCGTGGGATAAACCTTTTCAGTATAATAAAGGAGATTATGTTTGAGATGCGCTTCTTTAAGCATATCTTCAAATCCCATATTAAAATGAAAATGCAAACCTTCTTTGGCAGTTCGGAAAGTCATCGGGCAGTTGCCAGAGACACCCGCGATGGGGACTATGGTCATCCAATAAGCGGGGCTCGCTGTGGCTCCTTCAATAGTTCCTTTGCGGCAAGAATCAAAGATTTCCTTGGTGGGTACTAAAGCCGCGGCTGGATAAAGGGTTATTTGCAAACGGCCATCGGTAAGTTTAGTTATTTTCTGATCAAAAAAGTCTTTGAGGGGTTTAAATGAAGCGCTAGCTGCCGGCCAGTGAGACTGGAAACGCCATTTAAAAACCTTCTGGCCTGCCGGTTGAGCCAAAACAATAGATGATAGGAAGAAAAAAGAAATTAAACTGCCCAATAGAATTAACAAAACTTTCTTTTGCATTCTCCACCTCCTGTTTTTTAGCCCGCCAGGGCTATTTTTTATATTTTTGCCGTAAGGCTTCGTATATGACTAAACCTGCAGCCATCGCCACATTGAGTGACTCAACTTCTGATTTCATAGGAATAGTTAGAGATCCTTCTGTGGCTTTAATTATATTTTCTGGTAATCCGCCTCCTTCCTGCCCAAAGATTACAGCCGTCGGTTTAGAAAAATCGACTTCCCAAAATGAAGTATGGCCTGTGGTGGATGTAGCCCAAATTTGATAACCCCATGATGGCAGCTTGCTAACGGCCTTCTCTATATCTTGATTCATTAAAAAAGGCAAGCGAAAAATACTGCCCATCGAAGACCGTACGGTCTTAGGATTAAAAGGGTCAACTGTGTTTGAACTCAGAACTAAGCCGGCTGCGCCTCCTGCTTCAGCCACGCGGAAAATAGTGCCCAAATTCCCCGGATCCTGAATTTGATGCAGAAGGAGGATAAGGCCTTCTTTAAGCAGGATTTCTTCCCAAGTCCATTTTTTAATTTTAAGTACAGCCATAACCCCTTGATGGGTTCGGGTATCGGTCATTTTATCCAGCACTTCATCACTTACATAAACCCATTCTGCAGTAGATATCTTTTGCCGCAAGCAGGAAAGCAGTTCTGCGCCCCGACTATTTTTTTCCAAGCGGGGGCTATAAATGATTATTTTAATGAGCTCTGGATTTTGGAGGGCTTCTGTTACAAGTCTAATTCCCTCGGCAAAATATTCTTGCCGAGCATGTCGATACTTGGCTTGATGGAGCAGACGGATTTCTTTTACTTTAGGATTACTTTTAGAAGTAATCATTAAAAGATTTAATAGTTAGGTGCCACAAAAATAACAGGAAGAGTTTTATTGTTAAGAGTAATTCTTTAATTATTTAAATTACTCTTGAAGTAACTCGGTATTCCAGTAGGAAACATTTACCATGAAATCCAAGAAAGGAGCCCATTCTTTATGCATGAACTCTTTCAACGAGACATGCAAGGGCGGGGTCCAGGCCGGTTTTCGAGGAGGGGCAATCAACTTCATCTTGGCTTGCTCCGGGGTTTTCCCTCCTTTCTTACGATTGCATTCATGGCAGCTACACACTACGTTTTCCCAAGTTGAAGTTCCTCCTTGAGAGCGCGGGATAACGTGATCAATATTAAGCTCGTGACGGGGGAATTTCCTCCCGCAATATTGGCAGGTATTCTTATCTCTTAAAAAGATATTATAACGGCTGAAGCGCACTTGGCGTTTTGGTATGCGGTCATAAGTAAGGAGCAGGATGACGCGCGGTACTTTGATTACGCGATCCACCAATCCGATAGTTTCATCGTTTTTTTCTATGCTAAGCTGGCGCCAGCTCTCATAATCAAAAGTTTTATATTGCGAGTCCACTGCTTTGGCAATGCCGGCATATAATAGGCAAAAAGCACGCCGCACGGTAGTGATGTGAATAGGCAGGAATGATTTATTTAAAACTAAGACGTTAGAATTGATCATTTCCACCTTATCCTTGCTTAGGGAGCAAGCCTCTTATATATTATTACCAGATTTCCCTAAATTTTAAAAGCCGAACCTTTAACCACCTTTGTTTTTATTCTTTGGGAGTGAACCTCTTCCTTCGATGCAATAACTAAATATGGTATTTTGAAGCCCTATCTTTGCCTTCCTAATGATTTATTTGGCAGCATTATTTTTATATCAAGCTATTTCTTAGGCCTAAAAGGAGATCTTTTTCTTCTTTTTCATCGATTGTTCGCAAATCTAAGAGTATCTCATCTTGCTGGATGCGGGCGATAATGGGCGGCTCTTGTTCCCGCAATCTCTTTTCCATTTCTGAAATAGATATTTTGAACGGCCGCAAAGCAACCACCCAAGTAGGCAATTGGTGAAGAGGTAAAGATCCCCCTCCCACGGGAGAATTTTCCTTTTTGATCTGCACCTGACAAAGAGAAGAAAGCTCCTGGGCAATGGCGCGCTGAAGACGTTTAGCCCTCTTTTTTAATTCTGATTCTGAATAAATAAGCATCTTGAGGACTGGAATTTGAGCCAACGCTTTCTCATGGTCTAAATAAATCCGCAGAGTAGCCTCCAAGCCAGCTAAAGTTAGCTTATCAATTCTTACAGCGCGATTAAGGGCATTCTTTTTGATTAAATCCACATATTTCCTTTGGCCTAAGATTATTCCCGCTTGCGGGCCGCCCAAAAGTTTATCGCCACTAAAGGTGACCAGATCAGCTCCAGCTCTTAAAGCTTCCTGGACAGTAGGCTCTTGGGGAAGACCATATCGGGAAAGATCTAAGAGACAACCACTACCCAAGTCCTGCATTACAGGTAGGTCTTTGCTTCTGCCTAATTTTACTAAATCTTTCAAAGAAACTTCGGCAGTGAATCCTAAGATGCGAAAGTTGCTGGTATGCACTTTTAGGAGCAAGGCCGTTTTCTCATTTATGGCTTGTTCATAATCATGGAGATGTGTCCGATTGGTGGTGCCTACTTCTTTTAAATTAGCTCCGCTCTTCTTCATTACGTCTGGAATGCGAAAAGATCCCCCAATCTCTACAAGTTCACCGCGCGAAACGACGACTTCTTTCCCTGCGGCTAAAGTATTGAGAGCTAAGAGGACGGCGGCAGCATTATTGTTAACTACCAAGGCGGCCTCCGCCCCAGTAATCTGGCATAGGATTTCTTCAACATGAGTATAACGGGAGCCCCGCTCTCCTAATTGGAGATCGAATTCTAAATTGGAATAGCCTTGGGCCACCAAGTAAATATTTTTTAGAACTTCCTTACCCAAGGGAGCCCGGCCCAAATTTGTATGCAATACTACTCCTGTAGCATTAATTACCGGGCGAAGATGGGGACGAACAATTCTCGTTATTTCTTTTTCAATTAAGGGAATTAAATCTTCTTGGGCAATTTGCGGAGGAAGAGCGCTCTTGAGAATTTCATCCCGCTTTTGGTTTAAGGTTAGGCGAATAGCTTGCACGATCAATTCTTTAGAAAAATTTTTAAGGTAACCCTGGAGGCGCGGATGCCGGAGAAGCTCATGTACCGCGGGCAGGTTTCTTAAATATGCACTTTTGTCAATTTCTATCATATTTACTCTTTTATTTACCAAGCAGAGAGCAAAACAGGCAAAATCTCCTCAGGATTGGTTACTTTGCGAATATTGGAGCGCATAGCTGGGTCACCCACGGCCAGTTTAGCCACTTCTGCTAAGTTTTCTTTAGGAATGTTGACTTCAGAAAGCCGCTGCGGAAGACCAAGACGACGGGTAAATTCTTCCACTGTCTTTACGGCTAATTCGCCAACTTCTTGATCGCTTTGGCCACGGATGTCCAAGCCAAAAGCTTCGCAAACTAAACGATAGCGGGGAGCGCTCACCGGCATATTAAAACGCATGCCCAAAGGAAGCAGGATGGCATTGGCCAAACCGTGGTGGAGTCCGTACATGCCCCCTAAAGCATGGGCCATAGCATGGGCACAGCCGACAAGAGCATTTTGGAAAGCCATAGCCGCCATGGTTGAAGCGATGGCTTGCATTCCGCGGGCTTCCAGATCGTCACCTTTTTCCACACAGCGCGGGAGATATTGATTTATAAGGCGAATAGCATGACAAGCCAGCCCATCGGCTATGGGTTCATAAGCGCGGGCATGAATACTTTCTACTGCATGAGATAAGGCATCCATACCAGTGGCGGCGGTCAATTCTGGAGATAGACCCACAGTAAGTACGGGATCAAGAATGGCTACGGGAGGAATTAAATTAGGGTCAGCCGTAAGAATCTTAACTCGAGATTCGTGGTCTTTAATAGTTGTAAACATGGTCACTTCGCTACCTGTGCCCGAAGTAGTAGGAATGGCGATATGGGGCACAATTGGCTGCCCTACTTTATAAAATCCCAAGAACTCTCTCACGTCTTTCTTTTTCTTGCTGGCCAAAATGCCCAATGCTTTAGCCGTGTCCATGGTTGAGCCCCCACCCAAGGAGATCAAACCATCAGCGCCTATTTCGGCGAATACTTCTGCGCCTTTATTAACTATAGGGATGGAGGAGTCGGGTATGGCCTCGGCATAAAGCCCAGCCATTCTGGCACCTAAATGATTTATTAGCTCTTTGACCATGGGGGAATCGCGGAGGGTTTTATCGGTAACCACGAAAGCTCGGCGCATATTTAATCTATCCATTTCTTTAGTTACTTCTTTAAGCGCGCCTTCCCCAAAGATTATTTTTGTGGGCAGATAAAAACTGAAATTAAAAGGATCTTTGTATTTCATGGGGACCTCATATTTGGATCAAAAAAATAAAAAAAGTACCATCATATTAATTAATAACCCTCGACCTGTCAAGGCAGTTTCCTTCTGACCGTCGATCACTTTTGAAATTCGTACCTACTTCAGGCGGGAGGGAGAGAGGCTCATTAAAATGAGGCACTGGTTCTTTCATTGGTCCGGGCGGGGAATAAAAATCTCTATTTAAAAATACTGAGCATTATTCAGGTTTTTGTTTTCCAGACAAGTTTATCCCCGCCGTTCATGGCGGAGAAAAGGTGGGTAAGAAGGAAATAAGCAATTCCCGGCGGATTTTAATTTCGCCTCTCCCCCTCCCGTCCTGTCTTATCTGGCCGTGAAAATTAAAACTGTTAGACGGTCAAGGTTTCCTTTTGACCACTAATCACTTTTTAATTTCTACCTAATTTGCCTAATCTCCCCCGGCCCCTCTTTCACTTCCTCGCCTGCTCATTAAATTCTCGTGATTGCTCAATTTTTAAAAATTGCCAAGCCTCTTCCTTAGATTGAATTAAACCGGCGTCTTCTGCCTCCCGAAGACGCGTCAACAATTCGCCCACTTTTTTGCCCGGTGGCAAGCCAAAGGTCGCCATGATTTCTTGCCCATCCAAGAATAACTTCTTCTTTTGCGGCTGAAAATCTACATAATAATAATGGATTAATTCCAAAACTAATTTTGTTACTCTTGAAAGATCATCCGGCGTATCCGCGGGTTGGGGCCACTGAAATTTAATCCGCCGAGCTGCCATTTTATCCGCTAAACTTAAAATAGCGATCTCTATGCCTCCTTTGCCCAAATCCCGGAAGAATCTATATTTGGCTCGCGGAGTCACTTGGGAGAGCTGGGCCAGGCCTAAAATACGCATATGCTGACCAGTCATATCTGTGACTAACTTAATCGCTTGGCGGCTAAGTTTTAGGCGTTGGCAAATCTGCTCATTAATAGTCTTACCTTTTTGATCATGATCCAAGAACCGGGGAATTTTTTCTACGGGGGTAAAGCTATAGGTAACAGGCTTTCCAGAGTCGTGAAAGAAAGCACCAAATTTTAAAAGGGCCTGCCGCGTAACTCCTTCCTCAACCAACTCAGCAAAATTATCCTGCAAGGCCTTGGCCCGGGCAGGGAAAATATCTGCTAAGTGCGCTAAAATGAACTCCACCGCGGCCACCGTCTGGAAAGCGTGCTCCAGAAGATAAAAATCATGGTGAGGTCCCTGGGGGAAGTCAGCCCAGCTTTGAATTTCTGGAAACAATACTTCTAATATTCCTACCTGAAAAAGAGATCTCAAAAAGGAGGCTGCTTGCTGCTCATTTAACAGAGCAAAAAATTCTGCCCGGATTCTTTCCGCAGCAGATTGGGGCAATAATTTTTTATTTTTTTTTATCAAACAAAGAGTATTTTCTTCGATCCTTAGGTTAAGGTTGGCGGCCAAACGGAAAGCACGCAACATGCGCAAAGGATCTTTTCGGAAAGAATCTTCAGCATTAACCCGGAGAATCCTTTGTTCAAGATCATGGAGGCCATTTAGGGGATCGATTATGGAGATGGGCTGCCCTTTGGCAAGGGAAGATAGATCAAGGGCCATAGAGTTTATAGTAAAATCCCTTTGCTGCAAATCAAGTTCAATTTGGTCAGCATGCATAGAAGAAAAGTCCATTGTCCATTTCCGCTTTCCTTCTTTAAAGATTAAGCGCCAAATTCCCCAAGATTCATCCAGAGGGAAATATGGAATGGCCAATTCTTTAGCTATTTCGCTCACTAAGGTCTTGGTTTCTCCTTTAACTAAAAAATCAAAATCTTTAATGAACGGCTTTTTAAAAAATAAGTCCCTTATCGCCCCCCCCACCAGAAAAACTTTTACCTTCCGCTCTTGGGCTATTTTTTGAATAATTTGCCAAGGCCTAAAATTTTTTAATTTTTTTAGATCTTTTACTTTTAAATATATAGACCATTCTTTCGACATGATTTCAAAGCTATTTTAAGAATGGAAATAAGGCCTTTTATTAGCAAGAAATTCAAATGCTTATGGGCCAAAACCGCCCTTTTTTCTTTATAATTTTTAAAGAGATTCCGTATAAATCTGCTAGTATTTCGGCTTTAATTATATCTTCTGTCTTTCCCCGGGCGATAATTTGCCCATCTTTGATAATTAAAGTCTTTTTAAAAATGGGCATTATCTCTTCGATGTGGTGAGTTACATAAATTAAACTAGGGGCATTCTTTTGGGCCCCCAGCATTTGTAAGGTCTTAAGGAAAGTCTCTCTCGCCCCCGGATCTAAACCCACACATGGCTCATCACAGATAATCAGATAAGGTTTGGCCATCCTGGCTCGGGCAATGAGAACCTTTTGCTGTTCTCCTTGGGAAAGAGAGCCAAATTTCTTATATAATAAATGGGCGCAGTCAAGCTCTGCTAAATAATGTTTGGCCATTTCATAATCCAGCTTTCCTAAATCCTCCCCCCGAAATTTTACCAAGCCCACTTGGGCGAACTTTCCCGAAAGCACAGTCTCTAACACTTCCTCCTGGGGAGGAATATTGGCAAATAAATACGAAGTAACCCAGCCAATGCTCTTACGTAATTCCCTCAGATCAAGCAGGGATTGACCAAGGCGCTTAATACTACCGCCGGCATTTGGCCAAAGGTAACCGCAGATTATCTTGAGTAAGGTAGTTTTCCCAGCCCCATTGGGGCCAAGGATAACCCAATGCTCTCCCGGAGCAACTTGCCATGAAATTTTATCGAGAATTTTCTGGCCGTTAAGAGCATAGGAAACTTGACAAAGTTCTAATGCAGGTATAGTCATATACTTTATATCTCTCTCCATTTTTCAATTCTCAAGCTGATAGCCTGTCCATGACCGTGGAGGCCTTCCATTGCCGCCAAGGTTCTGGCCGGAGACGATAAAATTTTTAGTCCAGCCGGGGAGAGGCAGATTAGATTCGATCTTTTTTGAAAATCATAAACCCCTAAGGGAGAGGAGAAGCGAGCTGTCCCGCCAGTGGGCAGAACATGATTAGGTCCCGCCACATAATCTCCAATAGCTTCTGGGGAAGCATGGCCCAAAAAGATAGAACCCGCATGCTTAATCTGTTTAACCAGCCGGAAAGGATCAGCGACAGCCAATTCTAAATGCTCAGGAGCTATTTCATTGCAAATCTTTACCGCCTCCACCGCAGACTTTACCACCAAAATAGCTCCCCATTTCTTCAAGGACGCCGCGGCAATTTCTCTCCGCGGCAAATTAGAAAGTTGCTGGTCAATTTGGCGGCAGACTTCCTCCGCGAAAGCGCGGGAAAAACAAATCAGGAAAGCGCGAGCCTGAGGATCATGTTCTGCTTGAGAAAGAAGATCAGCAGCAATGAAAGAAGGATTCCCTTGGCCATCGGCAATGATTAGAATTTCACTAGGTCCAGCAATAGAATCAATAGCTACTTCCGTCGCCACCAATTTTTTAGCCATAGCCACATAAATATTGCCCGGGCCAACTATCTTATCTACATGTGGAACTAACTTAGTCCCGTAAGCCAAAGCGCCTATAGCCTGCGCTCCTCCTAACTTAAATATTTTTTTTACTCCGCCAATGGCCGCGGCCGCCAGCACAGCTGGATTTATCTTTCCCTTATGCGCAGGAGTAGTCATGATTATCTGGGACACCCCAGCTATTTGGGCTGGAATTGCATTCATCAAAACGCTCGAAGGATAAGCAGCTTTTCCGCCAGGCACATAGATCCCCACTCGCTCCAAGGGATGAATTATCTCTCCCAATATGCTGCCGTTATCCTCAGCAAAGAACCAAGTTTCTTTTTTCTGGAGGGCATGAAATTGGGTAATTCTTTCGGCGGCAAATTCCAAAGTCCGCACTTCTTCACGTTTTAAGCTTTTAAAAGCATCTTTTATTTCAGGCCGGGAGACTAAAATATTCTCCTTGGTAGCAGGCCATTGGTCGAAAAAACGCGTCAACTTTATAAGGGCCTGGTCACCCCCCTCCTTTACCTGCTTTAAAATTATTTTAGTTTGCCGCTCTACTTTTTTTTCTGCGGCGACCCTTTTAGTAACTAAAAGCTTTAAATATTGGGCAAAGCCTTTTTGACCAGAAATTAATATGCGCATAATCTCATTCCTTGGCGCGCGTGATCTTAGCTCCTAACCGCGCTAATTTTTCGTCTAACTTTTCGTAACCCCGATCTAAATGATAAATGCGCGAGACTTCCGTTACGCCTTCAGCCGCCAAACCGGCCAGGACTAAAGAGGCGCTGGCGCGCAAATCGGTGGCCATTACTGGTGCTCCTGTTAAATTGGGTAACCCGCGCACGATTGCATTCGGCCCTTCGATGCGGATATCAGCCCCCATTCTTCTAAGCTCGCTCACATGCATGAAACGATTCTCAAATATAGTTTCGGTAATTACGGAGAGCCCATTCGCCAAGCACATTAAAGCCATGATCTGAGCTTGCATGTCTGTAGGGAAACCTGGATAAGGCATAGTTTTAACGTCAACCGATTTAATATTTACGGGGCCAATCACTCTTATCCCGCTTCCTTCATCATAAATTTCTAACCCGGCTTCGCGCAGTTTAGTAACTACAGCTTCCATATGACCTAAATGGCAATGCAAAAGTTTTATATTACCCTGAGTAATTCCCGCAGCCACCATGAGGGTTCCTGCTTCTATGCGATCGGGCATAATGGTGTGTCTAAAAGGCTGCAATTCTTTAACTCCCTCGATGACCAGCACATCAGTTCCTAACCCTTGAATTTTTGCCCCCATTTTATTTAAAACTATTCCTAATTCGGCTACCTCTGGCTCCCGGGCGGCATTTTCTATCACAGTCCTCCCTTCTGCCAAAGTAGCAGCCATCATGATATTCTCGGTTCCGGTTACGGTGGGAATATCAAAATAAATTTTAGCTCCTTGAAGGCGATCGGCCCATGCTTCCACGTACCCATGCTTAATTTCTATTTTTGCTCCTAAGGCCGCTAAACCTTTTAAGTGCAGATCTATGGGGCGGGCCCCAATGGCACATCCCCCAGGGAGGGAAACGCGAGCCCTTTTCCATTTAGCTACCAGCGGTCCCAAAACTAAGACCGAGGCGCGCATGGTCTTTACTAATTCATAAGGAGCTTCATAAGAATGCACTCCCGTAGCATCCAGATGGACTAGGCCACTCGTGCCTGCTATTTTTACACCCATACCTTGCAAAAGTTTGGAAATAGTTGAGATATCAGCCAAAGCAGGCACGTTTTCCAAAGTATTCCTGCCCTCTACTAAGAGGGTGGCAGCAAAAAGAGGTAAAGCTGAATTCTTCGCCCCACTCACGGCCACTTCCCCTACTAACCGATGGCCACCTTCTATAATCATCTTCTCCACTGTCCCTCTCCTTTATCTTACTCTACTTACTTTAAATACTCTGTTAACACCTGCTAAATCTTTTACAAAAGTACCCGGACTTAAATCAACCATTTCGCCCGCGATTTTTTTAATTTCCTCTTCTTGTCCTACTCCGATCTCCGTCAGAAACCATCCCTGAGGGCGAAGAAATTTGCCTACTTGGGGGAGTAAGCGCCGGAAAAAATCCAAACCATCTTCTCCTCCATCCCAGGCCAGAGGGGGTTCAAAATGGCGTACTTCCGGAGGAAGAGAGGTAAGATGCCGCCGGGGAATATAAGGCGGATTAGCCACGATGAGATCATAAGGCCCCCTTAGAGAAGGGAATAGATCTGCTTGCTTAAAATCAATGCGGCCAGCAACTCCGTGAGCAGCCGCATTTTCCCGAGCTACCTCTAACGCTTTGGCAGATATCTCTGTGGCTTCCAAATATGCTGTGGGTAACTCTTTGGCTAAAGCGATCACTATGGCCCCGCTCCCTGTACCTATATCTAAGATCTTAAGAGGGTTATTATGATCACTTTCCCTGGTAGCTATTTTTAAGGCCTCTTCTACCAGCATCTCTGTTTCCGGCCGGGGGATAAATACATCTGGCGTAACTTTAAAAGACATGGACCAAAATTCCTTCTTACCTATTATATAAGCCAGAGGCTCCCTTTTTAATCGCCTACTTACCATTTCTTTGAAAGAATTTAATTCGGTAGAGGTGAGCGGTTGGTCATAATGAATATACAGCCCGACCCGATCCATACCCAAATTCTCCGCCAAGAGCACTTCTGCTTCTAAGCGGGCACAAGGAATGCCCTCTTTCTTAAATCTTTCTTCTGTCCAGCGAATAATTTTTAGGATCGTCCAAGGAAGGGAAGGCAATTCTTTGTTTTCCTTTTTAGCGGGACTTAAGAGCCTCGGCTTGGAAATGAGTATGCAGGGCATCAAGTAATTCGTTCAGATCTCCTTCCAAAATACTATCTAAGCGATGTAAAGTAAGCCCCAAGCGGTGGTCAGTAACTCGGTTTTGCGGAAAATTATAAGTACGGATTCGTTCGCTACGGTCTCCTGTACCAACTTGACTTTTTCTTTCTTCAGAGATCTGCGCGCGTTGTTCCTCCATCATCTTGTCCCAGAGACGGGCGCGGAGAACTTTCAACGCCTTAGCTTTATTTTTATGTTGGGATTTTTCATCTTGGCAGGAAACAACTATTCCCGTGGGGAGATGAGTGATGCGCACAGCAGAATCTGTAGTATTCACACTTTGTCCCCCCGGACCTGAGGATCGGAAAACATCAATCCGTAAATCATTCGGGTTAATTTCCACTTCCACTTCATCGGCTTCGGGCAAGATGGCCACGGTCACGGCTGAAGTATGAATCCGTCCCGATGACTCAGTAATAGGTACGCGCTGAACTCGATGCACGCCACTCTCGTATTTTAAGCGGCTATACACCCCTTTCCCCTCGATAAGAGCTATTATTTCTTTAAAACCACCGAGTCCTGTAGGATTTTGACTAACCACTTCCACCCGCCAGCGATTCATCTCCGCAAATTTGGCATACATACGAAAAAGGTCGGCCGCAAAGAGGGCTGCCTCTTCCCCACCAGTTCCTGCCCGAATCTCTAAAAATATATTCTTT
Organism: Thermodesulfobacteriota bacterium; assembly: GCA_049699975.1. Lineage (GTDB taxonomy): Bacteria > Desulfobacterota > SM23-61 > SM23-61 > SM23-61 > CAZAGD01. The sequence continues at coordinate 19,876 of JBNAWB010000008.1, forward strand.
TCATCCCGTGGATCTCGAGGCAAGAGAAGAATCTTTATTTCCTTTTCTAAATTAGCCAATTTCTCTTTTAAACTCTGCAATTCAGCCCTGGCCAATTCTTTCATCTCTTCTTCCTCAGTCTCGGCCAGCAGCTTTTGGCTTTCTGAAATTTCCTCTTTTACTTTTTTATATTCCCGATAGGCCTCGACAATTTTAGAGATTCCTGCCTTTTCGCGAGCATATTTCTGCATCTCTTTCGGGTTATTCAAAATTTTAGGGTCAAAAAGAAGTTTCTCCAGCTCTATATAACGATCCTCTACTTCCTGAAGCTTTTGAAACATTTGGTCGAGAATCTGAGCCATAAGTATATATTATTTTAAAGTTTTAAATTCCAAGGATTTTTTATTCTTATTTAAGCCCGTATTTTCTCTGGAAGCGTTCCACTCTTCCTGCAGAATCTATAAGTTTCTGTTTACCAGTAAAAAAAGGGTGGCAGCGCGAGCAGATTTCTACAGAAATTTCTTTTTTGATTGATCGGGTGCGAATCTCGTTGCCACAAGCACATTTAATTACCGCATCAACAAATTGGGGATGAATACCCTTTTTCATTTGTCTTTTCCTCCTATGGATAGATTAACTTTTTATTTATTTTTGTTGCCTCAACGGCTCATAGAGTCTAAAAACTCCGCATTATTCTTAGTACCCTTCATTTTATCCAAAAGGAATTCCATAGCATCTATTGAATTAAGGGGCTGCAGCAATTTGCGCAAAATCCAAACTCTATTCAATTCATAAGGAGTTAAAAGTAACTCTTCTTTCCTGGTTCCGGATTTATTAATATCGATGGCGGGAAAGATACGGCGATCAGCCAATTTCCGATCTAAGACAATTTCCATATTTCCAGTTCCCTTAAATTCTTCAAAGATAACTTCATCCATCCTACTCCCTGTATCAATAAGGGCCGTGGCAATAATAGTTAAGCTGCCCCCTTCTTCGACATTACGCGCTGCCCCAAAGAATCGTTTAGGTTTGTGCAAAGCATTAGAGTCCACTCCGCCCGAGAGAATTTTTCCACTGGGAGGGACTACGGCATTATAGGCCCGGGCTAACCTAGTTATACTATCTAAAAGGATGATCACGTCTTTTTGATGTTCAACTAAGCGTTTGGCCTTTTCCAGAACCATCTCGGCAACCTGCACGTGGCGTTGAGCTGGTTCATCAAAAGTGGAGCTAATTACCTCTCCTTTAACTGAGCGCTGCATATCGGTGACTTCTTCCGGCCGTTCATCAATCAAGAGAACAATCAAGATCATTTCTTTATGATTAGCCGTGATGCTATTAGCTATGGCTTGGAGAATCATGGTCTTTCCAGCTCGGGGGGGGCTGACAATCAAACCCCTTTGGCCTTTTCCGATGGGGGTTAAGAGGTCCATGATCCGCATGGACATGTTGTTTTCGCCGGGCACTTCTAACTTAATCCTCTCATCCGGATAAAGAGGGGTAAGGTTGTCAAATAGAATTTTTTCGCGGGCTAAATCCGGTTCTTCATAGTTCACGGCTTCTACTTTAAGGAGGGCAAAATACCTTTCTCCTTCTTTGGGTGGACGAATTTGTCCGGCTATGGTATCGCCAGTTCTGAGATTAAAACGGCGGATTTGGGAAGGAGAAACATATATATCATCGGGACCTGGCAAATAATTAAAATCTGGGGAGCGTAAGAAGCCGAAGCCATCAGGAAGAATCTCCAATACGCCCTCTCCATAAATTAGCCCGTTTTTCTCAGTCTGCGCCTGCAGAATGGCAAAGATAAGGTCCTGCTTGCGCATACTGCTGGCCCCTTCTACGTTCAATTCCCTGGCTAATTTATTAAGTTCGCTAATTTTTTTCTCTTTTAACTCAACAATATTCATTGCCACTCCTTAAGTATTTAATTATAACCCTACTTTTCCAAAAAAGTGGGCTGCGCTCCTCAGGCTTTCTTAAAATTTTAGGTCGAGCGGGGGATTATTTCTGGGTTCAAATAATATTTCCATTGACTTGTAAATTAAACTCTATTTTTAGCTCCTCATGAACATGAAGAACCTTGATTGATTTCCTGAAAGGAGTTAATTCGGATTAGGTCTCAAGGTAGAATTTCTTGATTATTATTGCCGTCCTTTTCGGAAGGATCCATTTTTATTTTAAATATTACCTTTTTCCTTGTCAAGAATTTTTTACCCCGCTGCATAATACCTGTTATTTTTCTCTTCTGCTTAGCAGATTTTTATTTTTTCAACCCAATAAAATTAATCATTCTCCCTGAATCTTTCCCTTCCCCGCGGTAAGAATAATAATTCTCTACCTCACAAGAGGGGCAGGCCCTAAAAGAAAATATATTCTCTTCGTTTATCCCACAAGATTTGATCAACAGCAAATTTGCCTGATAAAGGTCCAATAAAAACTTCCCATTTCCTTTGTGTTTGGCAATTCTATCCCATGGGACTTGGGCTTCGGTGAAGGCTTGCTGCACGGGTGCATCTACCTCTAAGCATGAAGAGCAGATACCTGGGCCAATACCGATTTGCACTTCCTCCACTGCGGACTTAAAAACTTCCTCCATTTTTCTAATAGCTTTGGCCACAACTCCCTTGGCTGTCCCTCTCCATCCAGCATGAACAATACCCACCGCCTCCTGCCCGGGATCAAAAATCAAGATGGGCAAACAATCTGCAGTAAAAACGGCCAAGGCATATCCTGGAATCCGAGTTAGCAGAGCATCTCCCTCTCTAAACCACAAATCTTTTAGTCCTTCGCCATTAAAAATCACTACGCCATCTCCATGGACTTGCCGCAACGCCACAATTGGATATTCTTTCCCAGCAATTGTTAAGGCCTGGCCAAGCCAGTCTTTTCTTAATTTCCTTCCTTCACTCCTCCTTGTCCCAAACCCATGAAAAATTTTGGGATGGTTATTCCATTCTTCGATAATATGATAATTAAATGGCAAATCCCTTTTTTCTAAACAAAAGTAAAAATTTTTATTAAGATAAGTCATATTTCTCTAATAAAGCAATAACCTCCTGAATGTCCGCCGGCAGCGGCGAAGTAAAAATTAATTTTTCTTTAGTTACTGGATGAATAATCCCTAAATAATAGGCGTGCAGGGCCTGTCGTTTAAGGTTGAGGAGCCCTTTCTTAAGATAAGGCTCGAGGGAGTTTAGCCCTTTTCTACCCCCATACACCGGATCGCCCAAAATAGGATGGCCCAGCGAAGAAAGTTGGACCCTTATTTGATGGGTTCTTCCCGTAGCCAAAGTAAATTCGACCAGGCTAAAATGACGAAACTGCTTAATCACTTTCCAATAAGTCTTGGCTTCTCGTCCACGGCGAGGTTTGACCGACATTTTTTTGCGGTCAAGGGGATGCCGGCCTATAAGAGTTGCTATATTACCTTCTGGAGAAATCAAGCCTAAAACAAGGCCAATATATTTTCTCTCCGCCGCATGAGTTTTAAATTGTTCAGCTAAACCCCGGTGAGTAACCTCATCTTTAGCCACTGCCAAAACCCCAGAAGTACCTTTATCCAAGCGATGGACGATGCCCGGGCGGAGAATACCGCCAATTCCTGGCAAGTTTGGGTAGTGGTATAAAAGGGCATTTACTAATGTTCCTGAAAAATTACCAGCTCCGGGATGGACGACCATGCCCGCCGGCTTGTCCACCACTATAAGGTGGTCGTCTTCAAAAATAATTTTTAAAGGAATGGATTCGGGAAGGAGCTCCATTTTGCGCGGCGGGGGGAGTTTAACGATTACCAAGTCATTCTCTTGGAGACGCATTCCCGCCTTAGCTTTTTTCCCTTTAACCTCTATCTGGCCTTCAATAATTAATTTCTTTATCTGCGAACGCGATAAATTTGGATCTTTTTGAGATAGAAAGATATCCAAACGTTTACGCGGATCATTTGCTTCTACTTTATAAGAAATGACCGATTCCATCGCCATTTCTTTTACTTTACTTTATCCAAAAAATGGCCACCTCAAAATTTTCTTAATTTTTTTATGCCTGATAAGTTTCTTTATGACGGGCATTTTTTGTTTGGTGGCACTTATGCCTGCCTGCAGACAATGATCAAAATGGCCAAAATCAGCCCAGTGGATATTGGAAACATCAGGAGAGATTACAACATCGGCTTCCTTGAGCTGCCAGGTGCTCAAAGCATATCGGCTAATTTCGTAGGAACGGAGAAAAATGCCTAAGCCAGTGGATAAATCTTCCACATCGTCTAAACCTTCGGCCACATCGACAGCAATTATTACGTCCGCGCCCATTTCGCGCAAAGGATGGATAGGCACCTTATCTATCCATCCCCCGTCGATCAATTCTTTTCCTTGGAATTTTACGGGTGGCAATATTCCTGGGATAGCACAACTTGCACTTATGGCCTTTCTCAGGGATCCTCTTTTTATGACCGCTTCTTCTCCACTTTTTAAGTCTAAGGCCACCACGGCCAAAGGGATCGCCGTATCTTGAATTTCTACATCATCTAAGAGGAACTCAATATTTTGTTGAAAAATTTCTTCGGAGATGGCCGATTTTTTGGCTAAAGATTGGGAATAAAAAACCCCCTTTTTTATAAATCGAGAAAATCGTTGAAAAATTCCTTCAAATTTAGAAAATTCTTTATCCCCATGATCATGTAAAAATTCGGGATTGGTTTTTTGGAATGTTTTACTAGACAAATAATCTTGAAATTTTTTAATCACGGTCTGACTTTGGGGATAAAGAGCGTATACTCCCGCAACTAAAGCTCCCATGGAAGTCCCCGTAATTAAATCAATGGGGATCTTCTCCTCCTCTAAAGCCTGTAATACTCCTATGTGGGCTAAACCCCTGGCTCCTCCACCGCCCAAAGCTAATCCGACCTTGATTAATTTGGCCATAAATTTTTAGGAATAAAAATAGAAGCTAAGTTTATGAGTCTTAACTTTTTTATTAGCGATATTTTTTATCTTGCTAAAATCAAGAGTCATTTAGCGAATGATTAAATGGTATCTTTTGATTTTATATTGGCAGCAAAGAAAAGTCCTTCTCCCCGGTCATATCTTAAACGGTGGCCAAGAATCCCCTTTACTCTTGCTGATCTTAATTCCGCGTCAAATCTCTTGGCGAGAAAATTTTTCCCCAAGATTTATCCTTACTTTAGCTCTGGCCAGGGCCTTGGCCACTTCTTCATAAGTTGGATCTTTGGGGTTTAAAGATTTTAATCTTTCTTCAGCTCTGGCTTTAGCTGCCCGGGCGCGGGCAAGGTCAATATCTTCTGCCCGCTCAGCTGTATCAGTAATAATGGTCGTTCTGGTAGGCGTAACTTCGACAAATCCCCGATTAATTGCCAAATAATGATCTTTTTTATCTTTGCGGTAATGCATTTCTCCGACGCGCAGGGAAGTGAGGAAATGAGCATGCCCAGGAAGCACCCCAAAATCCCCATGACTACCAGGAATATAAGCCTCTTCTACCTGAGAATTAACTACTAAGCCATAAGGAGTAACGACCTCTAATAAAAAAGTCTTTTCCATATTAAACAATTGCTCCTAAACGCTCTGCTTTAGCGATGGCATCCTCGATAGTTCCTACCATATAAAAAGCTTGTTCGGGTAGATGATCATATTTCCCTTCTGCTAATTCTTTAAATCCCCTGACGGTATCCTTAATCTTCACATAAACTCCAGGAGTTCCCGTGAATTCTTGAGCAACAAAAAACGGCTGAGAAAGGAAGCGCTGAATCTTTCTGGCCCGCGAAACAAGGATTTTGTCTTCCTCAGAAAGTTCATCCATTCCTAATATGGCAATAATATCCTGTAAATCTTTATATCTTTGCAAAATATATTGCACTTTTCGCGCCACTTGGTAGTGCTCTTCACCAACAATCAAGGGGTCTAAGATACGGGAGGTAGAATCCAATGGATCTACCGCTGGGTAAATACCTAATTCAGCAATTTGGCGGGAAAGAACTGTAGTGGCGTCTAAATGAGCGAACGTTGTGGCTGGGGCAGGATCCGTCAAGTCATCAGCCGGAACATAAATAGCTTGTACAGAAGTAATCGACCCCCTTTTGGTGGAGGTTATTCTTTCTTGAAGTTCGCCCATCTCCGTAGCTAAAGTTGGTTGATAGCCTACTGCTGAAGGCATTCGTCCTAAAAGAGCCGAAACTTCTGAACCGGCTTGGGTAAAACGGAATATATTATCAATGAAAAGCAGTACATCTTGCCCCTCTTCATCGCGGAAATATTCGGCAGCGGTCAAAGCGGAAAGTCCAACCCGGGCCCTGGCTCCAGGAGGCTCGGTCATCTGGCCATAGATCAACGCCGCTTTATCTAAAACCTTTGATTGTTTCATCTCTAACCATAGGTCATTTCCTTCTCGGGTTCGCTCGCCCACGCCAGCAAATACCGAAAAACCTCCATGCTCCATAGCCACGTTATGAATTAATTCCATGATAATCACGGTCTTGCCTACCCCGGCGCCCCCAAAAAGGCCAATTTTCCCCCCCTTAAGATAAGGGGCTAATAAATCTACCACTTTTATGCCCGTTTCAAAGGGTTCCATCGCCGTCGATTGTTCTGAAAAAGGCGGGGCTGGACGATGAATAGGATAGCGCTTTTTGGTAACTACTGGTCCCAACTCATCAACCGGTTTTCCGACCACGTTCAAGATCCGGCCTAAAATTTCTCGCCCGACAGGCATGGTGATTTGCTCACCATAATAAGTAGCTTTCATGCCCCGTACTAACCCGTCCGTAGTGTCCATGGCAATGCAGCGCACAATTTCATCGCCCAAATGCTGAGCTACCTCGACAATCAAATTTTCTTCCTCATCATCTATGCGCGGGTTAGTTATTTTTATGGCCCCGTAAATAGGAGGTAATTCTCCCTCCTTAAATTCTACGTCTACTACGGGTCCTATGACTTGGACCACTTTTCCTACCTGAATCACAGCATCCTCCTATTTTTCCTTTTCTTGCTTTGCCAGCCGGCAAAAGCTATAAAGAACAAAAGAGCATTAAAAATGAATTTTCAAATGCCCATCACTTTAGGGCTTCAGCTCCAGAGACGATCTCGATAAGTTCTTTAGTAATGGATGCTTGCCGAACTTTATTATAAAATAGGGTTAATTTATCAATCATTTCGGCAGCATTTTTTGTAGCGTTCTCCATGGCGGTCATCCGCGCCCCATATTCAGAAGCCAAAGACTCAAGGAGCGCTTGGTATATTTGAACTTCTATATACAGCGGTAACAATTGACTCAGAATTTCTGCCGCAGAAGGTTCATAAATATAGTCAACCCCAAACTCTTCTTCTGCGGATCTCTGTTCAATGGGAAGAATAGTTTTTAAGATTGGCCGTTGTTGCAATGGGGAAACAAATTCACTATAGAGCAAACAAACTATATCGATTTCATTAGCGGAATAGGCGCTTATCAATTCTTGGCCTATTTGGGCCGCCATATTATAATCTACTCTCCCGAAGAAGTTTACCTTTTCCCAATGGAGAGGCACTTTACGTTTGCGGAAATAATCCCTTCCTTTGCGCCCGATGAAGGAGAAATATATCTGCTCGTATTTCTTTTTCTCTTCCTCGAAGAATTTTTCCGCCCTTTGAATAAGGTTGATGTTATAAGCTCCGCAGAGGCCCCGATCAGAAGTAAAAAGGATAAGTTCTAAGCGCTGCGGCTCTCGCCGAGCTAATAAAGGATGGGCTTCCGCAGAAGTTCGCGCCGCTAACCTACTGAGCACCTCATGAATTTTGTTGGCGTAGGGACGGGTGGCCAGCATATTTTCCTGCGCCCGCCGCAATTTAGCTGCGGCCACCATTTTCATGGCTTTAGTTATCTGTTGCGTCGACCGTACGCTACTTATTCTCTTACGAATGTCTCGGAGATTGGCTTTAGCCATTCTTGATCACTCCACTTTAAATCGGCATTTAAAATCTTCCAAGGCACTTTTAATCTTTTTCTCCAATTCCGCATCAATGGCCTTTTTCTCTTGCAGGTCCGCGAAAATTTCTGGATGACTTTGTTCTATAAACTCATACAGTTCCGCCTCATAGCGTTGCAGAACACTTTCTGGGTATATATCCAAATAGCCGTTTGTGCCCGCGAAAATAATCAATATCTGCTTTTCCACAGGTAGGGGTTTATATTGGGGTTGCTTAAGGATTTCCACTAAGCGGCTTCCGCGGGCTAATTGGGCTTGCGTGGCTTTATCCAAATCACTCCCAAATTGGGCAAAAGCCGCCATTTCTCTGTATTGAGCTAAATCTAAACGTAAACTGCCAGCTACTTGTTTCATAGCTTTAATCTGGGCATTGCCGCCCACCCGCGAGACAGAAAGACCTACGTTAATCGCTGGCCGCACCCCAGAATAAAATAACTCTGATTCTAAGTATATCTGGCCATCAGTTATGGAGATCACGTTGGTAGGTATATAAGCCGATACGTCTCCGGCTTGAGTTTCGATTATAGGTAAGGCAGTCAATGACCCTCCTCCCAATTCATCTTTTAGCTTAGCCGCCCTTTCTAAAAGCCGCGAGTGCAAGTAAAAAATGTCTCCCGGATAAGCTTCTCTTCCTGGAGGGCGCCGCAGCAACAAAGAAAGTTGCCGATAAGCCTGGGCATGTTTAGAAAGATCGTCATAAATACAGAGGGCATGTCTGCCCGTATCACGAAAATACTCGCCCATGGCACATCCAGCATAGGGAGCAATATACTGTAAGGGGGCGGGTTCAGAAGCCGTGGCTGCTATTACCGTAGTATATTCCATAGCTCCGTATTTCCTTAAAGTATCTACCACCCGGGCTACCGTGGAGCGTTTCTGGCCGATAGCTACGTAAAAACAATACACATCTTTTCCTTTTTGGTTGATAATGGTATCGATAGCCAGAGCGGTCTTCCCTGTTCCCCGATCGCCGATAATTAACTCCCGCTGCCCCCGGCCAATAGGGATCATCGAGTCAATGGCTTTCAATCCTGTCTGGAGGGGTTCTTTCACAGGTAGGCGGGCTACGATTCCTGGAGCTTTCTGCTCAATATTGCGAAAATGCTTGGCGACAATGGGCGGTCCTTCATCTATAGGCTGGCCCAAGGCATTAACTACCCGGCCAATAAGCTCTTCTCCTACAGGCACCTGGGCTATCTTTTTTGTCCTTCTAACTATATCGCCTTCGCGAATTAAAGTGTCTTCTCCAAAAAGCACGACCCCCACATTATCTTGCTCCAGGTTTAAAGCCAAGCCGTAGACGCCATGAGGAAACTCTAACAGCTCCCCAGCCATGACATTCTCCAATCCGTAGATTCTGGCTATGCCATCTCCCACGGAAAGAATAATACCGGTTTCGGCTACATCTATCTGCCGATCAAACCCTTGAATTTGACTACGAATAATCTCGCTAATCTCGTCAGCCCTGATTTGGATGGCCATTTTCTTCACTCCTTATAAAGATTCTCTTTTATTCTCTGTAATTGCTTTAAAAGGCTACCATCGTAGATAGTATTGCCTATTTTAATTAATACCCCGCCAATTAGGGACTGATCTTTTTCCACGGCGAGCAAAATTTCCTTTCCAGTCTTTTTTTCTAACTGGGTCTTGATCGCTTCCACTACTTCTGCGGGAAGATCCAGGGGGGCAACCAGAGTGGCCCGCTGGCGATTTAGAATTTCATCGCCCAGCTCTTCATATGCTTTTAGAATTTCAAAGAAATGATTAATTCTTTGCCGGTCAATCAATAATTCGATGAACTCTCTTGTCCGCAAAGAGAGACCCAAAGAAGCAGATAGGGCCTGCACGATCCTTTTGCGCAGGGGACTGGCATAAATGGAACTGAAAAGAATATGGCGGAGCTTGGGGTTTTCCCGGAGCACCTCTGCGAAATTTTTTAATTCCGCGCCGAAAACCTCTACGGCTTTTGCTTGCTGCCCAATTTCCAAGAAAGCTCGGGCATATCTCTTGGCAATGGTAAGACTGATCATGCCATAGCTCCTAATTGCTTAATGAACTCCTTTACTAACCGCTCTTGATCGCTCGGTTGAAAAACATTTTTTAGCAGATCTTGGGCCATGGTGGTAGCTAAATCTACGGTTTCCTTTTTTAGCGACCTAATCGCTTTTATTAATTCTTGCTCAGCAACTATATGGGCCTGTTTCTTTAGATGCTCTCCTTCCTGTTGCGCATGAGCTATTATCCGTTCTCGTTCTGCTTCCCCTTCCGCGATTATTTGGCGATGGAGTTCGACAATTTCTTGACTCAAAGAATTTATCTTCCTTTCCCATTCAGCAATATTAGCCTCCATTTCTTCCTTCTTCTGCCTCAGTTGGTCAAAAGATTGTTTGATCTCTTCCCTCCTCTTTTTTAGAGAAGCGCTGATGGGTTTTTTTAAAAATTTTGTGAGCACAATTAACAAGATGATAAAACCAAGGCCCTGCCAAATAACTTCCATCGGGAATCCAGAGCTTGGAGCAGGCGCCTTGCTGGCCTCCAGGACGCAAGGGGCAAATAATAACGCTAAACTTGGAGCCGCGAGGTAAAATAAAAATCGATTCCCCGTCTTTCTCATGATAAGCTCCTTCCCAGAATTCTTTCCACAATGTTCCGGGATAGCTCTTTAGCCCTTTCCTGCAATTGGCCTTTGGCAATTTCTGTTTCCTGGGCAATTTTTGCTTTCATCTCTTGCAATAAAATATTAGCCTCTTCTCGAGCCTGTTGGAGAATTTCCATCTCTTTTTGAAGGCTTTCTTTACGAATTTCTTCCCGGATTGCTGTTCCTTGGGCTTGAGCCATGGCCATGGCCTCTTGGTATTTTTCCATCATTTCTTCTAAGCGCTGTTTAAGCTCCCGCGTCTTCTTTTCCATATCATTTATCCAATCTCGGCGCGCAAACATCAACCGCATGAATGGTTTAAAGGCCATCTGGCTCAATATGACCATCAAAATTAACACCACCACTAATTGGATGATCAAAGTAACGTTTAAATCAATCATCTTTTATTCCTCATATGTTAATAATATTCTAACCGGCCAAAATTTTCTTTTTTTTTCGGGAAATCCTTCACCGCCGAAGCAGATCAATAAGCCGGTCCAATTCTTCCCGGGAGTAAAAATCAATTTCGATCCTTCCTCTATCTCCTCTCCCTTTTATCCGTACCTTCGTGCCGAGAGACTTTTGTAATTCTTCGATAAGCTCCTCCCAGTCAGGACTTTTCTTCGCCGCTATGGATCCGGAGGCCTTGCGGCTTAATCTCTTCACTAATCTCTCCGTTTGCCTCACAGATAGGCCAGAGGTTAATACTTGTTTAAAAGCAGCCCTTTGCTTTTCTAAACTCTCCAGACTTAAGAAAGCTCGAGCGTGGCCTACAGTGATCTGCCCTTCAGCCAAACTTTCTTTTATATCTTGGGGAAGTCGTAGTAAGCGCAAAGCATTGGCAATAGTGGCCCGATCTTTCCCCACCCGCTTAGAAATCTCTTCTTGAGTTAGATGAAACTGGTCAATTAACTTGCGAAAAGCCTCCGCTTCCTCTATGGGATTCAAATTCTCCCTTTGAATATTTTCAATCAAAGAAAATTCCAAGAGTTCAGTCTCAGTTGCGTCTTTAATAATTATAGGCACCTCTTTTAACCCAGCCTTCTGGGCAGCCCTCCATCTTCTCTCTCCCGCAATCAATTCATACCCCGTTCCTTTGCGCCGCACCACTAAAGGCTGCAAGATTCCTTTTTCTTTAATTGAATCCACTAATTCTTGGATCTGGGCTTCATTAAATTTTTTTCGAGGTTGGAAAGGATTCGGTTCTATCTCTTCAATTCCGCATATCTGGAAAGCTTTCTTCTTTTCCGTTTCTATCGGAGTTTTTTCTGGAATTAAAGCTCCCAACCCTTTCCCTAATGCTTGGCGCATAACTTTCCTCTACCAAAATGAATGACGATTCAATATAAATTATATTGAATAAAAATGTCAAAAAAATAATGATAGGTCTTGGGCAAAAGTTAACAAAAGAATTCGACCGCTAATTTTTAAATCAAGAATTTGGATCTTGCCTTTAGGTTTAATAAGCAGTTCAATTATGGTTCATGATCTCCTTGGCTAAATTTAAATAACTTTCAGCTCCTTTTGAATCAGCGTCATAAAGGATAATGGGTTTACCAAAACTCGGGCTTTCGCTAAGGCGCACATTACGGGGAATTACGGTATTAAATACTAAGTCACCGAAATGTTTACGTATTTCATCAGAAACTTGGTGCGCAAGATTATTCCGCCTATCAAACATGGTCAATAAAATTCCCTCAATTTTTAGATTGGGATTTAAATTTTCCTTAATTAATTCAATAGTTTTCAAAAGTTGGGATAAGCCTTCCAGGGGATAATACTCGCACTGGAGGGGGATTAAAACCGAATCAGCTGCTGTCAGTGAGTTTACTGTAAGCAGCCCCAAGGACGGAGGGCAATCGATGATCAAAAAATCGAATTCTTTTCGAAATTCTTGGAGAGCCGCTTTTAACCTAAGTTCGCGATCTGGCAGGGGAACTAATTCGATTTCTGCGCCAATTAAATCTATATTTGCCGGAACGATTTTCAAGAAATTTAGCTCCGTATCTCGGATTAACATATTAAGAGGAGCTTTTTCTATTATGGCTTGATAAATGCTCAAAGAAATCTCTTTACTCACAAAACCAAACCCGCTGGTTGCATTTCCCTGAGGGTCCATATCAATTAGCAGCGTCCTTTTTTCAGCCACAGCCAAAGAAGCTGATAAATTTACCGCCGTGGTGGTCTTTCCAACTCCCCCTTTTTGATTAGCTATGCAGATTACTTTGCTCATACTTCAATTATTGATTTTTAACTTTTTCTTCTAAAAAAGGCAAGGAGAAAACATCATTTAATAAATATTCATATTAAATTCAGGAAAATAAAAGAAAATATACCAATGTTTCACGTGAAACATTATGTAAAGGAAAGTCCAATAATTATTCTTTTATGGCCCAAAAAAGGAAGCTGAAATTCATCTAAAAAAGAGGCTGTCAGACCCAACTTATTCAGTTCTGAAAGAGCCAATTTTAATTCTTCTGCTCCTTTTCTACCTTTCATAGCTATCAGCATCCCTCCTTCCTTGACAAAAGGGAGACCATATTGGCAAAACTTTAATAAGGAGCCAAAAGCCCGCGAAACTACGAAATCAAATTTTTTAAAAAGATTTTTTTCTTTTTCTACCCACTGGACTTGCAAATTATTAATTCCCAATATGCGGATTAGATTTTGCAAAAAATGAACTTTCTTTAAAGAGGCTTCATAAAGGAGAACTTGCAGTGTGGGCTTAATAATTTTCAAAGGTACGCCTGGAAATCCTGCTCCAGATCCCAAATCCAATAGAGAAGTACCCTCCCTAATTCTTTGGTGAGCAATTAAAGAATCAAGAAAGTCTTTAATTATTATCTCTTTCCCATCTTTCCTTTTAACTAAATTAATTTTTTGATTCCAAAGTAAGAGTCCTTGAAAATATTTATAAAAAAGTAAAGTTTGTTCAGAAGTTAAAGAAAGGCCTAATTTAGTTGCCCCCTCATTTAAAATATCCGAAAATTCCTTTTCGCTCAAATTATTTGAACATATATTCACGGGTAAATCTCGATATTCCCTTTTTTGCCCTATTTTTGTCCCTTTTATTATAGAACAATAAGAATTTTTATTTAATTATTCCTGTTATTTCTTTTTAAATAGACCATCAAGATGGAGATGGCGGCCGGGGTTATTCCGGAAATTCTGGAGGCCTGCCCTAAAGAAACAGGTTTAACCTTTTCTAATTTTTCCCGTACTTCTGCTGTTAGTCCGGGAATGTCTTTAAAATTAAGGTCCCGCGGAAGGGGCATTCTTTCTAATTTTAAAAATTTATTAACTTGTTCTTGCTGGCGCTCAATATAGCCGGCATATTTAATTTGGATTTCAACTTCTTCAGCAATTTCTGTTTCCACATTAATAGGATTTTCTTGAAAATATTTTAAATCTGCAAAAGAAATTTCTGGACGCCGCAGAATTTCGGCCAAGGTAACTGGATTTTTCAGAGCCGAGCTGCCTAATTCTCGGAGACGTTCATTAATTCCAGCCGTTGGGTAAATAATGGTTTTTTCTAATCTTTCTAATGTATTAGAGATAAGGTCCTTTTTCTTAAGAAATGCGCTATAATCTTCATCAGTTACTAAACCTACTCTCCGCCCTTTTTCTCGCAAGCGTAGATCAGCATTATCTTCCCGCAGGAGAAGACGGTATTCAGCTCGAGAAGTAAACATCCGATAGGGTTCTTTAGTTCCTTTGGTAACTAAATCATCAATTAAAACGCCTATATAAGCCTCATCTCGCCCAAGAATAAGAGGGGGCAAATTTCTTATTTTGAGCGAAGCATTAATGCCCGCTATCAATCCTTGAGCTGCCGCTTCTTCATACCCCGAGGTACCATTAATTTGTCCGGCAAAAAAGAGGTTCTCTACTAGCTTAGTTTCCAAGGAAGGCTGCAATTGTATGGGATCTGCATAGTCATATTCGATGGCATAGCCAGGACGAATAATCCTCACTTTTTCTAAGCCAGGAATAGAATGGAGCATCTTTATCTGAATATCCATGGGCAGACTTGTTGAAAGCCCATTGGGATAAATCTCTACTGTATCCAAGCCCATTGGTTCCAAAAAAATTTGATGATGGTCTTTATCAGAAAAACGGACTACTTTGTCTTCAATAGATGGGCAATATCTTGGCCCAATCCCTTTAATCACGCCGCAAAAGAGGGGAGATCGATCAAGGCCCGAGCGGATAATTTCGTGAGTTTTGGAGTTGGTATAAGTGATGTAACAGGGAACTTGGGGCAGTTTTATTTCTTTATTGCTGAAAGAAAAGGGTTTAGGTGGGTCATCTCCTGGTTGTTCTTTCAGTCCAGAAAAATCTATGGTCTTTCCATCGAGGCGAGCACATGTTCCTGTCTTCAGTCTTCCCAAGACAAATCCGAGGCGCTGAAGAGAATAAGATAAATTTTCGGAAGGAAGATCGCCTAATCTACCAGAAGGAAAATTTTTGAGCCCTATATGCACTAATCCACGCAAAAAGGTTCCGGTAGTGATAATTACCGCTTTGGCCAAGAATTTTTCCCCAATATTTGTGGCCACGCCTTGCACAATGCCATCGTTAACTAAAATTTCTTCCACTAAGGCTTGCCGCATAAAAAGGTTCTTTTGCCTCTCCAAAACTCTTTTCATGCGGAGGTGATAAAGATTGAGATCAGCTTGCGCCCGGGAGGAACGTACTGCCGGACCCTTTTTCGTGTTGAGTTGACGAAATTGAATGCCCGTTTCATCTATATTCTTAGCCATTTCCCCGCCTAAAGCGTCAATTTCTTTAACTAAATGACCTTTAGCTAACCCCCCGATAGCCGGATTGCAGGACATGCGGGCAATGGTATCGACGTTAATGGTCAAAAGTAGAGTTGGATGGCCTAAGCGGGCACAAGCCAAAGCGGCTTCACAGCCTGCATGGCCCGCCCCCACGACTATTACATCATAGACATCCGGCGGAATTTGATTCATACCCATTCTATAGAGAAATTTATAATTGTTTCACGTGAAACATTTTTAAATATCCATCTATAATATGATGAAACTAATTTATTTTTTAACACTTCTGATTATTTTTGTCAATTTAATGCTCCTCTGACCGTCGATCACTTTTGAAATTCGTACCT
>JBNAWB010000009.1:0-35291 GCA_049699975.1 Thermodesulfobacteriota bacterium
CCGCAAAGGGCAGGCGGCTTAAAAATTTTGTAGGGCAAGCCTTTATGGCTTGCCGCATATAGCTGCATATGATAAATATTAAAAAGGTCGGTTATGGGCATTTATCTTCTAAAAAGAATATTTTTGCTGATACCTCTTTTCATCGGCATAACTATCATCTCCTTTGCCGTCATTCATCTTGCTCCAGGTTCCCCAATCGATCTGGCTACGGACTTGAATCCCAAAGCTACGGCGGAAGTGAAAGCCAGAATGCGCGCCCTTTACGGCCTGGATAAGCCGCTCCATATCCAATATTGGAATTGGCTCAGCCGGCTGGTGGTCCTGGATTTTGGGCGCTCATTCTCTCAAGATGGGCGGCTGGTGATAGATAAAATTAAGGAGCGTCTGCCCGTGACCATCTTTATCAACCTCACCTCCCTTTTCCTTATTTTGGCCGTAGCTATCCCCTTGGGAGTGCTCTCGGCGACTTATCGCCATTCTTTATTTGATAAAGCTACTACTGTTTTCGTCTTCATTGGATTCGCCATGCCTACTTTTTGGTTGGCTCTTTTATTAATGATCCTTTTCGGCGTCCATTTAGGCTGGCTACCCCTCTCGGGTTTAAAATCTTTAAATTACGAATACCTTCCTCGGGCGGCCCAAATTTGGGATCGGATTAGTCATCTAATTTTGCCCATATTTATCTCGGCCTTTGGAGGATTGGCCGGCATGTCACGTTACATGCGCTCTAACATGCTGGAAGTAATCCGCCAGGATTATATAGTTGCGGCGCGGGCCAAAGGACTTTCTAATCGCCAAGTAATCTTTAAGCATGCCTTGCGCAATGCCTTGCTGCCGGTAATTACTATCTTGGGACTATCCATTCCTGGATTAATAGGGGGAAGCGTAATCTTTGAGACCATTTTTGCCATTCCGGGCATGGGGCAACTTTTCTATGCCAGCGTCATGGCTCGAGATTACCCAACGATCATGGGTATGTTGGTTATAGGAGCCATCCTTACCTTATTGGGAAATCTAATTGCCGATGTAAGCTATGCCCTGGCTGATCCACGCATCCGATCGCTATGAAGAACACAAGCGTTAAATATAAAAACTTTACCAAGGGCGAGAAATTATCCCGCCTCTTTTGGAAGAGGTTCCGAAAGAATAAATTAGCTCTTTCCGGGGCGCTTATGGTCATTTTTCTTTTTGGGGTAGCTATTTTCGCTCCCTGGTTAGCCCCTTACGATCCCGGGCAGATAAATGTCAAAAAAATATTAGAAGGCCCATCAAGGGAGCATCCCTTTGGAACTGACCAACTTGGCCGTGATGTCTTAAGCCGGATGATCTATGGCTCGCGGATTTCCCTTTTAGTAGGATTTGTTTCCGTAGGCATTGCTTGTCTCGTTGGCGTCCTCTTGGGCGCGTTGGCGGGTTATTATGGCCATTGGGTGGATAACTTGATAATGCGCTTTGTGGATATTATGCTTTGCTTTCCGACCTTTTTTTTAATCTTGGCGGTCATTGCCTTTTTGGAACCGAGTATTTGGAATATCATGATCGTCATTGGCCTTACCGGATGGATGAGCGTAGCCCGACTGGTGCGGGCTGAATTTCTTTCTTTAAAAGAACGGGATTTTACCCTAGCCGAAAAGGCCTTGGGAGCCAAAGACTGGCGGATTATATTTCAGCATATTTTGCCTAATGCTCTGGCCCCTGTTTTGGTAGCTGCTACCTTGGGGGTTGCCGGAGCTATTCTCACTGAGTCGGCTTTGAGTTTCTTGGGTATAGGTGTGCAACCTCCTACACCCAGTTGGGGTAATATCCTTACGGCTGGAAAAGACAACATCCAAATTGCTTGGTGGCTTTCTCTATTTCCTGGCTTAGCTATTCTACTTACGGTGATGGCTTACAATCTTTTAGGAGAGGGAATTCGTGATGCCATTGATCCGCGATTGAAGTAAAAAAAGCCAGCTAAGGTAAGGAGAAACGATGGAAGAAAAAGAAATAGTCATCATAGGCGGCGGCCCTGGGGGATACGTAGCGGCCATTAGGTCAGCCCAATTAGGATGCCGCGTCACTCTGATTGAAAAGGAAGAATTAGGGGGAACATGCCTAAACTGGGGATGTATTCCCACGAAAGCGTTGCTGCGGGGGGTGGAAATCTTAGAAAATTTGCGTCACGCTGCCGAATTCGGTATTCAAATGGGAGAAGTGAAAATAGACTTTTTAAAATTAATGGCCCGTAAAGATAGAGCAGTAAAGACCATAGTTTCTGGGGTTACTAATTTGCTGAAAACATGGGGCGTGGAGGTTATCAAAGGGAAAGCCTCTTTGCTCTCCCCTAAGGAAATTGAGGTATTTGATCAGCAAGGAGAAAAAAGGAAGATCTTGGCCAAGAAACTAATCCTGGCGCCAGGCTCTATTCCGGCTGAGCTCCCTTTTCCGGGGAGAAATCTCTCTAAGGTAATTGACAGCCAGGGCGCTCTACAATTAAAAAGGATTCCCCATTCCATAGTAATTATTGGCGCTGGGCCCATAGGCTTAGAATTTGGAACTATCTTTACGGCCTTAGGGAGTAAAGTGACGATTATAGAAATGAGGCCGCAGATTCTTCCGCAGGAAGACGAAGAAATCGCTTCTGCTCTGGAGCGGATCCTGAAGAGGAATTCCATGCAGATAAACCTGAATTGCTTGGTAAAAGAGATTAGCGAGAGTCAAGAGGGTGCTAAAGAAGTAAGGGCTATTCTTAATAATAGAGAAGAAAAATTATTTACCGGAGAGTATGTCTTGATTGCCGGTGGACGGCAGCCTAATCTGGAGGAATTGGGAGTGGAAAAGGCGGGGATTAAAGTAGGGCCTAAGGGAATAGAGGTGAACGAAAAGATGGAGACAAATATCCCGGGCATCTATGCCGTTGGCGATGTCACTGGCCAAATTCTTCTTGCCCACTTCGCCATGGCCCAAGGGGTTGCGGCCGCAGAAAATGCCGTTGGGCGAGAGGTCACCCTCAAACCCCGGGTAGTACCGCGATGTATTTATACCCTTCCCGAAGTAGCGGCCGTAGGCCTGACCGAGGAGGAGGCTAAGAAAGCAGGATACGATCTGAAAATTGGCCATTATCCATTTGCGGCTAACGGTAAGGCAACCGCCATGGGCGAAAGAAATGGATTCGTCAAGGTTATTGCCGAGAAGAAATACGGCGAAGTCTTGGGCATTCATATCTTGGGGCCGCAAGCTACCGATTTAATCGGCGAGGCTATTTTAGCCATGCGGCTGGAGGCCACAGCCCAGGATATAGCCCATACCATCCACCCGCATCCGACTCTTAGCGAAGCATTAATGGAAGCAGCCTTGGACGTAAATGGGGAAGCTCGGCATTTGCCACCCCCTAAAAAGACTAAGTTCAATTTTTAGAAAGGATCAATATGGATTTTTTATTAATGCAACCATACCGCTTAAAAAATTTGCCCTTACGAAATCGCCTAGTCATGGCCCCTATGCTCTCCCGGCTTTGCTATCCGGATGGCGTAGTTTCTCCGCAGCTTATAGATTATTATGCTGCCCGGGCCAAAGGTGGGGTAGGGCTAATAATAGTCGAGTATTGTTATATTGATCAGAAAGAAAGTAAGGCCAACCAAGGCCAATTAGGAGTATATAGTGATCAACTTATTCCTGGCCTGGCTGATCTCACGGAAGCCATTCAAGAATGGGGAGCTAAGGTTATTTTACAAATTTGCCATGCAGGCCGCAGCACCTCGGCCAAGATTATGGGGCGGCAACCAATAGCCCCTTCAGCCATGCCCAGCTATACAGGAGAAATGGCCCGGGAGATGACCTTAACGGAGATAGAGCAGATCCAAGATGCGTTTGCGGAAGCGGCTCGGCGAGCTAAAACTGCTGGCTTCGATGGGGTGGAATTGCATGGCACCCATGGCTACCTTCTGGCTCAATTTTTATCCCCTTATACTAATCGCCGCCAAGATATTTATGGACAGGATCGGAGGCTTTTTGCCTTACAGACCTTAGAAAAAGTACGCTCTAAAGTGGGCAATGACTATTTAATAGGATACCGCCTTAGTGCCGAGGAATTTGTCCCCGGCGGGATTACCTTAGAAGAAGCGCAGAGATTCGCCTGCAGATTAGAAGAAAAAGGAATCGATTATATCCACGTCTCCGCCGGCCTGATCGAAAATGGGGAGCATTTCGTTATCCCCATGTATTTCCCCAAAGGCTACCTCCTTCATTTAGCCGAAGGGATTAAGCAGAAGGTAAGGGTTCCTGTTATAGGCGTCGGGGCGGTTCATGATCCCTATTTAGCTGAAGAAGCTCTCCAAAAGGGCCAGGCGGATTTAATAGCTATGGGGCGAGCATTGCTTGCCGATCCAGATTTACCCAATAAAATTAAGAACGGCTGCCTGGCGGAAATTCGTCCTTGTCTGCGTTGTAATGAAGGATGCAGCAGCCGGGTGCGCCAGAGCAAGACCCAGCGATGCGCAGTGAATGCCGAAGTAGGCCGGGAAAGGCAGTTACGTCTTCATCCCGCTGTTCGCCCCAAGAGAGTTTGTGTCATCGGCGGGGGCCCAGCCGGTTTAGAAGCGGCCCGGGTTTTGGCCCAACGGGGGCACCAGGTGATCTTAATAGAAAAAGAAGAGGAGTTAGGTGGACTTCTCCGCTATGCTTCTATCCCTGATTTCAAAGCTGAATTGCGCAGCTTGCGCCAATATTTACAAAAGCAAATTCAGAAATTAAGCGTAGGAGTCTTGCTCAGTTGCGCAGCCACTCCAGAATTAATTAGCAATCTTTCTCCGGAGGCCGTGGTTTTAGCTACAGGCTCCACGATGGCGCTCCCCGACATTCCGGGCAGCAATAAACCCTGGGTGGCCACAGCCTTAGATTTTCTGGCGGGCAAATACAAGCCTGGACAAAGAGTTTTAGTAGCTGGAGGAGCAGCCATGGGTTGTGAATTAGCCTTGCACCTATCCGCCCAGGGTAAGGAAGTAACCTTGGTAGAGATGTTACCCCATTTGGCTCAGGACTTAGAACTTCGCTCGCGGCAAGCTCTGCTGCATTTATTAAAAGAAGGCAAAGTGGTGATAATGGCAGGTTGGAAACTGATGCGTATAGAACAAGGAGAAGTATGGCTCCAAGGGCCGAACCAGGAACATAAACGTTGGCCAACAGATTCGGTAATTCTAGCTCTTGGTCTTACCTCCAATCAGGAATTGCTTAAGCCTTTGCAAGAAAAAATTTCCCCAATTTATATTATCGGGGATTGTCTCCAACCCAGAAAGATTTATCAAGCAATTCATGAAGGAGCTTTTGTCGGCAGAGTGATTTAAGTTATAATAAATTATTAACTCCTTTTCGGTAAAAGGGTAAGGGAAGATTATAAAGGAGGAAAAATGCCGGAGATAAAAAATGTTACGATCGTTGGCGCGGGCACCATGGGTCATTCCTTGGCGCAGGCTTTTGCCCAGGGTGGATATCAAGTCTGGCTGCATGATATAAAAGAGGAGATTCTGCAGAAAGCGAAGCGATTAATTTCGGCCAATCTGCAGACCCTTGTGGATCTTGGATTGCTCCGGGAAGATCCCCTTTCCGTTCTGAGTCGAGTCCAGACAACCACGAATATTAAAGAAGCTGCCCAGCAAGCTGATTTTGTAATAGAGGCCATTATCGAAGATGAAACTGCTAAGAAGGAAATGTTCAAAATTTTGGATGAAGCCTGTCCGCCCTATGCTATTTTAGCCAGCAACACCTCCTATTTAGATATCTTTAAATTTGTAGAAACAAAAAGACCGGGCCAGGTGCTTATTACACACTGGTTTGCTCCGCCCCATATCGTCCCTTTAGTAGAAATAGTTCGGGGCCCGGAGACCTCCCCGGAGACGGTAGATACCGTCAAAAGTTTGCTTTTGAAACTCGGCAAAACTCCCATCGTCATTTCGAAGTTCCTTCCGGGATTCATTGCTAATCGTATGCAGAGTGCTTTAGGGAATGAAGTTCTCTTCCTTCTGGACCACGGTTATGCTACCCCAGAAGACATAGATTTGGCGACCAAGGCAAGTTTTGGTCTCCGGATCCCCATCTTAGGCGTAGTTAAACGTATGGATTTTACCGGCTTAGATTTAACCCAGAAAGTACTCCAGAATGCCGCCTATAAAGTGCCGCCCCAGAGGAATAGATCAGAAGTTGTCGACCGCTTAGTAGCCCAAGGGAACTTAGGGGTGAAAACAGGAAAAGGATTCTACGATTATGGCGGCCGTTCTCCAGAAGAGATTATGCGCGAGCGGGACATAAAATTAATAAAGTTATACGAGTTCCTAAAACAATTAGGTGAGTTATAAATAGAGAGGGCGGAATTGGAGATGCTCGTTGATTCGCATGCCCATTTAGAGATGAAAGATTTTGATAAAGACCGGGAACGCGTCATTGCCCGGGCACAAGAAGCAGGGGTAAAATACATCATTACCGTGGCTACTAATATTCCGGATACTTTTAAAGCCCTAGAGATTGCTCACAAAAATGCCGGCGTGTTTGTGGCTTTGGGAATCCATCCCCATGAGGCTAAAGAAATAAAAGAAGAAGATTTTGCGGAATTGCGCCGCTTAGCCCAAGAAGAAAAGGTCGTCGCTTTTGGGGAGATTGGCTTGGATTTTTATCGGCAACATTCACCCCGCGAGATTCAATTACGCAGATTTCGAGAGCTCTTACGCTTGGCTCAAGAATTAACTTTACCGATTATTATTCATGCCCGGGAAGCTGAAAAAGAAATTTTAAATATTTTGCGGCAAGAAGCTAATGGACAGTGGCGAGGTGTTTTCCATTGTTTTTCGGGCGATTTAGCCATGGCCCAACAGGTTATCCAAATGGGCTTTTTTATATCTATTCCGGGCACAATCACTTTTAAAAAATCTTTGCCGCAGCAAGAAGTGGTGCAGAAGATACCGCTGGAAAGGATCCTTTTAGAAACAGATGCACCTTTTTTAGCTCCCGAACCTTATCGGGGGAAAAGAAATGAACCAGCGTACGTGCGCTTTACGGCCGAGAAAATTGCTCAACTTAAGGGCTTAAGCTTGGCCGACGTGGCCCGGATTACTTCTTTAAATGCCCGTCTGCTTTTCGGCGTCGGCGAGGATATCCCTAAAGGAAAGATAGCCTATCCTATCCGTAATTCTCTATATCTCAACCTTACGAACCGGTGTTCTAACCGCTGTACCTTCTGTGCCAAGAATAAATCTTTTATCGTCAAAGGACACGATCTCCAACTGGAGCGGGAGCCAGATGCCCAAGAGCTAATTGCTGCCGTGGGTGATCCCCAAAAATATCAAGAAATTGTTTTCTGCGGTTTTGGTGAACCTCTCTTGCGGTTAGACACGGTAAAGATGGTAGCTGCCGAGCTGAAGAAGAAAGGAGCGCGCATCCGCATTGATACTGATGGCCAGGCTAATTTAGTATATGGGCGAAATATCTTACCCGAGTTAAAAGGTTTGGTGGATGCTATCTCCATCAGTTTAAATGCTGAAAGTGCCGAGAAATACCACCGGCTCTGTAGATCGCCTTTCGGAGAAGAGGGGTATCGAGGTATATTAGAGTTTATTCGCCAGGCTAAGAAAGTAATTCCGGAGGTAATTGCTACGGTTATAGACATGCCGGGAGTGGATGTGCCGGCCTGCCGGAAAATTGCCGAAGAAGAGTTAGGGGTAAAATTTAAAGTTCGCGCTTTTGATGAGGTGGGATAAGATGAAATTCATATGGATAGTTATAGCAATAATTTTATTAGGGCTAAGCCCAGGATTTTCGGCTGAAAAAGAGGTTTTGTTAGTGGATCGCTTTGAGGGGGGAGTTGATGAAAAAGGACTTCCTCAAGGATGGTCTTTAGAAAAAGAACCTAGTCAGAACTCTAAGATCGCTATCAAAAAAGAAAAAGGAACTAACTTTCTCCATCTGCTTTCGGTTAATGATACTTTTGGTTTGAAAAAAGAGATTTCTTTTGATATCCGTAAATATCCTTATTTATTTTGGCGCTGGCGGGCAACTGTTTTACCTAAAGGAGGAGATATTAGGAAGCGGGAAACAGATGATCAAGCAGGACAAATCTATGTAATCTTCCCCAAGTTTCCAGCCATGGTTAACTCCAGGTCTGTAGGCTATATTTGGGATACGCAGGCCCCAGTGGGGTTTTCGGGAATAAGTACAGCATATAGTAAGATGCGCTATGTTGTTCTGCAAAGCGGCCCTACCAAGTTAAACCAATGGGTAGCAGAGTCGCGAAATGTTTATGAAGATTATAAGAAGCTTTTTAATGAAGAACCTCCCTTAGTGGGCACTATATTAATTTATATAAACTCTCAACATACCAAAAGTTCTGCGGCCTGCGACTATATGGATATCTATTTCTCGTCGATTCGGCCTGCAGATTAAGCCTTTGCGCTTGCTGAATTTATTTAGGAAATAATTCTTTTACTTTTTTAGTGAGGGCTTCCAAAGAGAAGGGCTTGCGGATCACCTGACTGCCTAGAAGCGAAATGCCATGAGGAGCAATTTCCTGCTCTGGATAGCCCGACATATATAACACTTTCATTTCCGGATGCAGAAAGGAAAGAGCCTTAGCCAGATCTGTGCCGCTAATCTGCGGCATTACCACTTCGGTTAACAATAAATCTATTTTTTCTTTAAATTTATGGCCCAAGCTCAAAGCCTCTTGGCCGTTTTGGGCTTCCAGCACCACATACCCTTGTTTTTTTAAAACTTGGACTACTATTTCCCGCACATCTTGGTTATCCTCTACCACCATTATGGTTTCTTTCATTTGGGGGAGGGGAAGGTCTGGTTGGGGCCTTTCTTCTTCAGCCATATCTTCCGCTTGGGGCAAAAGAATTTTAAAGATGGTCCCTTTACCGACTTCACTTTCCACGAAAATATTTCCGCCACTCTGCTTAACGATCCCATAAACTGTGGCGAGGCCAAGGCCGGTCCCTTTGCCTACTTCCTTAGTAGTGAAGAAAGGTTCAAATATTTTTTCTTTAACTATAGGAGGCATGCCCACACCGGTATCAGCCACAGTAAGCATTATATATTTGCCCGGGCTCATTTCCGGGTTAGTGCGTACAAAATCATCTTTTATATCTATATTTTCTGTGGTAAAGATGAGTTTCCCCCCATACGGCATAGCATCTTTAGCATTAACCGCCAGATTCATGAGCACATGCTCTATCTGTCCAGGATCTACCTTTACTTTCCCCAAATTTTCATCTAAGGAAGTGATGATTTCAATCTCTTCACCAATAACCCGGCGGATAACCTTTTCCATATTTCTTAAAATATCATTGAGATTTATTACTTTTAAAGTCAAGATCTGGCGGCGACCAAAAGCCAGCATTTGCCTCGTTAAATCTGCAGCTCTCTGGGAGGCGCGCTGGATATCTTCAAGATTAGTTTTTAAAGGGTCATCTTCTTGGAGGTTGAGCAGGGCGAGTTGACAATTACCTTGAATCACCGTCAAAAGATTATTGAAATCATGAGCTATACCGCCGGCGAGCCGTCCCACAGTTTCGAGCTTCTGGGATTCCTGAAGTTGTTCGCGCAGCCTAGCCATTTCTCTTTCCGCTTTTTTACGTTCCGAGATATCTCTGGCCACCACCTGCACTAAGGCTTTATCTTGGTAAAAAATTGGGGAGGCGCTAACCTCCACCTCGATAATCTGACCGTCAAGGCGAATATATTTTTGTTCCAGGAGGGGAACACTTTTCCCCGCGCGTAAATCCGCAAAGCGTTTATTAATAATATCTCCATAATCCGGATGGATAACTTCCAAGACAGATTTGCCTATGAGATCTTCTTCCTTGGCTGCCCCGAGAGCCCTTAGCGCGGCCGGATTAGCATAAACATAATTTTTAAAATCATGGAGCAGAATCATGTCCGGAGAATGTTCGACTAAATTCCGGTAGCGCGCTTCGCTATTTTGCAAATCGACTAAAGCCTGCTGAAGTTCTGCATAAAGTTTGGCATTGGCAATAGCACCCGCAATTTGAGAGCCAATTCTTTCGGCCAAGCCCACCTCCGCCGCACTATAAGCTTTTGATTTTTGAGAATAAATATGCAGAACGCCTATGACTACATCGAGAGAGATTAAGGGAACACCGATGAAGGAGCGGAAATTTTGTTCCCAGAAAGGAGCAAGCTTTGGACTATGCTGAAGAAGTTCTATTTTATTATCCACTTGCAACAGAATGCCAGATTTTTTTATCATAACATTTTCTGTAAAAGACCCTTCTAAAGCGATTACATCTGTTTGCGTCCGACCGGGAACATATGCTCCTGCGAGGTAAGCAGGGCAAAATGTTCCATTCTTATGGTCTATAAGAGTAATGGCAATGAGATCAAAGGGAATAACTTTATGGACTTCTTTGGCAAATAATTCATAGATTTTATTAATATTAAGAGATGAGCTTATGATCCGGCCGATATTGGCGATAATTTCATTTTCTTTAGCCAAACGGCGGGCCTTTTCTTCACTTTCGCGCAACGCCTCCAAAGTCTTTTTATGAGCAAGATAAAGGTGAGCGTTAGCAATGGCCCCAGCGATCTGAGAAGCTATGTTTTCCGCAAGAGTTAACTCGTTATCTGAATAAGCGTTTGGGACACGGGAATATATATGCAACGCTCCGATCACCTCATCGAGGTGGATAAGGGGAACCGCTAAAAAAGAAAGGTACCCGCGCTGGACAAATGGGGCAAGCTTAGGGAATTTTTTGATAATGTCCTCTGAGTCTTCCATCTGGATAATGGTTCCCGAACGGTGGCGAATTACTTCTTCGGTAAAAGATCCAGCCAGCGGTATTATCTTTCCTGCCGTCCGTTCGGGAATATCATCTCCCAAGGTGTGGGGATTATAAAAAGTTCCTTTTTCTTTATCAGCTAAAGTAATAGCTAACCAATTAAAGGGAATAACTTTGCGCACTTGCTGAGCAAATAGGGCATATACATCATCAATTTCCAAAGAAGAAGAGATTATCTTCCCTAATTCGGCTATAAGAGCATTATTGCGGGCCAGCCTCTTTGCTTCTTCCTCACTCCTCCGCAAGGCCTCTGCGGCTATTTTAAGTTCTTTATAGAGTTGAGCATTGGCGATGGCGCCAGCAATTTGCAGACCAATGCTCTCGGCAATTCTTAAATCCAGGTCCCTATATGCTTTTGGTTTGAAAGAAAGGAAGCTTAAAATGCCTATAACTTTATCCTGATAAAATAATGGAACAGCCATTTGGGACTTGATACCTGCGCGAAAAGGTTTTTGTTGGGGGGGAGGAAGAGCAGAAATTTCTTTCTCATCCTCAGGTTGGATGATCAGCCCTGATCTTCTTTGGGCAACCTCCTGATTAACGGATCCATTTAATGGAAAGGAGTCTCCTGGCTGACGGCCAGGAACTTTAGTTCCCGCGGTGTAAACTACATTTACCAATTTTTTTTCATAATCTATTAGATTGATGGATATTCTATCAAAGGGAATAATTTTTTGGGCTTCTTCGGCGAAGCGTTCATACACCTCTTCTATATTAAGAGAAGAACTTATAATTCGGCCAATAATAGCTATGATTTCATTTTCTTTCGCCAGCCGGCGGAGAGCATCTTCATTTAACTTAAACTCCGTTATATCTGTGATTATACCTTCTAAGGCGATAGCCTCTCCCGCTTCGGAATAAACTGCCTTGCCCTGTTCCCAAACCCATTTTAATTGTCCGTCTTTAGTTATTATGCGGTAAGTATGCTGGAAAGGCTTATTTTGCTTTATGGCTTTCTGAATTTTTTCCCATCCTGAGCCTAAGTCTTCTGGGTGAATTAAATCGCCGAAAGCAATCTTTTGGTTTTCTAATAACTCGTCTGGTTCATAACCGGTTAATTTTGAGCAGCCGGGGCTTAAAAACTCCATAGTCCATTTTTTATCTATACGGCAACGATAAAAAGTGCCGGGCAAAATATCTATTAAAGAGGTCAAAAGGCGCTGGGCTTCTTTACCGGTAATTTTTGCCATAGAAAAACTTCTTTTAAATTCCCAAATGTTATTGGATATATTTCTAATCTCTTTCCCGGTGTTGCGGTTTTTGGCGGAAGAAGCTTTCATTTTAAGACTCCAGAGTAGAAAACAGATCGGTAAGATATTTATCAAATTAAATAAGAAAGGCCGTTTTTTAAAAGTTACTACAAGGCCAATTTTTTGTCAAAGGCGATTTAAAAGCGTAGGGGTCAAGTCTGCTCTTGACTCATTTTGGAGTCGAGTCTACTCTTGACTCATAGTTGTTTTTCAGATAAATTGAGCCCATGTCTCGACCTCTTCGGATTGAATTTCCTGACGCTTGGTATCACGTTCTGAACCGAGGACGACGGGGGGAGTCGATTTTTCATGATGCAAGGGATTACCAGATTTTCCTCCAAACAGTCCAGGAGGCCTGCGAATTATGGTATCTTCGCGTTGCCGCCTATTGCCTTCTGCCCAATCATTACCACCTCCTGGTTCAGACTCCAAGCGCGAATCTTTCCAGGTGTATGCGGCATATCGACGGTGTGTACACTCAAAGATTTAATCGCCGGCACGGGCACGATGGGCCTTTATTCCGAGGACGATACAAGTCGCTACTCATCGAAGCTGATACCTATCTTCTTCAACTGGTCCGTTATATTCATCGCAATCCTTTAGGAGCGGGATTGGCACAGACTTTGGATGAATACCCATGGAGCAGTCATTTAGGATACCTTTCCAGAAGTTCCAAATGGAAATGGCTTTATAAAGAGCCAGTTTTGGAGATGTTTGCAGCCAACTCACCGGCGAGGATGGAAGCCTATCGCAAATTTGTTTTTCAAGAAGACAACAAGGAATTGCAGCAGCTCTTTTCTCGCAAGCGCTGGCCTGTTTTTTTGGGATCGGAGAAGTTTATAGCGTTGGTGAAGAGGAGATTCTTTTCGAAAAAAGTTGATTCTGAGGTTCCGCAACGCAGAGAACTGGCTCCGGCTTTAGACACATTACTTGAAAGAGTTGCAAGGTCATATCGGGTTGAGCTGAAGGATTTATTTTATTCTCGAAGGGGACATATAAATGAAGCGAGGAATGTGGCGATTTATCTTGCGCGAAGACTGAGAGGAGATCGGCTGAGGGAGATTGGCGAGGTATTCAAAATCCGTCGGTATAGTTCGGTTAGTAGTATTGTGGAAAGAATGAAGATGCGGATTGGAAGTGATGAACGGTTACGAAAAAAAATAGACCATCTCATCTCAACCATTGAAATGAGTCAAGAGCAGACTTGACCCCTTTGCCATCTTTTCTTAAAAAACTTGTTGCAAACCTTACTTTAACCCGAGATAATTGATTAAGGGATGAATGCCCAAAGGTATAGATAAATCGAGCAGGGGGCGAAAATGGGTTTATTTTTTAATGTCGATGAGATTTTACAGATGGCCGAGCAGATAGAAAGGAATGGCAGTGCTTTTTATCGGAAAGCCGCGGCTATTTCAGCGAGCTCAAGATCTGCTCAATTTTTTCTTAAGCTGGCCGCCATGGAAGATGAGCATGAGAAAATTTTCGCTCATATGCGTAATAATCTCCGCGAAGAAGAGCGCAGAATTTCTATTCCCGATCCAGAAAATCAGGCCCAAGCCTACTTAAAGGCTTGGGCCGATGGCCATGTTTTTGATGTGCGCGGCAATCCGGCCGAAAAATTGAGCGGCCAAGAAAAACCTGAAGAGATTCTGCGCTGGGCAATTAATCAAGAAAAAGAGTCTATTGTCTTCTATTTAGGTATGAAAGAGGCTGTTCCCGAAAGATTGGGGAAGAAAAAGGTAGACGACATAATTCGCGAAGAGATGGCGCATATTGCTATATTAAATAAAGAGTTAGAAACTATGCGCCATCAAATGCTTTAAATAAATTATTAATAAGAGCAGATCATATTTTCCCTCTAAGCTAAAAGTCATGGCGGGAAGTTTAGTAAGGAATATCCTAAGTGAGATGGCCATCCCCTTCGGGCTCGCCAAGACAGTTATTCAATATTTAATGCTATCGTTAATAGTTATTTATCTGCGTCAACCTGCGCCCCAAAAAACCTTAGGAGATAAATATGAAAAAGTATTCCTGCAATATTTGCGGTTATGTTTATGACCCAGTAGCCGGTGATCCGGAGCATGGCATAGCTCCCGGCACTCCCTTCGAGAAGCTCCCCGCAGATTGGACTTGTCCAGTATGCGGAGCAAGCAAATCTGATTTTTCTCCAGAAGAATAGACTTTTTAGAAAATACGCCTTCTAACCTTTTCCAGGTTAAGAGTTTAAGGGCAAAGATATAATTATGTTTAAAATCCTCCGGCTCCTGCTGCAGAGAGAGTTTATTCTCTTTTTAGCCTTGGCTCTTGGCTTATTCATCGGCCAAGGAGCCAAATTGACGGAAAAGACCGTTTTACCTGCCTTAGCTATCATCATGACCCTCGCTACTATGAGCATCCCTGACCGCATTTTCCGGGAACCTCGGCAAATAATTCTTAATTCTTTAGCAGGTCTGGGAATGAATTATGGCATCTTGACCTCCTTTATCCTTGTTTGCAATTTTCTTTTCATCAATGATGAAGCTTTGCGCACTGGTTTTGTGCTTCTGGCGGCAGTTCCTCCGGCCGTGGCAGTGATTCCTTTTTCGGTAATGCTCAAAGGCCGAAGCAGCTTTGCTCTTTTAGCCACCGTTGGCTGTTACCTGGGAGCTTTGGTGCTAACGCCGATAATTACGATCGGGTTTTTAGGAAGTGGATTCGTAAAAATAAACAAGATCGCCATTATTATGGCTGAGTTAATCCTCCTTCCCTTAATTTTTTCCCGCGTTTTAATTTGGATTAAAGTTGCCCCTCGCCTGGAGCCCTATAAGGGGAAAATAATTAATTGGGGTTTCTTCTTAGTAGTTTATACCATCGTGGGCCTAAACCAAGAATTATTTCTAAGACAAACATATATCCTTCTTATCCCGGCCCTAATAGCCCTGGGCAGCACATTTTTATTAGGATTTATTATAAATAAGATCTCCCGCCTTTGGCATATTGATCACCCAATGAGAATAAATTTAGTTTTATTGGGGACGCATAAAAATACTGGTTTGGCTGGTGGCTTAGCTTTAGCTCTTTATTCAGAAAAGACTGCTTTGCCGGCTACAATTACCACGGTTTTTATGTTGGTATATGTGATCTGGCTCAGTTTCCAAGGGCGCCGCTCAGCCGCAAGCAGATAATGCCCCCGCCTTAATTAGTAAAGTTATTAATGGGCCCCTAAAAATATAATTTGCTCCTCCCAGATAATTTCCAGGAGGTTACTTTATGGCTGAAAGGAAGACCTGCCAAGAAAGCATTAGCCTGCAATTTAAAGAGAAGATGTCTGGATTTATTTCGGCTACAGATGATTTTGTTGCTGGAGAAAAGAGAGGTCGCGCCGAAGGAAATTATTTATCCTTTGAAGTTACCATTACAATCAAGGACCTGGAAGATTTCTATAAATTATCAGGAAGAAAAGCATCTCTAACGGGCTTTGTTTCCAGTAAAATTTGGGGAGAGAAAATACCGATTTACCAAGGAGAATTTGCGCTCTTTATTATTGATAAAACGACCGGACAAAAGAGGATGATATATTCTTTTTCTTTCCGGGGAAATGATGGTGAAGATTATACGCTCTATGGCTATAAAATTATTCAACATGATCCCGCAAAAATAGATCTCGTGGCAGATTTGACTTCTTTGTATACCTGCGTTTATAAAAGGCCGGCAAAAGTGGAGAATCTTTGGGGCGCCGGAATTTTGCGCTTCAAAATCAGCACGCTGCCGGAGATGTTAGCTTCCTTTACAGTAATTCCCGCGCCCCCCATCTGGAGGAAGACGAGAATATTATCCAAGTTCTTCTCTTTCTGCTATGGAGAAGTTCAAGAGGCTTACCTAAATAAATTAAGCGCCGTTTTTTATACAGAATATGAAAATTTAGTCCTCACGGGGAGAATAAGAAATAAAGACGGCGCCGAAAATGATTTTCTCTTTTTTTCTGGTATCCATGGCCAAGGCTTTCCCTGGGGCGATGAGGAAAGTTTCTGGGATATTGCGCTGGTAATCCCAAAAGATAAGGAAGGATGGTGCAAACTTGCCCTGTCTGACCGAGTTATAGAAGGTCTCTACCTGGATATTGATAAAGGAGTTTACCAATATAGCGGCGACCTTTTCCTTATCAAAGAAGGTGAACAGCTTTATAAGAGTGAGCTTAAGAGAAAGAATCTGTCAAGGCATATTGAAAGAGTAAAAAGTAAAATCAAAATTAATTTTAATTATGAAAAATACGCGCCTATAAATATACCCTTTGGCCTAATTAAGCCGGAAGAAAAATTTTTAAAGAAAAGCATAGAAGAAATTCTATTTGAATGGATTCCCTTGCTTAATTCGTTAGGATTTACTCTTACCCCCTGGCGGGTATTTTCTTGTGCGGGGAAGATAGAGATCATAGGGAAAGATTTTAAGGAAGAATATTTTCTTATCCCCGAAAAAACGTTTGGGGAAGCGGAAAAAGGAACTTTATCCAATCTCCGTTGGCCTAAGCTGGCTTATAAATACAATTGCCAATTATCTGCGCAGCGTCCTGATATTTTTATAACGCTGCAAACAGATATTCTTTGGCAAAAGAGGCGGGACTTCAGGGATAAAAGCGAAGAATTTTTAGGCCAGTTAATTAAACAAATAGTTTCTTTAAAATTGCACCTGCAACCTGGAAAATACTCAAAAATTCTCTCCAAGAAAACAACCCCGTTTTATAAAGAGGAGAGATTACTTTTAGAGATCATTAATGACCATTTTCCCTCGGCCGTCTTAAAGCGCAAGATGCTCATTAGGGAAGATGCCCAAGGCCAAATATATGGCGGATTAGAGGAAGAAACTGATCCGCTAAATTTAGGCAGTATAAATTCTGAAAGAATAGTCAAAGTAGCGGCGATTAAAGATGAAAATAAATTTCGCGCTCTGGATGAAGTTCTCTCCCAAACCGGCTTTTTTGACAAATTAGCCCAAGCCCAACAAGTTGCGCATAAAAGCAAAGCTGAATTCTCCATTATCATCAAGCCCAATTTTATGTTTATGTATTCTTTAAATGATCCCTCTACCTATACTGATCCCGAACTTATTGAATATCTCATTGATCGTATTTATGAAAAAGGCTACCGCAACATTGCCTGTGCTGAAGCGCGGAGTACTTATGGAATCTTTTTCACCAACCGGGAAGTAAAAACGGTAGCCCAGTATATCGGCTTAAAAGCGAAAAATTACCGAATCATCGATCTTTCAGAAGATTTGGTCGAATTTTCCTTCTCGGGGAAACTCGGTCAACATTATGTCAATCGCGCATGGCAGCAAGCCGACTTCCGCATTTCTTTTGCCAAGAATAAAACTCATTCCTATGCCTTCTACACCTTGGCCATCAAGAATATCTATGGAGCCTTGCCCTTAGAAAATAAATTTTTCGAATACCACCATCAAAGAGACATTTTTGAGACCACGATAGCTTTTATCCAAGCCTTTCCCGTGCATTTTGCCTTAATTGATGCTCACCTCAGCGCTGATGGTCCTTTTGGAATTTTCGCCGACAAAAACCCCAACCCGACGCAAACTATAATCGGCAGCGAGGACCTGGTCGCTACGGATTGGATAGGTGCCGCAAAGATGGGCCTTGACCCTTTAGTAAGTGATTACATGCGCAGGGCTGTAAAGGCCTTTGGCAAACCCCATATCCAGCTCATTGGCGATCGGAGCATCTATCCCCATTGGGTTAATGTTAGCGATATTATTCCCCTCATAGCCTTTAATGTATTAGACCGGCAATATTATTTTGGCAACCTTTTTTATTCCGTTTTTGCCTATATGGATGAATTTTTCCAGTACAAAGATCCGGGTTTGGGCCGAAAGTTAGCCAGAGTATTAGCGCATCCCCTGAAAACCCTCTTTTTTCAGAAAATAAAGAAAGGAGAGTTTGAGGTAAATTTAAATAAAAAGTTATTTGCCAAGTTCTCTAAATTTTCTAATTCCCGTTGAGACTGTGGGGCAATTCCTTTTTGGTCAGGGCGAGCGACCCCGCACTTGATGCGGGGAAACGGGGCTATCTCTTTAATTTCAAGGCGTTAAGAGGTCGCCCCGGTCGCTATGCTCCCTCGCAATGACATTATGAAACAGTCCCGCTGGGGAGAACGCTTGCCGAAAATGTGGCCAGGAATGAACCCTTGCCCTACAATTCCTTTAGGTCATTCTGAGGGAGCGAAGCGATCGAAGTAATCTCGTAATTGATGGAAAATAATGAGATGGCCACGCTGCGCTCGCCATGACGAAAAGAGGATTGCGATACGGCCTCAAAAGGGAGGAATGTAGGGGATGATTTTTGGTTGCAGCTCTGCCGCGCTGTGGAGTAAGCCTTAATACTCCCCAGAGCAGGGGTGAGGGGTTCATAAAAAATTCCTATAATAAGCCCACCTTTCCATGATGGATTATGCTGCCTCACGATGCCAAATGAATGCTTGCCTCGGGCTTGTTTCAGTCCCCGCGGACAGTTCAAGATATTCACTAATTGCGACCCAGCCCCGCTGGAGAGGGGAAGATGAGGGATTATGGTCAGGAAAATATTTTGTTGACATGGGGGTAAAAGCATTTTATAAGTAAGTAATCACTTATTTATAATCGGTGAGGCCGCCATGAAAAAAAGAATCAGTAGCCTGGAAAGGCAAGAGCAGATTATTCAAGGGGCCATGCGCATTTTTGCGGATAAAGGATTCCGCGGCACCACTACGCGGGAAATTGCCCAACGTTTAGGCATAAGTGAAGCGCTGATGTTCAAATACTTTCCTTCTAAAGAAGCCCTTTACCGCGCTATTATTAAAAAAAGGACAGATCGGGCCGAAGAGATGCTCTTCCCGCAGGAAATTATCCAGGCTAAAGATGATCGCCAAGTGTTTCAGGCTATTGCTACTAATTTAATTGAGCGGAATGTTCAGGACCCCAATTTTATGCGCCTGCTCCATTTTAGTGCCTTAGAGGGCCATGAATTAGCGCGCCTTTTTTTTACCAATCATGCCCAAAAGAAGATTAAGCTTTTGGCGCGTTATATTGAGCAAAGGATAAAAGAAGGTGTTTTTCGCCATGTTTCGCCAGAACTTGCGGCCCAAGCATTTTTAGGCATGATTATCCACTATGTCCAGGCCCGCGAGCTATTCGGTTTAAAACGTTGGCGGCGCTTCTCCCCCGCCGAGGTTATAGAAACTTTTGTGCAGATATTTCTAAAAGGTCTTGAGGTAGATAAGGAATGAAAGCTGAGGAAGAAAAGTTACCCGCTCCTTCGCGGAAGAAATTTTTCTTAATCTGGACCGGGATTATTCTCGGCGGAATAGCTCTTTATTTTTTAGGGGAATGGCTACTCTTCCGGTGGCGTTATGTGTCTACGGATGATGCCCAAGTTAAGGGGAACTTGATTAGTCTGAGCGCCAAAGTTTCCGGGAGAATTATGAAGCTTTTAGTGGATGAAGGAGACCGCCTCAAAGCTGGTCAAGTTTTAATAGAATTGGACCCTAAGGATTTTATGGCGGCTTTGGCCCAGGCCCAAGCTAATTTAGAGATGGTGCGCCATGATTTGGCGAAAGCCAAAACGCAACTTGCTTTGACTAAAAAGAGGGTTTATCAAGGCATCGAGATAGCCGAGGTGGCTTTGCGTGAAGCCCGAGAAAATCTGAAATTGGCGGAAGAAGATGCCGCTTGGCAAACGGAGCGCGTAGAGAAAGAAATAACTCGGGCCCAGGCTAACTTGAAAGCGGCCCGGGCCCGAGTGACGGAGGCCCAGGCCACTCTGGAAAATTCTCGCAAAGAATTTGAGCGGCTGGCGGAACTATTTCGCCAGAATTATGTGGCCGAAAATGCCCGCGATGCGGCGGAAACGGCCTGGCAAGTGGCCGAGAGCAGATATAAATTGGCTCTGGAAAATGAAAAGGAGGCACTGGCTCAATTAGAATTAGCGGAAGCTAATCGGCGTTCCGTTGAATTAAAGAAACAGAATATTCGTTTGGCCGAGCAAGCTTTGCAGAAAGCCAAGATAAACTTGGGGTTGGCTTATGCCGAAAAGAAACAAATTTCTTTGCAGGAAAAGCAGATTGAGTTGCTCCAAGCTAAAGAAAAAGAAGCAGAAGCTGCTAAGCAGTTAGCGGAGATCAATCTCAAGGAGACTAAAGTAATCAGTCCCATTTCGGGAACAGTTTCCAAGAGATTTGCGGATCGGGGGCAGATTGTTCAGTCCGGACAGCCGCTTTTGGTGGTCAATGATCCTCATGAAAAATGGGTAGTGGCCAATGTAGAAGAGACGAAAATACGCCGCGTGCAGCCGGGGGCTAAGGTAAAGGTAGAAGTTGATGCCTTTCCCGGAAAAGAGTTTAGCGGGCGAGTAGATTTCGTTGGCTCAGCAGCTTTATCAGAATTTTCTCTCCTGCCCGCGGATAATCCATCAGGAAATTTCGTGAAAATTACCCATCGCCTTCCAGTACGCATCACCGTCCAGGATCCAGAGAACATGCTCAAGCCTGGCATGATGGTCGTGGTGGCCATTGAAGCAAAATAGATAAGAGCTGAGGATGAGCCGGGGAAAATGGAATCTTTAAGCAAAAAATGGGCGATATTAGTAGTAGTTATTTTAGGCAGTTTCATGCCCATCTTGGATAACAATATAGTTAATGTGGCTTTGCCTAAGATCATGGCCACCTTTGGCGCAACCGTGGATCAGATTGAGTGGGTAGTTACTGGTTACATGATTGCTTTTGCCATTATTATGCCCGCTACCAGTTGGCTGCAAGAATTTTTGGGTTTAAAGAAAGTATTCCTGGGTAGTTTAGCTCTTTTTGGCATAGGGTCAGCCTTTTGTGGTTTAGCCTGGAGCAAAGACTCCCTTATATTTTTTAGAATTCTCCAGGCCCTGGGTGGCGGAGCATTAATGCCTTCAGGCCTAACTTTAGTATCCTTTGCTTTTCTGCCTAAAGAGCGGGGCATGGCTATGGGTATATGGTCCATTGGAGCGATGGTGGCCCCGGCCGTAGGTCCTTTCTTAGGCGGTTATTTGGCTGATGAAATGAGTTGGCGCGCCATCTTTTATATAAACTTGCCCGTCGGCGCCCTTACTATTTTGGCGGCTATCTTCATCCTGCCCTCGGTTAAGAGCAGGGAGGCAGGGCGCAAGTTCGATTTCCTGGGCTTTTTTAGTTTAGCAGTATTTTTAGCTTTTTTGCTCATTGCCTTAGCTCAAGGGCAGAGAGAAGGATGGAATTCAGATTATATCTTGAGCTGTTTTGGACTGAGCCTTTTAGGGCTAATATTTTTCATCATCGCCAATCTATCTGTCCAAGAGCCCATAGTAGATCTGCGTCTATTTGCCATACCCAATTTTTTAATGGCCAATATTGTGAATTTTGTGCGCGCTGTAGCCATATTCGGTAGCCTCTTTCTTCTGCCTCTATTTTTACAGAATCTTCTGCAGTATACTGCTTTTGGCACCGGAATTATTTTAGCTCCTTTAGCCATTACCGTAGCCATAGTAGCTCCTTTTTCCGGGTTTGTCTCCGATCGCTTAGGGCCCCGTTTACCTTTAACCTTGGGTACGATTCTTGTGGCCCTATCTTTATATATGTTCAAAGACCTCTCTTTGAATTCTGATTATTGGTTTCTTTTTTGGCCGCAAGTCCTAAGAGGGGCTGGCTTAGGTTTAATTAATGCCCCATTAATGAGTGCCGCTATTAATGCTGTGCGGCGGGAGCAAACAGGCGTGGCAGCCAGTTTCATCACTATTATTATGCAGATAGGCGGAGCCTTCGGTGTCTCCCTCTTGAGCACGATTTTGCAGCGGAGAGAATTTTTCCATTATGCCCACTTTCTCCAGAGTCTCGCTAATCCTTTAGCGCCCGTGGTGAGACAAGCTCAGGAAGCGGCCCAGAGTCTGCTGCTCAAATCGGGATACGCTCCCAGCGAAGTGCTCATTAAGGGAAAAGCTTTATTAGCCCTTTGGTTCCAACGCCAAGCCGCAGTCTGTGC
Organism: Thermodesulfobacteriota bacterium; assembly: GCA_049699975.1. Taxonomy (GTDB): domain Bacteria; phylum Desulfobacterota; class SM23-61; order SM23-61; family SM23-61; genus CAZAGD01. Next base: position 22,079 of record JBNAWB010000009.1, read on the forward strand.
CTTCCAAGATGCCTTCTTTATTTCCGCCTTAATAATTTGTATAGGAATTGTGCCTGCCTTATTAATCCGCAATCAACAGGCAGTTTCTCTTAAAGGGAAAACAGTCTTGGCGGGGGATTAAAATTAGGCAAAAAATGAGCTAAGATAAAAAAGAAGGAGGTTAAAAATAGGAGGGAAAATGAGGAAGAGACAAAAGGTAGGCCTGACCATATGGTTTTTAAACATTTTCATTATTATTTGTCTTAAAGCCGCCTGGGCAGAGGAATTACTTCCTGCACCAGGGAAGCCATTAACTCTGGAACAATGCACAGCTTTGGCTTTGAAATATCATCCTTCTTTAAGAGCTAACCAAGCCACGATTGAAGCTTCCCGAGCCAAAGTCGAGCAGGCTTTGGCGGCTTATTACCCGCAAATAAATTTGGCCACTACTTATACCAGCGGCACGGCCAATTATTACGGATCTGGCCCTTACCGCACGGGCACGCATAACTGGACTTTTTATGATAGCTATTCTTTGGGACCTTCATTGAGTCAGAACATCTATGATTTTGGGCGAACGAGGAATACAGTTACTATTAGTCGGGAGAATGTGAAAGCCAATGAGGAAGAGTTAGCCATTACTAAGCAGACGGTTATTCTTAATGTTAAGCAAGCTTATTTTGATGTTTTACAAAAATTAAGACTTATTAAAGTGGCGGAAGAGACCGTGAAGCAGAATAGGGAAAAATTGGATCAGGCTTTGGGCTTTTTTCAAGCAGGCACGAGGCCTAAAATAGATGTGACTAAGGCTGAAGTTGATTTGGCTAACGCTGAATTAAATTTGATCCGCGCTAAAAATAATTTTCAAGTTGCCCGCGTAGCCTTAAATAATGCCATGGGCCTCAGCCAAGAATTAACTTTCGCTATCGAGGATTCCTTGGATTTTCAAGCTTATGAGATAACTCTGGAAGAAATCTTACGTAAATCATTTGCGCAGCGGCCGGAAGTTCTGCAGATTAAAGCCCGGCAGCGTAGTCAGGAAGCCGCCATAAGACTTGCCCAAGCGAGTTATTACCCGACTATTTCGGGAAATGCCAGCTATCTTTATCGCGGGGGAGAATTAAATGATCTTTACTGGGATTTTACCATAGGCGCTACTTTATCCATTCCGCTTTTTAGCGGATTTTCTTCTCCCAATCAAGTAGCTGAAGCGCGGGCTAACCTGAAAAATTTGAAAGCGCAGGAGGAAAATTTAAAACTGAGTATTCGCCTGGAAGCTGAGCAGGCTTATCTTAGTTTAAAAGAAGCTGAAGAAAGGATTCGGGTAACGGAAAAAGCTGTGGTCCAAGCTCAAGAGAATTATGAATTGGCCAGGGGTCGTTATCAAGTTGGGGTAGGCTCACCACTGGAGATTACCGATGCGGAAGTTCTTTTGGCTAATGCGCGAGCTAACCATATCCAAGCTCTTTATGATTATAAAGTGGCGGCGGCCCGCATTGAAAAGGCTATGGGGATGATGCGCTAAGGAGAAAACTTACCTTTCCTCTCTTCCTTGGCAACTGTGCCGCCACCCTTTTTCGTCATGGCGAGCGACCCCGCACTTGATGCGGGGGAAGCGTGGCCACCTCTTTAATTTCAAGGCGTTACGAGATCGCCACGGGCGCTACGCTCCCTCGCGATGACATTACCACACGGTCTCTTTGGGGAGAGGAATCGCCCTGGGGAGTATTAAAGCTTACTCTACAGGGCAGGGGTTAAAGGGAAGAAAAAATGAAAAAAACAATTATCATTTTAATAATCTTAATGTTAGGCGGCCTGGGTGCTTTTCGGGCAGCCCAAGTTATCTCGGCGCGGAAAGAGGAACCAAAGCGGCGCAGCCCTATGGCCGAGCCATTAGTGGAAGTTGCTCAGGCCACCCAAGGTTTAGTGGAAGAGAAAATCACCCGAGCTGGTGATATAATGCCTAATACCCAAGTAACCGTGTATTCAAAAGTTCAAGGTTGGGTGGATAAGATCTTTGTGCGGGAAGGAGATTTAGTAAAAACTGGAGATGTTTTAGTCACCCTCGATGCCCGAGAAGCTCAAGCGGCAGTGGCCCAAGCGCAAGCTAACTTGGAAGCAGCTAAAGCTCGATTGCGGTTAGTCAAGGCTACGGCAGAAGAAGCAGTCCAATCCCAAATTCAACAAACCAGGGCCAATATGGAGCTGGCCGAAGCTGATCTGAAGAGAGCCCAGGAGCTTTATGAAAAAAACTTCATCGCTCGCCAGCAGCTCGATGAAGCCAGAACTAAATATAATGTAGCCAAGTCAGCCTATGATTTAGCCCTCAACAGCCTGCAACAAAAAACTTGGGAAAACGAAATTGCCTTGGCTGAAGCCCAGGTGCGCCAAGCAGAGGCCACGCTCAAACTTACCCAGGCTCAGTTAGCTAACTTGACGATAACCTCTCCTTTAAATGGCGGGGTAACTAAAAGGCATGTTGATCCCGGCACGATGGTCAAAGATACGACCCCGATCTTAACCATTATGGACTTGGCGGAAGTGAAGATGGTGGTAAATGTCACCGAAAAGGAATTTGTGCGCCTTAAAAAAGATCAGCCAGTGAAAGTGTTGGTCACGGCCTTTCCTGAACGGACATTTCCTGGACGCATAGAAATTATAACGCCGGCATTGGACCTGCAATCCCGCACCGCCGAGGTGCAGATTGCTATCCCCAACCCGGGTTTTATTCTTAAACCAGGGATGTTTGGCCGCGTAGAAATCGTTCTACGTTCTCAACCCCAAGCGGTTTTGGTCCCTGTGCAAGCCTTGCTCAACCAGGATGATAAAGATTATGTTTTTGTAGTGAAAGACGGCCAGGCATACCGCCGGACTATCCAGAAAGGCTTAATAAAAGATACCGCGGTGGAAGTTATGAAAGGTATTGAGCCCGGAGAATTGGTAGTCACAAGTGGTCATAGCCTTTTACGAGAAGGGATGAAGGTAAGGATTGCTGGAAAACAAGAAGGAGAAAAAAATAGGTAATATATGCTTTTAGCAAGATTCGCGTTACGTAATCCCATTACTATTTTAATGGCTGTTTTAGCGGCCATAATTCTGGGCGCTGTCTCTTTTAATAAGCTACCAGTGGACATGTTCCCCGATATTACTTTCCCCTCTATTACGGTAGCGACTTTTTATCCAGGAGCCAATCCGCAAGATATGGAGCGGACGGTGACCTATCCAGTGGAAAGAGCTGTTTCCACCGTAAATGGAGTGAAATACGTTTCTTCTATATCGCGCCAAGGTGCCTCATTAGTCACTATTTATTTTAACTGGGGCACCAACCTTGATGCGGCCCAATCAGATGTACTCCAGGCCGTGAACCTCATTCATGGGGACTTACCCAAAGATGTCCAGTATCCCATTATTCGCAAATTTGATATATCCCAAATTTCGGTCGTCTTTATTGCCTTGTTCGGAGGAGGGCTGAATGAGGGGCAACTCTATGATCTGGCTTATAATGTAGTGGAGCCGGAGATTGAACATGTGCCCAATGTGGCCTCGGCCAGAGTAGTGGGCGGGAAAATTCGGGAGATCCAGATTCATTTCGACCGGGAAAGGCTGCAGGCTTTTAATCTTTCTCCTGAAGCCATCATCCAGGCCGTCCAGCAGGCAAACCTTATTCTTCCATCGGGTAATATTAAAGCAGGACCTTTTGATTATCGCCTCTTTACGGAGACTCAGTTCAGCTTAGTTAAGCCCATAGAGGATATTATTGTTACCAATGTGCGAAACCGGCCCGTTTACATAAGAGATGTCGGCCAAGTGCGCGATGATTTCCAAGAACAGACTAATCTCGTCCGCGTAAACGGTCAGCCGGCCGTGGCTCTGGCCGTCCAGAAGACTTCAGGAACCAATACTATCGAGGTGGTGGATAATATTCGTAAAGTCCTACCCCGAATTCAAAAGATGTTACCCCCGGGGGTAGTTATGTTGGAGCTTTTTGATCAATCCACCTATATTCGCAATTCCATAAAAACTTTGCAACATGAAGCCCTCATGGGCGCGGGTTTAGCTGTGTTAGTTATTCTGATCTTCTTGCGCAACTTACGCAGCACCCTTATAGTTTCCGTGGCCATTCCCATTTCCGTAGTTTGCGCCTTCATTCTTCTTTATTTTAACAATCTCAGCTTGAACGTCTTCACCTTAGGAGGGCTGGCCTTAGGAGTGGGCCGCCTGGTAGATGATGCTATCGTCGTTTTGGAAAATATCTTTCGCCATCGGAGTACGGGCAAACCTTCTTATGAAGCTGCCCTGGATGGTGCCCATGAAGTTGGTATGGCTGTACTGGCTTCTACCATCACAACCATAGTGGTCTTTTTGCCGGTAGCTTTTATCTCAGGCATTGCCAAATTGCTTTTTACGCCCTTGGCGCTCACCGTAGCTTTTGCTCTTATTGCTTCTTACTTTGTTTCGCTTACAGTTATTCCTGTACTCTCTCATAAGTATTTGCATCCCGAAGGCGAAGAATTTTTACCCTTAACCCCAACTTTTTGGAGTCGCTTAAAGCAAAGATTCAAAGATTGGTTTGATAGAATTGACTATGGTTATCAAAGCCTTCTCTCCTGGGCCCTCGGCCATCGGAAATTAGTGGTCATAATAGTCATAATCGCTCTTTTGGGCAGCCTGCCACTATACTTTTTCATCGGCACAGAATTTTTCCCTTCCATGGATGAAAGTCAGTTCCGTTTTATTATTCAATTTCCTGTAGGAACAAGGTTGGAAGAATCGGCCCGCATGGCTGCGCGGATGGAAGCAATCGTGCAGGAAAATATAGGAAAATATGTGAAAGCGGTGCAGACAAATTTTGGCATCCCCTCGGGAACAGTCTCGGCCATCTGGTCGCAAAACACAGGCCCGCATATGGGCTGGGTCAGGGTACGCCTCATTCCGCCAGGAGAGCGGCCTCTTTCTTCCGAGGCCTTGATGGAGAAACTACGGCCTAAAATTCTCCAAGAATTCCCAGGGGCGCGTATTTTCTTTACTTCTGGCGGAATAGTACGCATGCTCATTTCCTTTGGTTACGAAAGCCCAATTGATGTAGAAATTATCGGATATGATTTAAAGAAAGCCGAAAAATTAGCTGAAGAAGTAGCCGTCCTCATCCGGGCTACGCCTGGTGCTAAAGATGTGCGGATAAGTCGGGAGCCGGATTATCCCCAACAAAATATCATCGTGGATCGGGAGCGGGCCGCCCTCTTGGGATTGAGTGTAGCTCAAGTGGCCAGAGCTGTGCAGACCTTCATTAATGGATATAATGCCTCTATATTCTCTGATCCGCAGACGGGTAACCAATATAATATTAATGTCCGCGCCCGCGAAGAAGATCGAAAGTCCCTAAGTGATCTGAGCCAGATCTTTATCTATAATTCTCAAGGACGACCGATTCCTTTAGACAATGTAGCTACTATTACACGGGGAGCTGGGCCTATTCAAATTGAGCGGAAGTATCAGCAGCGCATTATTCATGTGACGGCTAATACCTATGGCCGAGACTTAGGAAGTGTCGCTAAGGAAATTGAGGAAAAGATAAACAAATTACCCATCCCCCCTAATTTTAAAATTAATATGGGTGGAGCTGTAGAGAGCCAGAGAGAATCCTTCATCGCTCTCTTGGGCGCGTTAATCCTGGCTATTGTGTTAGTGTATATGGTTCTGGCTTCACAGTTCAAATCCCTTATAGATCCTTTTATTATTATGTTCTCTGTTCCTTTAGGGATAATAGGAGTCCTCTGGGCACTCTTCCTTACGGAGACTGATCTCTCCGTGACTTCTTTTATGGGTATTATCATGATGGCTGGTATCGTGGTATCCAACGGAATACTGCTCGTGGATTATACTAATCGTCTTCGGGCCCGGGGCCTGGAGCTCAAAGAGGCTATAGTTTACGGGGGACGCACCCGCCTCCGCCCCATATTAATGACTACTTTGACCACCATATTAGGCCTTACCCCTATGGCTATCGGTTTGGGAGAGGGTGCGGAATCGAATGCGCCTATGGCTATTGCTGTTATTGGTGGGCTATCTGTCTCCACTTGTCTGACGCTGATTTTCATTCCCACGCTATATGCCATTTTTGAGACGCGCTTCAAAAGAAAATTTATCGCTGAAGGAAATGAAAAAATATGAAGAAAAAATTTATTTTTTGGTTAGTAATCATAATTTTAGGCGGGGCGGGGTACTTCGGTTATGCCTATTTTTATAAAGATAGGGAGGGGACTGTAAAATATAAAACGGTAAAGGTGGAAAGAGGTAGCCTGTCATCATTTGTCACCGCCAATGGTACAGTCAATCCAGTGACCACAGTATTAGTAGGTTCCCAGATTTCGGGAATGATAAAAAGACTTTACGCCGATTATAATAGCCAAGTAAAGAAAGGACAGCTTATTGCCGAGATTGACCCAGATATTTTTCAGGCGCAAGTCTCCCAAGCCAAGGCAAAATTAGAAAATGCTAAAGCTGCTTATCTGAATGTGCAAGCTGATATCTTGAATGCTCAGTCCAATGTTGAAGCCAGCAAGGCCAATGTTATTAAAACCCAAGTAGCTCTGGAAGATGCGCGCCGAAATTTAAAAAGGGTAAGCGAACTATTCTCCCGAAATTTGATAGCCGCCAGCGATCGGGATGCCGCCCAGACGGCCTATGATTCGGCGGCAGCTCAATTGGAAGCGGCCTTAGCTCAGAAAAAAGCGGCTGAGGCCCAACTCGAGGCGAGCAAAGCGCGTTTGGAATCAGCCCGAGCGCAAATAAAGCAGGCTGAAGCTGAATTGGAGATAGCCCAGGTTAATCTGAATCATACCCGTATTACCGCACCGGTAAATGGCATTGTCATCTCCCGCAATGTAGACGTAGGCCAAACTGTAGCGGCCAGCCTGCAAGCTCCCACGCTCTTCACGATCGCTCAAGATTTAACAGACATGCAGGTAGAGACTAATGTTAGTGAAGCTGATATTGGCCGGGTGCACATTGGGCAGCCGGCGACTTTCACGGTAGACGCCTTTCCGCAATTGACCTTTCAGGGCAAGGTGACCGAGATTCGCAATGCGCCGCAAACTATTCAAAATGTGGTTACTTATAATGTAATAGTGCAGGTGAAAAACCCGGACCTCAAGTTAAGACCAGGCATGACCGCTAATGTCTCCATTCTCGTGGCCCAAAGGGATAATGTATTGAAGATTCCTAATGCGGCTTTGCGTTTCCGGCCAGATTTTGCGCGGAAAGAAGCGGGTTCTTCTGCTCAAAAGTCCACAACTGCCGCAGTTCCTCCTTCGCCTATTCCCTCTCCAGAACAAACATTGGCCAGGCTAAAAAAAGAGCTGCAATTAACTCCCGCCCAAGAGGGGCAGATAAAAATCATTTTCCAAGATGCCCAAAAGGAAATTCAAGCAGTTGGGCGAGCAGGAGATGCCGCAGAATTTAAGAATAAAATTAAGGAAGTTCGTCAAAGCATTAGGCAGAAAATTAGAGGAGTACTTACTGAAGAACAGAAGAAAAAATATGCCCTCTTAGAGCAAAGCACGGAAACAGCTCAAGCTCCGGCCCCTGTATTTAAAGTGTGGATATTGAATGCTGAAGGCAAACCCACGCCAGTGGAAATTAGCACGGGAATTTCTGATGGATCATTTACGGAAGTGATCTCCGGTAACTTGCGCGAAGGTCAAGAGGTAATTATTGAAGCAAGTGGCAGCAATACAAAGCCCACAAGCGCGACAACGCCTCCACCAGGCATGCGTTTGTTTCGCTAAACCCAATTCATTATGCCAGAACTTATTCGGGTGGAAAATTTAGTAAAGACTTATTATTTAGGCGAAGTGGCTGTACCCGCTCTAAGAGGGGTAGATTTAACCATTAACGCCGGAGAGTTTGTGGCCATCATGGGCGCCTCTGGATCTGGAAAGTCCACTTTCATGAACATTCTTGGGTGCCTGGATCGACCTACTCAAGGAAAGTACTATTTTGAAGGTATGGATGTTTCTAATTTAGACAGAGATGAGTTAGCCCGCATCCGCAATAAAAAAATAGGTTTTGTCTTCCAAAATTTCAACCTTTTAAGCCGCACCACAGCTATAGAAAATGTGGAGCTCCCCCTTTTTTACAACAATAGCTCTGCCCGAGAGCGGCGGCAGAGAGCTATGGAAGCTTTGGCTAATGTAGGTTTACAAGGGCGCGAACATCACTTGCCCAGCCAACTCTCTGGTGGTCAACAACAGCGCGTGGCTATTGCCCGAGCCTTAGTAAATCGACCATCCTTAATTTTGGCTGATGAGCCTACAGGTAACCTCGACTCGCGCACCAGCCTGGAGATAATGGACATCTTTCAAAGGTTAAATAAAGAAGCGCAGATTACCATAGTTTTGGTAACCCACGAACCGGATATTGCTCGTTATGCGGCCCGCCATGTAGTTTTTCGGGATGGAAGGATAATTCGCGATACACCAATTAGCCCCCGGCAAGCGGCCGAAGATATGAATAATATTCCCCCGGTTAAGGAAGAGGAAGGCTAATGAATTTGCAGATGACTTTACGAATTGCTTTAAAGGCCTTGGGCAGGAATAAGATGCGCTCAGGCTTAACCATGTTGGGAATCATCATCGGAGTAAGTGCGGTAATTGCCATGATCGCCGTGGGTTCAGGCGCCAAAGCGCGCATTCAAGAACAAATTGCCTCCATGGGTTCTAATTTGCTTATCGTTCTTTCGGGTAGTGCCACGAGTGGCGGAATGCGTTTTGGAGCTGGCACTGTGCCTACGCTAACCGTAGAGGATGCCAAGGCTATTGCTGCAGAACTTTCAAGTGTAAAATATGCGGCGCCCGTTTTGTCTGGGGTGGCCCAGGTAGTCTTTGGCAATCAGAATTGGTCTACCGTAACTTATGGAACGACGCCGGAGGCTCTGCTAATTCGCGATTGGCCAGTAGTTAGAGGACGATCTCTTACCCAGACCGATGTGGATAGTGCAGCCAAAGTTTGCCTTTTGGGGCAAACAGTTGTAGATAATCTTTTTGGGGAAATGGATCCGGTTGGCCAGATTGTGCGCATTAAAAAATTCCCCTTCACGGTAATAGGCGTGCTGGCGGTGAAAGGACAGACTACTTTTGGCCATGACCAGGATGATGTGGTCTATGTTCCTTTGACTACGGCCCAACGGCTTCTTTTCGGACAACATTTTCCAGGAATGGTCAGCACAATAAGCGTCCAGGCTACCGGACCAGATACTTTAAAACTTGCGGAAGAACAGATTACCCAGCTTCTGCGGCAGCGGCACCGCTTGCGCCCAAACCAAGAAAATGATTTCACGGTTCGCAATTTAACTGAAGCCATGTCCACTGCAGAAGAATCAGCCCGAGTTATGTCTTTGCTCTTAGGGGCCATCGCTTCCATTTCTTTACTGGTCGGCGGTATTGGCATCATGAATATCATGTTGGTTTCCGTAACAGAGAGGACTCGCGAAATTGGCATCCGCATGGCTGTAGGGGCAAGGAGTCGAGATATCTTATACCAATTTTTAATTGAAGCTTTGGTGCTCAGCCTGATTGGCGGGTTAATTGGCATCTTCTTAGGAGTGGGCGCGTCCAAGTTAATTTCCTACTTCTTTAAATGGCCGACCCTGATTTCTATGGATGCCCTATTTTTGTCTTTTTCCTTTGCCGGAGGGGTAGGGGTTTTCTTTGGCTTTTATCCCGCGCGCAAGGCCGCCCGCCTCGACCCCATCGAAGCTTTGCGCTATGAATAGCTTTTCTTTCTCAAGAAAGAGAAATTTTGCATGCTGAATAACCAAGAAAAAGGGAAGCCAGTTATTGTTCGGGCCTTTGCTTCTTCCCGTATTTCTCCAGGGGAAGTCTGGCAAGTTTACCTCAATGCTACGGATGAAGATGGGGATATGAAGTATATCCTCTGCGAGGTCTTTCAACCAGGTATGGGGGATTGTCCCCTAAGTTTCATAAAAATTCCCCCTGATCAACAACGAAATCTTTCTGGATATATTTACCTCCCCACAGCAGGTATTCATAATCTCGATTTTTTAAATCTTTCTTTAAAAGTGACTATTCAGGATAGAATCGGGCAAAATAGCGAGTCCTTATCCTTTACCCTGACCTTTGATCCGAAAGCAGAGCAAGAAAGTCCGCCGCCAGGAATTTTTCAGGAAAGAGAACTTGGCCCCATAATGATTAAGCTGACCCCTGGGGGGATCACTCCGGGGCCTTAAAACAATAGTAAGATTAAATGCTTAGGGTAGAGATGAAAACCCTATCCATTGCACCCTTCCTTCTCTTCTCGGCGGCACGCGGGGAACTTCGTCGGGATATCCTATGGGGATGACGGCGACGAGTTTCCTTCCTTGAATTCCTAAGAGGGCATTAATTTCTGCCTCTTTTACCAAGATTCCGTCGGTCCATACTGTCCCTAATCCTTCCGCATAGGCCGCGAGCATAAGATTTTGGACAGCTACAGCAGTGCTGTGCGTATCCCACTGGTCAGTTGAACCGCGTCCGGCATAAGCTAAAATAAAAACTGGAGCTCCGCCATAAGTTTCGAAGAAGAGCTTCATACCTTCCACGATCTTCGGCTTGTCCGCAAAAACCTTTTCGAGGCGGGGCCTGAAGATTTCAAAGGCCGAACTAAAGATCTGTAAAAGTTCCTCTTTCTTCGCTCCCTGCACTACTACAAAATACCAGTCTTGCCGGTTCATTCCTGATGGAGCCCACATAGCCAGCTCCAGGATTTTTTCGAGCTTTTCTTTGGGTACCGGTTGGCTTTTGAATTTTCTAACACTCCTTCTTCCTTTGATTGCTTCCTCTAAGTCCATTTGTTTCCTCCATATTATTTATTTTGCATAATCTAGCGTCGCTCTGCTCCTTCGCAAGGACATTACAACATAGTCTTATGGGTAGAGGCCCTTCACCTCGGTACGAGTCGATTCCGGCCTAACCCTCTCCCCAGGCATGGGGAGAGGGGAGGGTGAGGGGAATAAGTGTAAATATTTAATCGCTCCGAGTAATAAATTAAGGCATTTTCAAAACCGTTTTTAAAGGGCAAGCAATATTAACCCTAACAATATAAGAACTCCTATAGGTACATAAGGTATTCCGTGAGTAAGTTTGAAACTTTGGGGTACAGAATAATCTCCGGCTCTTCCTGCGGCATCTATCGCTTTTACCCGCCCATAATATTCGCCAATTTCGCTAGGTTTAGGAAAGACAATCTCTGGTTTATCTAATTTCTTTTCCAAGACCAATTTTTGGAACTCCGCATCTTCACTGAGTTGAAAATGATAATGCACTTCTTTTCCTAAGTCAGTCCAGCTTACATAAATTTCTTGCCCACGTATTTCTGGTTTGTTGATCACAGGCGCGGGCGGAGGGGGCGGTTTTATTTCGAAACTTTGGGGAGCTGAAAAATCTCCCGCATACCCATCAGGATCAATAGCCTTGGTGCGCACGTAATATGTCCCAATTTCTTTGGGCTTGGGCAGAGTAATTTCAGGTTTTTCTACTTTTTGCGTATGGAGAATTTGCTGAAAATCTCGATCCCTGGCCATCTGGAATTGGTAATGAATTCCTTTACCCAGATCGCGCCACCGAATAGTAATTTCCTCCTTGCCCACCGCCGGCTTTTCTAAAGGCGGAGCAGGAGGAGGCGGGAGAATAGTGAAACTCAGAGGATCTGACCATAAGCCTTCATAACCATCAGCAGCGATGGATCTCAATCTAAACCAATAAGTCTTAAATTCGAGATTCTCCGCTATGAATTCCGTCTCTTTTATATCTTTTTTGTCTATTATTAAGGTCTTAAATTCACTTTCGGCAGCAATTTGCAAATGGTAATTTGCGGCATCGGCAACCTTCAGCCACCTAAAAGTAACAGATTTCTTCTTGAGTTCCGCACCCCTTGCTGGCGACTCGATATAAGGCGGAAAAGGATTTATGCGGATTCTTAACTCAACTGGTGGCGAAGGAAATCCTTCAATTCCCAAATCATCTATACTTTGACTCTGCAAGTAATATAAACCATCCTCAATACCAGCGAGGAAAAATTTTTCTTCTGGTTTAACGACTTTTTCATCCACTATATCTTTGATTTCCTTATCTCTGGCCAGCATAATCCTATAAAAAACTGCCTTCTCCACAGAGGTAAATTTGATAGAAATAGGCATGGATTTATAGAGAAGTTCCAAATCTACTGGGGCAGGCGGAGGTAGAAGTTGGCGCGGTTTCAACGGCGGCTCACCCTTTTTAACTACGGAGCCTTCCCCTTCTTTTACCTCAACTTTCTGTTTCTTGGCCTCTAATTCAATCGCTCCGTGTAATACCTCCATGCGCGTTGTTTCTTCTTGGTCAACCGAAGCTCTAAAATCAGTTCCCCTGACTCCGGCGACAGCATTTTGGGTGACTACTTCCGATCTTGATCTGGCACCGGAGGGAGGGACAGACCTTAAAATAGTATTCCCTTTTTGGAGAAATAACTTGCGGGCGGTGTAAAAGTTTCCCTTTTTCTGGGCAGTGGTCAAACCTAAAGTAGTATTGCTCCGCAGATAGAAGGAGGCGCCATCTTCAAAAGTAATTTCCACCGCGGATTTATCGCCAGTTTTTATCGTGCTGCCTTGCTTGACTATGTCTTTTAGATTGAGCCCGATCCATTCCTCCTTTCCTTTTTCTTGGATTAGTACTTCTCCCTTGATAAAAGAAACTCGAGCATCTAATGGTGTTCCTTTCAGCAGATGCACAGGAATAATCAATTTTTGGCCGGGGTAGATTAAATCAGGATTTTTAAGCTTATTAATGGCCGCAATTTCTTTCCATTTTTGCGGGTCTTCCAGATATTTCTGGCAAATATTGATCAATTTATCTCCCTTGACCACTTTAAGCTCAAAATTTTCTTCTTCAGCAGCATAGGAAAGAGGGGATGAAAAAATGATAACAAATAAGATAATCACCCACCAAAATTTACTTTGAAAAAGATATGGGGGTTTCATCTTAAACTCCTCCGTATTTTAATAAACGAATATACTAATTTCTTTATTTAATCTTCCGCGCAAGTAAACGATATTCTTTTTTACCTCGTATGTCAAGCTAAGTAAGCAACTATTAGTAATGCCTCACTGAAGGGTGGGTTTATTAAGCCGGCGAGGGGGGTTGTAAGGTCATCGCGAGTGACCCCGCACTTGATGCGGGGGAGCGTGGCGATCTCAAAATGT
>JBNAWB010000010.1:0-34998 GCA_049699975.1 Thermodesulfobacteriota bacterium
ATAGGTCGCAATCCCTTATTCATCAGGTCAATCCTTCCAACAGAACAGGAATCATAAGTCAAAAGGGAAGGGAGTTAAGGTCGCAATCCCTTATTCATCAGGTCAATCCTTCCAACTGATTGAAATAGTTCCTGATGAAGAATCTGAACAAGAATAGTCGCAATCCCTTATTCATCAGGTCAATCCTTCCAACTATAACATCAAGTAAAGCTGTTAAAACATTAACTATTTGGTCGCAATCCCTTATTCATCAGGTCAATCCTTCCAACTAGTGTATATTTACCAAGATGATAGATTGCTGGCTATCTTGTCGCAATCCCTTATTCATCAGGTCAATCCTTCCAACGTGGCCGTTAGGGCCACTCTATTCCTGCCCGCGGAGCCAGGTCGCAATCCCTTATTCATCAGGTCAATCCTTCCAACTTCGATTCAAGCTTTCGGGCGGAGAGGCTGTCCTATTGTCGCAATCCCTTATTCATCAGGTCAATCCTTCCAACGCACCTATTGCAGTGATAGATGATAGTGAAATAGTGTTCTGTCGCAATCCCTTATTCATCAGGTCAATCCTTCCAACACAGGAACCATAGTTAAAAAGGGAATTGCTCTATGAGTAATGTCGCAATCCCTTATTCATCAGGTCAATCCTTCCAACGCAACTATGTTCAAAATTTTGAACATAGTTGCAATGAAGAGTCGCAATCCCTTATTCATCAGGTCAATCCTTCCAACGGGGGGTATGTCCAATGGGCGTGTGAACATAGTTATGTCGCAATCCCTTATTCATCAGGTCAATCCTTCCAACTCCTTACTTATTTTGGATAATGATTTTGAATGATTAAAATTCAAATTTGGTGCACCCCAGGGTATAAATTTGCTACTTTTGCAAGGGGGATACCCTGAATTTGCTAACCCATTGTTTTTATTCAATTTCACTACCTGGTGGACCTCTTTTTTGACATGCAATAAAATCAATAACTTACAAAAATTGGCGGTTTTTTAAGAGGTGCACCATTTTTCTCCCTAACTATCTGAATTTAAACAATTATCAACTTTTCTTCTTCAACCACCGTTCCCCAACCAGAAATCTCAATCCGCTCTATACAACTTTTGCAAAGAAAATAATACCGAACACTATCTTCATTCATATCGATTATCTTTTCGAGAGTCTTTTTCATGCGCAAAAATTGCTGTTCGTCAACTCGGCACTCAAAAACACTTTTTTGGACTCTTTCACCATAATTCTTTAAAGCCTTGGCAATCTGAGTCCGTTTTTTATCATCAACTATATCATAACTTACCACCACAAACATGAACACTCCTACATGCGCATCAAAAAAGGCTGATAATAATCCTCCTCTTTTAAATGCCTAATAAGCAACCGAACCTGCTGTTCACAAATTTGCCGATAAGTTAATCTTTGCTCTGTTGGCGGATAGAAAACTAACTCTTCCAGGCGCTTCTCATACATGGTAATCCACTTTTTTGTGCCTTCATAAGTGAGCAAAATAGGGTAGTCTGTGGGAGCTATATCTTCAAGTTCTCCTTCTTCGGGCAAGGGAGGTGCATCTTCAGGCGCATAAAAATCCTTCATAGTTATAGCTTTCGTATTTACGACTCTTAACATAACCGTATCCACAAGAATAGGTCGAAACTCTTCCATCAAATCCAACGCTAAAGAAGGACGCCCATAGTCTGGAGAATGCAGGGCGCCCAAATAAGGATCAAGTCCAGATAAATCGATAAAGGATTGAATTGTATTGCCTAAAAGGGTATAGCCGAAACTTAAAAGAACGTTAACCGGATCCCGAGGAGGACGGCGGGTGCGTTTCTCAAACCTAAATTCTGGACTTTTTAAAAGATGCCCTAAAGCTGAAAAATATAACGCACTCCCGCTGCCCTCAATTCCTCTCAACGAATCTAAATCAGGAGCATCGGCAACTTTTTCAATTAAACGTCGCAGTGAATGAATTGCCTTTTCCACCTCCTCTTTTTGAATTTCTTTTTGATAGCGACGCAATAAAATCCGATAATTCGAGAGCTTTCCCCAAACAAACTTCTTGGCCAAGTCTAAAACAAAAGAATTTTCTTCCAGCTTCTTAAACTGCATTCTTCTTAAGTCGATATTCTTGCTGAAAGTAGAAACCAGTCGCCCCCGGTATTTGCCGTTAATGGTGAGAAATACAGTATCAATCCCTTCGGTCAAAAGAAATTTGATGGCCTGCGAAGTAATTTGAATATTACCCATGAGAATGAGCTGGTCAACTTTGAACGCGGGCACAGATTGTAGTTCTGTGCCAAATTTGCGCACAATTAAACGATTTCCCTGTTTAGTAACCTCTGCCCCTTGCTCTATAACGTATAAACAGGCCATATTTATAAAATTTTTAGAAAATGGAAAGCAACCAAAATATAATTTCCTAAATTTCTACGATAAAATTCGTTGAACCGTCGCCTTGGGTTAACATCTTCAGAGTTCCTATGGGAGTAGGAATCTGGGTAACTTCATTTTGCTTGAAGACTTCGATAAGATTCTTTTCTAAATCTTCGGCTAATAGCTGGAGCCTCCTTATCTCCCCTTTAATCTTGATATATTCCTTAACCAACTGCTGAAGTTTGATCGCCGATAGTTTAACCGAATCGGCTGTTATTGTTGCTGATCCTTTAAAAGCAATAAGATGCAGCAAGGGAGTTGGATACATATTCAATCTGGGATCAAATTGACAATTACAGTTTACTTTGGAAGAAATATGGGGCACCTTTTGCCTAATCTTAGGGCAGCTCATGGGATTACCCTGAAAACGACTTTTCAAAAACATAGAAGGGTGAGCATTAATAGTCTGAGATAGAAAATGATTAACTGCCTCCGCCCCTTTATCCAAATGCCCTATAACATAGGTTAAAACATTGCGTTCATCATTCGTTAGCTCTTTTTCATCGTTCACTTTACTGGCCAAGAATCCTAAAACTTCGCACGAGTTGAGCAAGAATTGTAGCTGCAGGTCTTGATCTGGATGATATTCCTCAATTGCCGTGGAGCTGATTATTTCAGTTTGAGAGTCTTCAATTGGGGGCTGAACCTCTTTCCCTTGAGTCTCCATCTCCATGTTTCTTGTTATCGCCCCTGAAACTTGCCCAAATATTCGCTGAATGGTCTCATAAATCTTTTCTCTTTTGACTTTTTGAATATTATCAAGAAAAGCAAGTTGATTTTCTACGGGCTGACCATCTGGGTGAATAAATAATCCTCTCCGCCCAGTCTTGCGATGGATTCCTAAAGGAAGCTTAATTAGATTCCCTAATCCCTCGCCAGATACATAAGATTGTTTCGGGAAGATCTCGAGATGCACGCCAGGCGGGGGCGGGGAAAGGTGGCTGACCAAACCTTCGGCAAAGCGCTTAGCTGCTTTCGCAGGAATCGGCCTTTCGAGGAATAACCAAAGATGCCGCCCTTTAAAACCGCTGTCTTCCAGATAAAAGGGTAGCTCATAACTTGCAGAAATATCCAGAAGCTGGCAAGCAAATTTATGGGCTGACTGCACCTGTCTTTGCCATACCTTTTGGTCAGTTATTCCTCGAGCAATAGCAGATTTGGCAATATCCACATCAAAAGCTATAAAATTTACCGTATTATCCAGACGTAATTGGTATATCCCCACCGTGTAATGGCCAAGGATATGATTTTTAGCCACCTGCATCGTGAATGGTTCTTGAACCGGAGTATAACCTGTATTCCCCGTGGGGCTAACCCACTGACGGGCATATACTGCTTCTCTCCCGGAGAAAAGGGTAGCAAAATGGATAAGCTGAGCATCTGTCGGAGTTAATAATTCTTCTTCAGGACTTAAATCCCTCCCTTCTTCAGCTATCCGTGATCGCCTTTGGAAGTCAAGTTCTTTAAGGAATTTTTGAAATTTTGGATTTTTAGTTCGTTCAAAAGCAGATTGATATAAATGACGTGCTGCCTCCCATTCTTTGTTCTGCTCAAACAGGAGACCTAATTCATAAATCGGCTCTTCATCTTCTGGCGCTAAAGGAATAACCTGTTGCCAGAGACGAATGGCTTTATCTATCTGACCCTGATCTTGATAAATAATAGCTAATCTTTTCAAGACCGCCACATTATGGGGCTGATCACGCAAGGAAAGATTGTATTCCAAAATAGCCCGGGAAATTAGGCCTAAATCCTCGCAAATTAGGGCGAGATGATAATGAAAATCAGGATCAAAAATATTTTTGGTATCAATATTCTGGATAAAATCCTTAGCTCTTTCGATGTCTTCCTTTGCCAAAAGTTCTCTAATTTCTTTCAAAAAGTGCTCGGGATTTTCCATAAAGGGCCTCCCTCCTCGCTCCCCATTTGCTTATCGCCAATTAAATTTTTAGCAGTGGAAACTGGGGCAAATTTTCTTCCTTAGTATTCGAAAATTTAAGGACAATTTCCCACATTTTTTCAAAGGTTTCTTTTTTTATCGGCTGGAAACCATGAGCCAGGATAGAGGAGTTGCGTAAATCAAGGATTGGCCTTATTTCCTTATCATAAGCTTGGATGAAGTCTTTCCCTAAATCATTTCCCAATTCGTTCAATAGGCAGAAAGAGGCGTATAAAGGTATCTTAATTTTACCCTTATCTTTGTCTTTGTATTTAGAAATGAATTCTTGCCTTATTCCTTCGGGAATTAAATTTTCTTTTACATTGGATGTTTCTATTCCATATATTTCTTTTAACTCCAATTGACCCAGCACCTCCAAGGCGCGATATAACCTTGCCATAGCATCATCAAATTTTTGCTCAAGGTCCGCTCTACGCTTAGCATTAGCCAGGAGGTCCCAAAAATAAAAAATGGAAGGTTTTTTATCATTCAGAAGGTTTTGAAGAAAAAAGAGGTTTTCTTCCATCTGGCTTACTAAATTTTTTAATTCTCTTTTCTCGGAACTTAAGGCCAAAAGCAAATCTTTGCTCTTGAAGAGATATCTTTTTGATTCTTCATGCTGAAAACGATCCCAGAAATCATAGCCCATAACCATATCCTGGAGAGCCTGCAGAAAAGGTTTTTGCTCTTTACTCACCTTAGAAATGCATCTCTCCAGCACTTCTGCAGCCGAGGTATAGCGAGCTTTATTGAAAAGGATGGCAACTTCTTTTTTCTCAGCTAAAGCAATCTCATCCCACGGATTATCAAGAAAATACATCTTTTCTTTGCCATCTAAAACAACTCCTAAACCTCCCTTAGAGCGCTCATCACCTCCCACATAGCTATAAAAACAGGAGTATTCAATCGTGGCCAGAACCAAGGCCGCTGACATTGTCTTAGTTCCACCTGTATAATCAATGCAAATTTGTTCTGGTGGTATATCCCATTTCTCTAAGACCTCGGGCAATCTTTTAGCCAGGGAAGAATAACATTCAGAAAGTAATTCAGCATTAGGCGTGATTATCCAATCATAAAGGCGGGGTTGAAATGCAAGCTTAGGCAAAATCTCTTCTTCCAGCATCTTGCGACTATGTTTAGATACAAAAAAGCAGATATAATCTGGCTTGGAATGATTCAAAGAAAAAATTACTGGAGATGGCGCGCCGCCAACTGAAACCACCATGCCCCTAAACGCCTTTTTGTTCATAAACACTCCTCTACATGCATATCCTTTTTAAAAAATAAAAATAATATTTAAGGAAATATTATTGGCACTGCAAAAGCATAAGCGTAGTGCACTACCTCGGGCTTTGCAGGAGAAATCCCCTCGCTAATCATTCGGCCATAAAACTCTTTAGGTTCACCATTCGTTTTAAATACTGAGCCTGCTTTAATCATTAGAATAGGTTTTTTAAATGGATTTCCACAAAATGTATATTCTTCGCCGAGTTTGCCATACTTCACAAAAGTTTTATATAGCCCGTCAGTCGGATCATTTTTTGCCGGACAAAAATTAGAAAGAGTGACAAAACCATTTGCATTTTCAATTTTGGGAACCTCAAAATTCTTAACTTCAGATACTAAAAAATGCCCTTTACCAATTGATTTTTTTCGGCCATATCCAGCTTTAGATAGCTTTTCAAATAGATTGACAACCTGATTTTTACAATCCTCAGACTCTGTCTTTATATATATGCTCACAGAAGAGATACTCATCTCTTTTAAGCTATAAACCCCTCCCTCAGCGAGAGTAGTATTATTTAAGCGATTAATTGTATTGTATACCTTAGAATAAATTGAAACCGTTCCATCAGGAATATCTTTTGGCACACATATTTCGCCCCTTCGAACAGATTCAAAATCACAGATTTCAAGCAAATCGATCTTTTTCCATTTTTTCCTATCCTCCCTTTTTTGTTTGTCGGTAAAAAGCTCTACCGTCAGTGGCTTTGGCAAAAAATCTCCTGGGAACCCATCTGAAATAATAAAAGGCGGCCCCCCCCTAACAAAAGGCTCCAAAAAATTTTTTAATTCTTTATCACCTTTATCATGCGCCACCACCCAACATAAATGACCAAAAATGGTATCGGCTTGAAAGGGGGTTAAAATATTTACAATATTTTGCAATTTTATCTGAAAAGTCTTCATTGGCTTTCAATCTCCTTCCAAGGCTGCCCATCAATTTTCATATTAAGAAATTTGACTTTGCCATATCCACGACTGCCTGAACCTCCAAGGTAGCTTTTTTCGACTAATTCTAATCCTTCCTTAACAATTTGCTTAAGCATATTCTCATTATCAGCATTAAAGACCTGCAATGTAATTTCTAAATCGAATTCGGCCCCTGCCGGAACCCTTTCTTGGGTCCTTGGATGAGAAGCGGTCCCCCTCATTCTATCAATAATGTTCTCTGTTTTCTTTTCAATATAATCAATCCCTTTTTCTTTAATAAGAACATTATATTCTTGTCGGCTTTTATTGCTTAATGGGCAATCTCTTACAAGAATTCGAGTTGGACCAAGGTTATGCTTTGTATTTTTATGCGGCCCAAATACCCTGCAAATTAAACAGTCTTCTCTGCCGCATCCACATGGGTCCCCATTCTCCGTCTTATTATATTTTTTCTCCAATTCTGAGCGCATCTTCCCTTTGAGAGAAGAACCAGGGATATATGGTTCTTTTGTAACTGGGTGTTTTATTATAGGAAGATCAACTCCACCAATTTCTATTTCCTCGGTAGATCCACCAATATGTAAACCAGTCTCACATCTAATTGTTCCGATAATAGTTAAATGTTTTAGTAACTGCATAAGAGTACCTCCTAATTCTTTTTTAGATATTTCTCACTGAAGCCAACTATTGCTTCAAAATGATTAATGAAAGCTCTGAAAGTTTTTGAATCTTTAACTAACTCCATATTTTTTCTGATAAATTCTTCAAATAATTTTGGGATTTTTGGAGGAGTAGTGTAGGCGGCGCTTGTTGCATAGGAAACTAACATTTTCAAATCTTTATTAATATTTTCATAGCTACTAAGACTTAGTCTCCTTTCTAACGATTTAACATGGTTATAAAATCTTCTTAATTGATGCTTTTTCATATCGGGTATCGATAGACCTAATTTTTTTGCTATTTCTTCTGCCCATTTCGTTATAAATTCTTCAAAAAGATTTCCGTTTTTATCAAAATACCCTTTCGCCAAATAACTTTCTGGCAAATTTAAATTAATATTCCTTTGATCTCTTTGAAATTCTTTTTTCATTTTGAGCTCCTTGTATAGGTTAATACATAATCCATGATAGTTTTTAAAAACTCTAGATTCTCTCCTCCCTTTGGGTTATTAATTGAAGGGACTAATTCTTCTGTCCAATTGAAAGCCGATTTTTGAAAATCCTTTGTCAAATTTCTTTTAGCGTCATAGACAAGCAAAGGTATAAACCTCAAAAATTCTGTTTTTACCTTCCCTGATGGCTCATAAATTGCTGATTGATAAGCCATCTCCCCATATTTTCTTAAATTGTGAGCAAAAGCTCTCGTGATTATTGGCGGCTCATTATTTAACCATTTAATTAATTTTTCCGCCTCTTCCAAAATTCTGCCCAATTCATCCCAACTTACAGTCTGGCTAAATAAAGTTATTTTGTTCTTTCCCTCCTTTCCTTTTGATTTTTTTAAATTTGTGTCTACTATTTCAGCACAATAGAAAATTGGTTCATGGGATTTCGCTAAAAATATGCCGGTAGAAAAGGTAAGATCTGAATTATCTGCGCAAAATTCAGAAAAATCTTTCCTAATATCTCGGGCTAAATCAATAGCTTTATCCCATGGGGCTATTAAAAAGAAATCATCGCCCCCAGAAAAAACCGTATAAGTTTCTTTAAAATCCCTTTTAATTTTTTCTTGCAAATAACCAGCAAAGAATGTTTCCAAGAGGCGCGAAAAAGCGCTAAACCTTGATATGGAAAATTTAGTTTTTTTAAAGCCTTCTTTTAAAATTATCCCCATGTTGTCTACATCACCCTTCACATACCCAAGGAGCTTATCCCCATTTGATTTTTCGGCTACATCTTCTAAAGTTACTGGTTGATCTCCCTCTACTTTTGCCTCTGGAATCTCTAATTTAGTTGGAATGTGATTGGCTATATATTTAAAACCTATTATGGGAGATTTAAATTCTGAACTACTTAAGGAAAGTGTTAAATAAGGTCTATCCCGTGTTTCAAATTGCTGATCTTTTTCACCCCATAATTCAAAGGAATAACCAAATATTTCGTAAGCATGGAGACTATTCTTATAAAAAGCCATATATTTTACCTTGGGGAGCAAACCGCCGACTTTTATATCATTGAAACATCTTTGACAATATGCTTCTTCTTCAGAAATCCTCTCTTTTATTGGGAATTTATGGCATCCAGGACAAGCCTTCTCATCTCCTTCTACTACCTCAGGCCTTACAAATTTTTCTACTTGCCATAGACCTTTTTCTTGAACAGCAACCGAAAATGGCTTCATTTTCTTTAAATTAAGATCAACTTTTATTTCTTCCAAAATTTTGGGAATATCTAATAGCTCTTGTCCCGAAACTATTTTAGATGATAAAGAAACTGATAATTCCCCATTTAGTTTCTTTAAACACCATTCATCAAACTCTTTCTGAAAATCATCAACGATGGTGGCTGATTTACTTAAGTTAGGAGCAAGAATCCAAAAATTTCCACCCGCAGAAAGGATTAAATTACAGAGCGGTAATTGGAAGGAATGGAGAATTTTGTGAACAGATATTTCTGAAATGAGCTGTACAAAAAGCGATCTTGCCCTAAGCCTCTTGGCAACTTTACCTTGCTGAGTAAGAACTTCGAATATATATGGTTGAATACCCGAAATATCCCCACTAATTAAGCATAAGCTTTTTTCTTTAAAATTTAGATTTCTTTGAGGATTTTCCTTATGATAAATGTAAAAGCAAGCGGCCAAAGCAGCAGTAGTCTTTAAATGATCAAATAGCGGTACATCTGGCTCATCTTCATAAGCAGCACTTGGAATACACCAACAATACTTCCAAAGCAAAAAGAAAAAGAAGTTCACTAAATTTTCAGTGGTTACATGATCAAAATTTAAAAACCTGATTTCTTCATTAAATCTTTTTAGAAGTTGGAAATATTCTTCTGTAGAACATTTCTTTTTGTCAACTGGAAAAACTTCTTTAAGATTTTCGCTGCCCAACGAGGCTAATCGGTTATATTTGAAACCTCTTGGTTCAGATTTAATCCATATTTTGGAAAAAATAGAAATAAGCCGGTCAGTAAATGGGTCTCCTTTCTCTTCTTTTTCTAAGTCAATAGAAGTTGTTCTATCCATACCCGCAGAAATGGCATCAGCCAAAGAGACATAGTCTACATGGTAATGATGATTAAAAATTGCTGATCTAATTATTTCTTTTTCTTTTTCGTTGAAAATAGGACTTAACTTTTCAGCCAGGTTATTCTGAAACCACTCTTCTCCCCAATGGGAATGGTCTTGCTTTTTCGGTTCCTTTTGAGCACGCTGCACAAATTTGCCTATATCGTGAAGCAGTGCCCCTAAGACAACCGCATGAAATTCATTTTCATTCAAATTCATTTTTGACCTCCGATATGAGAACAATTCAAGATTCAAAATTATTAAATAATCTCAATTTTTCTTTTCTCTACCCTTACGCCGTGTCTTTTACTCCCGTATTTCCCTATGGAAGTTATGATATAAAAAGGAAGTAAAGTTTCATTATTTAGACCTTCTTTCAATGTCCGGTTTATTTTGCTGATCTGTTGCCGAAACGCATCAACAGCTACACCTTCTTGCCACTTATGTAAAAACTCTTCCACCCTGCCCGACCTTTCTCCATATATCTTTCGGTAATCTAACGCCATTTCTTCTAAGGCTTGCTTGCTGGAAAGATCCACTAAGGTCGGAAAGCAGTCTGTACAATCCAAACAAGCTTCTCTACCTGGATACCGGCACCGATTTAATTTCTCACGCAGAAAAGCTACATAAATAAGAAGTTGCATGGGCACTATTTCAATGGAATGCGGCCCAATCTCCAGTAACCGATCTCGCATGTTAATTTTTAAAGGAAGCTGAATCATAGCCGCATTTATTTCCCTCTGGCTCTCCGCAATGAGCTCCCGATAGCTCCGGCCATTTAAAGACAATTTTCCCCGCAGACTTAAGAAAGGAATTTCGGCTAAAGAAATCTGCGCATCTTTAGTGTGAAGTTTTTTGATTACCTTCCCCTGACGATCTTTCACCTCCAGGACCTTATTCTTCTTTGGCTTATAGAAGAAATCAGGATGAGATTCAAAATCAGAGCTGACCAACACATGATAAAGTTTATCCCATGGCCGCCCAAAGAGCTGCAATGCTGAACCTAAATAAAAAGACATAGTCTTTCTTCCCCCAGCAATGGAACAATGGAGGCGGGAGGCTGGGTCCCCGGCCTCCTTTCTGATGAAGTCAGCGATCAGGTCCCCGACGGCCTCGTTCTCTTCTGCCTCCCGAATATCTTCCAATGGCCTTCCCTTAAGATCACGCATAACAATAATGCTCTCCTCCGGCAAAGTTATTCGAGGGAGACCAAATTCTTTTTGAAATGCTACCAAACGTCCTTTCTGAATTAATTCCTCGGTTATTTTTCTTCTCCCAGCCTGTGTAGTTAGGACGTAAATTTCATCAGGAATCACCGGTGGCTTTTTGACCATCATCAGACCATAAAGAGTTTCGGTAATTATCTGCGGAGTGGTTCCCGCAACAAAAATTAAAATTTCCCTATATTTTTTCTTCTCCATGCTTCATTCATCCACATATCCGCTGAACCAATGCCCATGACGAAAGAACAAGAAACGATTTTAGCTAATTTTAATTTAATTTATTTGCTATGTTTGGGGCAATAATTACAATATTTCCACAACGTTTTTCTATTTGTTCAATTAGCAATTTGGGATAAGCATTTATAATTCTACGCCAATGGGCCATACTTTAAGGTTTATCATTTAATTTTCGTCTTTGGATCTTAAGATTTCATACTTACCAAGACCAAAGCTGGAACCTTTACCCACATGGATAAACTCACCCAAAGCCAGATAAGGCCAGAAAGGCTCAAAATTGCCCAAAAAGCAGGCTTCGCCTATAAATCCGCCAAGCTTCATCTTGGCTTGCTGTCTGGTAGAATATCTTTCCCAGTCATACCAGCGTAAATTCTTTTTTGTAGTTTGAACTTTTTCTGCTTCCGTGATGAGTTCGCAGAAATTAATGTTCAACTCGGCCCCGCAGTGAAAATATGAGAGGAGGGAAATACGGCGGAGCAAATTACGGAAAAAAACATGAAATTCCAACTCAGAAGTAAGATCTCCTTTATATTTCAAACGGGTGGGAGTCAAAAAGATAAGGCCTATAGAGCAAGGAGTAGGAGGCAAGGAGCTTATTGATGAAAAATCAAAGTTCTTATCATAAGCATGCAAAACTTTTTCCTTTCCTGAATAGATTACTTTTCCTTTGGTATTTTTATTTATGATCTCTACTCGTTCCAAAAAAAATTTCCCTCGGCTTTTTCCCAGCCCTATTTTCCCTAATTCATCAAAGGTGTAAATAAAATATGGCAAATAATCAATAGACTTACCAATAAGGATGAGCTCAAAGTCGATAATCTCTCCTGGCTCATAAATGCGGTCATCTTCTAAAGGGGGGGTTAATACAAAGGGGTGAGGAGCCGACGGGTATTTGCGCATAAGGCGGGAATCAGAAGAAGGTGGCGTCTCAAAGACATAAGAATAAACGCACTTTTCTTTAAGCAGGCAAGAAGAACAATCTTTGCTTTTGGTGATACAGACAACTTTTCTAAAAGCATAGCCGAATCCACCTCGTAATACAGCCCCTTTATATTCTGGCAGACTAAGACTTTCTATTACCTTTAAGGTAAATTTGAATTGGGAAAGAGTAAAATGGGAGAGGGAATTAAACATTAAATATGATGATTCTTGCGTTCTAAAAAAAATTAAATTCTATTAAATAATTTTAGGTAATATTTATGTTCAACCTTTATTTAGCCTTTTTTATTGGTATTCTTAGCCCTTTTTTTCTTACTTTTTTATTCTTCCCTTTAGCCTCCAGTCCTTGTCATATATCTTATCGTCTTTTAAAATATGCACCTTTAAATTCCAATTTCGGTCGTATATGCGATTATTCTCTATCCTATACCGAAGCTGCCAATCTTTGTCATAGACCTTATTATCTTGAATCTTGCCTTTAAGGTTCCAGTTCCTATCGTAAATTTTACCATCTTCTATCCGATACTTGAGGTTCCAATTTTTATCGTAGATTTTAATACTTTCTGCAGACAAAAAGGAGGGAATTAATAAAAGAAGGGAGGGGATAATCATTATGAGCCATCTCTTCGGCATCTTTTCCCCCAAAAGTTTCTTTGAAACTTATTTTATTAAATTCAAATCTTTTTGCAAGTGGCTATCGCGAGAAATAAATTTAATTTAAAACACCACAAATTCTGGTATGTCTCACTTTAATGGTAGAATCCGGGCTCTTGATTTCTCCTCATCCACTGATATTAACGCCCCTTGAATAATATGCTCCCTAAATTTACTAAGGGCATTAAGAATTAAATTTTTTGCGTGGTCGGGAGAAATGTCCCTTGCTCTGATTTGAATTACGCTTGGACCTTCAGCTCTTGTAGCCGCAAGAATTGCCCCAAAATCAAGGTCGTGGGTAAATAGCACTTATCCATTTGACTTAGCCCATGATAAAACCTCGCGATCAGAGGCATTTAATGGGCCAATTGATGACCAATGGGAGGCTATGTTTCCTGCTTCTTCTAAAACAGGAATCCAGGCAGGAGATAGATTCATATCAATCAGAATTTTCATTTCATCATGACCGGAACATCTAATTCCTCAGTCCGCCAGGCAGCGTAGGCCAGAGCCTGATCAATATCCTCCGGCTCCAAGTACGGATATAACTTCAAAATCTCTTCTCTCGTCCGCCCAGCTGACAAGAGACCAACAATAGTGCCCACAGTAACCCGTAGACCCCGAATACAAGGCTTTCCGCCCATAACTTCAGGATTAAAAGTAATTCGATCAAGTGTCTTCATGCTTCCTCCTTATTAATTTAATAAAATATTATGAAATTATATCGACCTCAATATTTTTAATCCCTTTTGAAGAGTTGCCTTCCATTAATAATCCACTTCATCTATATAAATTATAATCAATAAAAGCTATTCTCCTTTTGCCTCTCAGCCATTTCTTCCCTTAAATTCACAAAATCCTTGACCAAGAGTTCTTAAGCACCATTTGTTGATGTATTTGCCAATTCATTTTGGCCATTTATAGGAAAAGGGAGGTAAAAAATATGCTACGCAAGATAGTTTTAGTTGGCCTAGTTCAGAAGGGCTTTACTTAAAACATAATGCAATTTAATAACAAGTCAAAAGCCATTTTCCACCTACGAAGTGGAATAAATTACTGAGCTTCCTCTTTAAGGGCGGAGACAATGTCCTCCACTGCTTGCACCAAACGGCGGAATGGTTCTATGGATTGGCGTAGAGTCTCCTCAATATTCTTGCGTTGAGTTATATCATTCAAGAAATGGATTAGGGCGGGTTGCCCTTCCCATGAAACAAGGGCGGTTTTGTTTTCTAACCATTTTATCTGCCCATCTTTATGGGAAAATCGGCAAATATAAGAGGCGGGGGGCATTTCTCCCTCTTCCCATTTAGTCAGCAAGTCCACGATCCGCTCTTTATCAGGGGTATATAGAGGCAAATTTTTATCAACTATTTCTTCCAAAGTGTAGCCTAAAACATCCCGGCATTTGGGATTAGCATAAATAACTTTCCCTCCTCGGGAGACCCAAATCCCTACCGGAGATTTTTCCACAATTACCCGAAACTTTTCTTCCGCAACTTTGAGTTTTTCTTCCCTTTCTTGCTGCTCTAAAAATTGTTGTGCTTTACCTAAAGCGCCGGCCATTTGGGCGGCTAATTTTTCGGCAATACGCAACACATCTGGACTGTAAATGTTCTTTTCCGTGGAAAAAATATTTAAGACACCTAAGACGCGGTCCCTAAAAGATAACGGCACCAAGAGCAGGGAGCGAAATCCGGCGCTTAAGTACGTCTGTAAGTCTGGAAACCTTTCTCTGGCCTCTTCTTGATTCTCTTCTTGAACAAGCAAGCTGGTTTTCGTGCGCATTACTTCTTCAGCACTCGAGCCCGCCAAAGGCCGCACTTCCCCCACCGGCCAATTGGTTACCTCCTTTCCTAAGGCATAGGAAATTTGAAGGGTGTTATCTTCAGGGTTGATAATGGTAATGGCCAGCCGATCAAACGGAATGAGTTTCTTAACCTCATCCGCAAAGAGGGCAAAACGTTGATAAGTCTCTTCCAAGGTTATCGTTGAGCCAAGGACCTTTTCTATTTCCGAAGTCAGGGAATTTTCTTGGAATAATCGCCCTAATTCTTCCTCTTTTTTCTGTAATGCTTCTTCCACTGATTGACGCTTATTCTGCTCTTTCTGCCATTCTTCCCGCCAGAGAGCTAATTCTTCATTTTTCTCATTGAGTTCTTTCTCCAGATTAGTTCTTTTTTCTTTTTCTTCTTCCAACTCTTGTTGCACTTCTTGGAGCTGCTTAATCTCCTGCGCAAGTTGCTCTTTTAATTTACTTAATTCCGCGGAGCTCTCCGCCGCCTTGCTCTCTAAATAAATTATTTTTTCTTGCGCTTGAGCAAGTTCTTCGCGAAGCCTTTTTTGTTCGGCAAGCTCTTGCTCTCTTTGCTCTTGAAGTGCTTTTAATTCATTAGTATAAGCTAAAATCTTTTCTTCTAAAGCAGCCTTGGTCATAGAGAATTCTTCTTGTATCCGTTTCAGCTCGGCAGCAACCCTTTGGTGCTCTTCAATTTCTCTTTGTAGACGCTCATTAGTATTTTGCAATTCTTCTTGCCGAGTCCGTAACTCCCCTTCCAGATAGGTTTTATTTCTGGCAAACTCCTCTGCCAAAAGATTCCGTTCAGCTATCTCCCTTTCTAAGCGATTCCTAATTTCTTCTAATTGGCTGTTGAGCTCGTGAATTCTTCCCTCTTTAAGGCTTATCTCCTTTTTAATTTCTTCTTCCTTTTGTTTTTCCTGGGTGATATCCCAGAAGGTGCTCAATATCCCCCTAACTTCCCCTTTTTCATCGCGCAAGGGAATCCGGACCATACGCACAATCATTTTTTGACTATCTAAAATGTAATCTTCTTCTGTTTCTTCAACCAGGCCAGATTCCATGACTCTTTTTTCGGCCGCCATATATTTTTCAGCAAGTTCTCGGGGGAAGAAGTCCAAATCTGTCTTACCAGCAATTTCTTCAGGTTTGATTTTCAAGTCCCGCGCGAAACTTTCGCTGCAAGCCTGGTAAACTGAATTCTTATCCTTCACAAAAAGCTTCTGGGGAAGGTTTTCCATAATGGTCTTATATTTGTTTTCCAGAGCTTGAAGAGCAGCCGCAGTCATCTGTCTCTGCATCTCAGAAGCTTTAAGTTCAATAATTTGGTGGCGCATCTCCACCAGCTCATTAATCAATTTTTCTATGGTCTGTAATTTTTCAATTGTTTTATTTTCCACTGACATATTTGCTTCCTCCCCCTTGGGGAAAAATTTTTTAAAAAATGCTATGCAAAACCCAGACCGCCTTTTAGAAGACCTTAACTTTAAAAATTAAAGAGATTTGACTCAGTTTATCACATAATTTATTTAATAATTACAAATAGTTTTGAAAATAGCCGCTTCTTGGTGCTCTAAATTTTTTCTTAAAATTGTCTATCTCCCAGTCAATTAATTGACCTACCCAAGCCGAAAAGTTCCATTTTTGTATAAAAATGGAAAAAATTGGACAAAAACTGTTAATTTCAAAGCAAAAAATAAAGCTATCGTTTTTATGTATTCAATTAATTGACATCTTTTCCAGCTCATCCCCTCATAAATTCTATAATAAAGCTAAAGGCAAGAAAATCAATGCAAATAATTTTTAACTAAATTCCTTTTTATAATTTTTAAGCTTAGATCTCAATTTTAAAATAGCTTTGGTGTGGAGCTGACAGATGCGGGATTCCGTATACCCCATTACCTCGCCTATTTCTTTCAAAGTTAGCTGTTCATAATAATAAAGGGCAATGACCATTCTTTCATTCGGGGATAATTCTTTAATGGCTCGCGAGAGAAGTTCTTTTATCTCCAATTGCCGGAAAAAATGAAATGGTTGCATATCCCGACTCTCGAGGGGTGAATCAGCTAAATCATCTTCACCTTGCTCAGATAACTTAGGTCTCAAACTCTCAATGTCTATTACTGCGACTCCTCTAATTTCATTGAGGAGATCATAATAATCTTCCAAGGAAATACTCATCGCCTGGGCTACTTCTTCATCCTCCACAGCTCGCCCATTCTGTTTTTCCAGGAGCTGATAAGTTTTTTCTATTTTGGTGGCTTTTTGCCGCACGGAACGGGAAACCCAATCTAAAGACCTTAACTCATCCAGCATAGCCCCCTTAATCCGGATCTCCGCATAAGTTTTAAACTGGACTTTTTTGGCTGGATCAAATTTCTCTATGGCATCCATCAAGCCAATAACTCCCGCACCTATTAAGTCATCTGCCGTAATATGCGGGGGAAGCCGCATAGCCAAACGATGGGCTATATATTTAATTAAGGGGGTAAACTTTATAATTATTTCTTCCCGGCTTAAGGACTTCCCGTCTATATTGAGAAGATTAACTGGGGGGGTTAAACCTACGGTGGACATTTTATAATTTTTGGCTTTCAAGCTAGGACCCCCTCTTTTTCTACTAATTGATGGTATCTGAGCAAATGCCGCCAAAAGAATTGGACACTGCCATTCCCTTCATTACGCCGCGGTTTATCTATTAAAATTTGAGAAATTTTTTTAAAGCTTTGGCTTGCCGAAGCTTCGGGGAAGAGTTCTAAAACTGGCCGTTGATTTTTAACAGCCAAGGGAATTTTTTCGTCGAAAGGAATAAATCCTAAATAATCTATAGAAAGGCAGCCCAAAAACCGATCGGTTAGGGAAAGAATTTTCTTATAAACTCCTATAGATTCTTTTTCATCTTGCGCTGAATTAACTAAAATCATGAAAGTCTTCTTTTGATATTTAAGGAAAAGAATTTTTAATAGAGCGTAAGCATTAGTGATCGAAGTAGGTTCAGGCGTGGCAATGATTATGGATTCTTCCGCAGCCAAATTAAAATAGAGGACATTAGAAGAAATACCAGAGCTCGTATCAATAAGCAAAAAATCTACAGCTTCGGCGAGCATATCCATCTCGCTAAGTAAAAAAATCTTCTGACTTTCATTCAATTCTACTAATTCGAGTACACCCGAGCTGGCCGGCAAAATAAACATACCGCCGGGGCCTTTCATCAAAATATCAAATATCCCTTTTTCCTTCTTGAGCAGATGTTCTATGGTATAGCGGGGCATTAATCCCAAAAGGACATTAATATTAGCCAATCCAAGATCAGCATCTAATACTAAAACTTTTTTGCCCACTTGCGTAAAAGCAAAGGCTAAATTAGCCACTACATTAGTCTTGCCCACGCCACCTTTCCCACTACTCACAGAGATTACTCGTGGCCAGCTTAGGGCATCTTTTGTCTTCTCCTCCATGCTTAAGTTCATAAATCCTGCCTTATTAGCCTATAGCTCAATTTATCCTTTTCGTTTTTAAAATAAAGCAATCGCTCATAAACTTAACCTTTTGGGTAGCAATTAATATGCCATCTTTTAAAAATAAAAAATATCAATAAAATAAGGTAGTTAAACGAAGAAAGGCGAATAAGGGCCCTAAAAAGTTGTCAAAAAAAATTTAAAAAGTCATTCTTTTGACGGGGAAAACAGGCCCATATTAAGGTGGCTAGTTAAAGATGGGAAATAGGGAAGAGGGTTTTTAAAATGAATCCGGGGGATGAAGATTCTGTCTTTTTATCTTCTCAATGAGGGTGGTGCGGTTAAGATTTAGGAGGCGCGCAGCTTTGTTTTTTACCCAGCCTGTCTTCTGCAAAGCTTGCAAGATCAGCTTCTTCTCGAATTCATTTACCGCTTCTTCTAAGGAGATCCCTTCGTCGGGAATAATTATTTCCTGAGGAAGGTTTTCCCGGGTTAGATTCTGAAACTTTTCTGGAAGGTCCTGAGGAGTAATAAATTCACCGTCTAAAAGGATTACTACCCTTTCAATGGTATTCTCAAGTTCGCGCACGTTTCCGGGCCAGTCATATTGGATTAACTTGTCCATCGCCTCTTTGGTAAAACCTTTGATTTTCTTTTTCTTGGTCCTATTGAAGTGGTCTAAGAAATGGTGGGCTAAAAGAGGAATATCAGATTTCCTTTCCCGCAGAGGAGGAAGGTGGATAGGAATGACATTGAGTCGATAGTAAAGATCTTCCCGGAAACGCTTTTGCTCTACGGCCAATTTTAAGTCTTGGTGAGTTGCGGCAATAACCCTAATATCTGTCTTTATGGTCTTGATTCCCCCAATTCTTTCAAATTGCCGGTCTTGAAGAACCCGCAGCAATTTGCTCTGCAAAACAGGGCTCATATCGCCAATTTCATCTAAAAATATCGTCCCCCCATTGGCTAATTCAAAACGACCGATCCGCGTCCGGATAGCATTCGTAAAAGCTCCTTTTTCATGACCAAATAATTCGCTTTCCAAAAGTTCGCTTGGGATAGCGGCGCAGTTCACGGGGATGAAAGGACCTTCTCGGCGGTAACTGTTATAATGAATTGCTTTGGCGATCAATTCTTTCCCTGTGCCACTTTCTCCTAAAATAAGAATAGTACTGTCCGAGTCAGCAACTTTCTCAATCACCTCAAAAATCTTCTGCATCTTCTCGCTATCGCCAACGATATTCTCAAAACGATATTTTTTCCGGAGTTGATTTTTTAGATTAATATTTTCCCGCCGCAAATTGCGGTATTCCAAGGCTCTCTTGAGAGTGATTAAAATTTCATCTAATTTAATCGGTTTGGTTAAATAGTCAAAGGCTCCTAATTTTATCGCTTCTACAGCATTCTTGACGGTTCCATATCCCGTTAAGATAATGCAGATGGAATCAGGAGAGTTCTCTTGGACATATTTCAAGACCTGCATGCCATCAAGGCCGGGCATTTTTAGATCAGTTACGATCAGGTCATAAAATCTTTTCTCAATCTTGGAGATTCCTGCCTGTCCGTCTAAAGCTGTTTCTACTTCAAAACCTTCTTCTTTAAGAAAATTGGAAAATTGGGTAACGATCTCAGGTGAGTCATCAATGATTAGGATATTTTCGTTGGCCATATCTTTACTTCTTGATTTTTTTAGTATTTTAGAATATGGTTTATTCCCTGTCAATATTTTGTTTAACTGACCGTCGATCACTTTCTAAATTACAAGCTAATGCGGACGGGAGGGAGAGAGGCTCATTAAAATGAGGCATTTATTCTTCCATAGGTACGGGCGGGGAAGATAGTCGTCTATTTTAAAAGAAAAAAGCTATTATTCACGTTTATCTGGTGCAGGCATGCTTGTCCCCGCCGTTCTTTGCGGAAAGCAAGTGGGTAAGAGAGAAATAGTCATTTCCCAGCCGATTTTAATTTCGCCTCTCCTCCTCCCGTCCTGTCTTATCTGGCCGTGAAAATTAAAACTGTTAGACGGTCAGTTTGTTTAATTTACCATTGAGCACTTTTTAAATTCCAGCTTAATTCAGGTGGGAATTTAAAAAGTAAGTTTGCTAAACCCTGTCCATCTTTCATTTTCAAAAATAATGAAAGTCAAATATCCGCCGAGGGCGGGTGGATCGAAGAAAAAAGATCATTTTTTCAACAAGAGTAAGCTTAGCTATGGATAAGAAAGCTACTTAGGGAAGGTGGGTAAGTTTGTTTAAAAAGGCAAATATAATTAATCAGTTATTTAGCAGGTTTTTTTCAATAATGAATTAAAAGCTTTGCCGGAGAGGGAAGAGAAGCTTATATGAACTAATCTTTTTTATTTGCTTTGCTTGATTAATCTCTGTTGGGCAAACATTTCGTCAAGGTCTCTCTTCAAAAACCGCCAATGTTTCCCAACTTTTATGGCTGGAACTTTCCCGTCTTGAGCCAATTTATAGACAGTGGAAACGGGAATTTTTAAATAATCAGAAACCTCTTTGATGTTTAAAATTTCATGATTAGACATAATTTTCACTTCTTCGTTGATTATTTTTAATGCTTTTTTATTTTGTTCATAATTTTTATCGGTAAGGAAAAACGAAAACTTTAAAATTTTTTTTACCCTAAATTCTATTTAAAGCAAATTTAATCTCCTGGCGTACCCTTTCATGGATCTCAAATTTTTCTTTCTCTTCTAAGGCCTTTTTGGCCTGCGCTCCCCCTATTTTGCCCAAAGCCCAGGCTACATGCATGCGCACCAAAGGTTCTGGATTTTCTAAAGCCGCTATCAAATAAGGTATAGCCTCAGGATTCTTCTCGTTCCCTAAAGCGACCGCGGCATTTCTTTGCCAAAGGTAGCTTTTATCCTGACGGATGTAATAAAGCAAGGGCCAAACCTTTTGTTGAAAATGCTCTGGAGACATAGTGAGCAAAGTAATTAAGTCAAAATCTTTAGCTCTCTCCATAAGCTTTTCGTCTAAAGGCTTATTTTTTTCTAACCACTTTTTATTGCGCGGGCATACTTCCTGACACACATCACATCCATAAACCCAGGTGCCCATCTTCTCCCTGATCTCTAAGGGAATTTCCCCAACATTGAAGTATGTATGATAGGCAATGCATTTGCGCGGATCCATCTTCAAAGGGGCATATAAAGCTCCCGTGGGGCAAGCCTGTAAGCATAACTGGCAGTTCTCTGGACAATCTATCCTCAGCGTTGGTTCATCGTATTTTAATTCCCGGTCCACGAGATAAGGCTCATTAACAATCCAAGAACTCTTCCCGGCAACTTCATTGGCAAAAGCAAAACAATTCTTCCCGAAATTTGTTAGGCCGGCCCTAGCTCCGGCTAAACGGGCCGGCGCCGGTCCATATATAGTTTTCAGGCCTAAGCTTTGTAAAAATTTTTTGAACTCTTTCCGCCGTTGACTATGAGATGATTCCTCAGGGCAAAAAAGACCTTTCAAATAACACCGCCCAATTTTACCTTTTAAAGACGGCGGTATCTCTTCTTCTAAATAGCTATCCGTAACCACGATTATAGACTTTACTTGGGAAAGATAATTAGCTGGATCAATAAATTTAGTCAGATCTAAATCTCTAACCGAAGCTTTTTGGCTAAGTGTCTTGGCCCAGGTATACATCTCTCCCCGCTGTTTAAGTTCCGCGGCGTAAAGATAAAAAGGTTCGGCCGAGGCCAGGCCTACCGCCGCAAAACCCAATTCTAAAGCTTTCTCTTTAATAAGGGCTGTTTGGTCCATTAAGTTTTTCTCCCTCAGGGTTGCAAGAGGTATTTTTGCTTCTCTTTGGGCACGTACCACTTGGGCATATTGTGGCCAATTCCGGCTGGCGCGGGCTCAATTCCTTGAAAGCGCGCATGAATAATGGGTAAAGCATAAGGGACGAATAAAAAGGTGTATGGTTGATCTTCAGCTAAGATTTCCTGAATTCGATCATAACAGGCTTTACGTACTTGCCAATCAAAAGTATACCGCCCTTTTTCTAAGAGTTCATCAACTTCTTTATTTTGGTAAGAGATAAAATTTAATTCTTTTTCACCCGTTTTGCTGGAATGCCAGATGTCATAGAGATCAGGATCTTGCCCCATAGTCCAGCCTAAAATTACGGCCTCAAAATTCTTTTTATCGATAAAGTCATTTATAAACGCTGCCCATTCTAAGGTTCTTATTTTTACTTTGATGCCTATAGCTCCTAAACGTCTTTGAATTATCTCCGCGCACTTGGCCCTCGTTTCATTCCCTTGATTAGTCAAGATGGTAAATTCAAAAGGGCGACCTTCCTTTACTAAGGGCCCATTTTTTCCCGTACTTTGCCAGCCAGCTTCGTGAAGAAGACTTTTGGCTTTCTCCGGATCATAGGGATATTTTTTAACTCGCGGATTATACCAGGGAGTATCGGGTTTATACGGACCTGTGGCCTCCAATCCTAAACCCAAGAGCGCCCCTGCAATAATTTCTTTTTTATCAATGGCGTAGCTAAGGGCTTGGCGAACTCGGCGGTCTTGAAAACGGGGATCCTTTAAATTGTATCCCAAATAAGTATAAGCAAATGCTAAATATTTATATTTGCGAAAATCCCGGCGCATCCGATAAGTATCAGTTTGGCGCTGGTATTGGATAGGCGTCAACCCCATAAAATCAATGTTTCCAGCCATAAGCTCCAAAAACATAGTCGCTGGATCAGGAATAATGCGATAAATAAAACCATCAATATAGGGGCGGCCTTCGAAATATTGAGGATTAGCAGTAAGAACAATCTTCTCTCCCGTCTTCCACTCTTTGAAACAATAAGGTCCCGTCCCTATTGGTCTCCGACTAAAGGGGGTCATATTGATATCTTGCCCGGCCAAAATATGTTTGGGAAGAATTACCAGATATCCCCAACTATCTAAGCCAGGTGCAAAAGGACGTCTGTATTTTACGCGAAAAGTATAGGGGTCTATGACCTCCGCTTTCTCTACTTCCCGGAAGTCTCCGGAGTAGGCCGTGCGGGTATGGGGGTGGATAATAGTTTCAAAACCAAACTTTACATCTGCGGCCGTAAACTCCTGGCCATCATGCCATTTTACTCCTCGGCGCAATTTAAAAGTAATGGTTAAGCCATCGGCCGAAATCTGCCAGGATTCAGCTAAGTCACCAACTAAATTAAGGTTCTTGTCATATTTTACTAACCCATTAAAGATCTTAGAGGCGATCTCGTGGGAAGCACTATCTGAAGCTAACATAGGGATAAGATTGGAAGCATCTCCAATTGATCCTTGGATGAGCAAGTCACCATAAGCTGGCTTAAGCGTCTCGCCGCCAGAATCAGTTGGGGATCCAGAGCGGTCCTGAGAATTGGGGGTGCAGCCAATTATTAACCCAAAGTAAACAAGGAAAAAGAAGCAAATGTCTTTCAGTAAAGACTTCATTTTCACCCCTCTTTTCCTCTGCGCAACCATTTAATATCTGCCA
This sequence comes from Thermodesulfobacteriota bacterium, assembly GCA_049699975.1. Lineage (GTDB taxonomy): Bacteria > Desulfobacterota > SM23-61 > SM23-61 > SM23-61 > CAZAGD01. Next base: position 23,611 of record JBNAWB010000010.1, read on the forward strand.
AAACAACAGAAGCCTCTATTTGTTTCTCAGGAATATTCCAATATCTTCTTAGAAGCTCTTCTCTCTGGGGCGACCCGATTAGAAAAAAACCATGTTTCTCATAAAATTTAATTGCCCAAGTAGCTGCCGCCCACGTACCGACCAATAAAGGACGAGTAGTCTTATTTTTAAGAAAAATAAGAAGTCTCCCCCCTATCCCTTTATTTTGCCTCTTTGGCTGCACATAGGCGTGACGAATTAAAGCCACATCCTGCACTTCCTGAAGACCCATTACGCCGCTGAGCTTCTTATTCTCTTCATAGCCCCAGAAATTTACGCCAGCCTTTATTTCGTGGGCTAGTTCTTCTTTAGACATATATGGGTCTAGCCAGCAATCATCAGGAATTACTCCTTTATAGACTTGGGTAGCGGCATTGATAATCTCCCACAGCGCTTCAAAATCTTCTGGTTGACAAGGACGAATCATTTTCTCATTTCCTCTAATTAATAAATCAATTTAAAAATATCACAAATTTCCAAATCATAAAAGTTGTAGGTTATCCTGGAAATAATTTCTAAAGTACCCAAGGTATCTTTCTACCAAACGCCTTTTTTCCATCCACCCTGCTAAACGACGAGCAAGATGAAAAAGACATCTGCTCAAATCCCAGGTAATAATTCCATTGAGCAACTAAATTAGGATTGAGTGCTGGCTAAAAAAGTATGCATTTACATAAAAGCAAAAATTTGAAAAAATATGATTATTAATGAGAGCAAATTATGCTTTACATCATAATCTAAGGATTACTGATAGAAGTCCAGCCACGAGGCAATCTTAAAGCGAGATGGCCACGCCCTTCGGGCTCGCCATGACAAAGCATGTAAAATGTATAATGCTCTCATTAATAATTATATTGGAGGCAGAAAGGAAAATTAAATGAATTTAGTTATCGAAAAAATGAAGCCTGCAGACTGGCCCAGGGTTCGGCAAATATATCTGGAAGGGATAAACACTGGGCATGCTACTTTCGAGGCGGAGGTACCCGATTGGCCAGAGTGGGACGCCCATCATTTAAGAGAACCTCGCTTAGTAGCCATAATAAACCACGAGTTAGCTGGATGGGCAGCCTTAAGACCTGTCTCTGCCCGGAAAGTTTATGCGGGCGTGGCCGAGGTAAGTATTTACATAGGCGAAGATTATCGAGGACAGGGCATCGGTTCTGCTCTTTTAAATGCTCTTATTGTGGCTTCCGAACAAGAGGGGATATGGACCTTACAAGCGGGCATCTTTCCTGAAAATCAAGCCAGCATAAATCTACACTTGCAACATGGGTTTCAAATCCTTGGGCGAAGAAAACAAATAGGAAAGATGACTTTTGGAGAACTCGCGGGAGTTTGGCGGGATGTTATTCTGCTGGAAAGACGAAGTAAGTTAGTCGGCATCGATTAAAAAATATTATAAGGAGGAAAAATAATGGAAAAAATTAGGCCTACTCGCGAAGAAGCTTTGCAACTCTTGCATGAATACAATAGCAGTGAAAGCTTAAGAAAACACGCCTACGCCGTGGAAGGAGTAATGCGCTATATAGCGCGCAAGAGGGGAGAAGATGAAGAGAAATGGGGCATCATTGGCTTAATCCATGATTTAGATTATGAAAAGTTTCCTGACCAGCACTGCCAAAAAACAGGAGAAATTTTAAGAGCGCATAACTGGCCCGAAGAGTATATAAGAGCGGCCGTCTCCCACGGCTGGGGCATCTGTTCGCCAGTAGAACCAATCTCTGATTTGGAAAAATTCTTGTATGCTATAGATGAACTCACCGGGTTGGTGGTTACTACTGCTTTAGTACGTCCTTCTAAAAGCGTGCACGATGTGACTGTGAAATCCGTAAAGAATAAGTGGAAGGATAAAAGGTTTGCCGCTGGCGTTGATCGTTCCCTAATTGAAAAAGGAGCGGCCATGCTTCAGGTGAGCCTGGAGGAACTTATCGAAGACACGATTCGCGGGATGCAAGAAGTAGCTCCGGCTATTGGTCTGGCAGGAAGCTGACCGGCGATCGCTTCTTAAATTCCCGCTTAATTCAAGTGGAAGGGGGAGCTGCCTATTCCCTGCTGATGAGCAATATTAAAACTGTTAGACAGTCAGGGCAGGAGTGACTTGACAAAGAGGAAAGAATGATTATTTTTTATGCAGAAGTTGTCAAGATTAATCAATAATGAAGAAAGGAGGTAGGGAATATGGCCGGCAAACTTGCTCCTTGGAGACCATTTAGAGAATTATCCCCCTTTAGAGAATTTGAAAGAATGCGTCGAGAGATGGATCGCATTTGGGATACCTTCTTTGAAGGGGGGCTGCGCAAAAGGACAGAAGAGGAATTAGAATGGTACCCAGTCTTCGATGTCTCGGAGACTAAGAACGATATCATCGTCAAAGCAGAAGTCCCCGGCATGGATCCCAAAGATATCGACATCTCTCTGGCTAACGGAGTGCTCACTATAAAGGGGGAAAAGAAACAAGAGAAAGAAGAAAAGGACGAAAACTACCACCTGATCGAAAGAAGCTATGGCACCTTTACGCGCTCTATCCAACTTCCTAAAGAAGTGCAAGAAGAGAATATCAAAGCCTCTTATAAAAACGGCGTCTTGAAGATCACTCTCCCGAAATCTGAAGAGGCCAAGAAGAAAGAAATAAAGATTCAGGTGGAGTAAGTAGTCCGTAAACAATCACCCAATAGGCGTCCGTAGGGACGCCTTTTTTATTTCTGCAGAAATTTAGCCCAAATTTTTTACCGAGCTGGCTAAATTTAATGTATGATAAGCTTATGAAGGCCAGGTTTAAATATTTTATCTTCCTTATCTTCCTTATTTTACCTGCTTGCCTCACCAGGTTCATAGAGCAACCTTCTTTCTCTTTGCAAGAAATTGAACTGCACAGCCTATCTTGGCCAAAATTAGATTTAATTTTAACCTGGGAGGTACGCAATCCAAATAATTTTGACTTAAAACTCCGGGGGATGGAATACGCGCTTTATTTCCAAGATCAAAAAGTAGGGCAAGGACAGTTACCTAAAGAAATTTTAATTAGCAAATCTTCAGCTACCAAAGTTTCCCTTCCCCTCAGCGTAGAAATAAAGAATCTCTCTGATCCTTTACGTTTTCTCCTCACCGGGCGGGATATTCCTTACAAAATTGAGGGCATAGCAATTTTAAAGACCGCTTTCGGGAATACCACTATTCCTTTTGCTAAAGCTGGAGAAGTCAAAATTAGGAAATGATCAAGGGGAACGGCCAACCTAAAAAAGGGCTTCCACAAATTCCCGCGCGTTGAATTCCCGCAGATCATCCAATTTTTCCCCAATGCCAATATAACGTAAAGGGATTTTGAATTCGGCGGAGATAGCGATCAGAATCCCTCCTTTAGCTGTACCATCCAATTTGGTCAGGGCGATGCCTGTCACTCCGATAGCTTCATTAAACATCTTGGCCTGATTTATGGAATTCTGTCCGGTGGTGGCATCTAAAACTAAAAGAACTTCATGGGGCGCTCCCGGAATTTGCCGGCTAATAACTCGCTTCACTTTCTTCAGCTCTTCCATTAGATTTACTTTAGTATGCAAACGGCCGGCAGTATCTATGATGACCACATCAACGTGCCGCGTTTGGGCTGCTTGGAGAGCATCGAAGACTACTGCCGAAGGGTCGGAACCACTCTTTTGCTTAATCACCTCACAACCTACCCTCTGCCCCCATATCTCCAACTGTTCAATAGCGGCCGCTCGAAACGTATCTGCCGCCACCAAAAGGACGGATTTCCCTTGACTTTTAAACTTTTGCGCCATCTTGCCAATAGTGGTCGTCTTGCCCGTGCCGTTGACGCCAATAACCATGATCACGAAGGGAGCGGCCTGGGAAATATCTAAAGGCTTTTCTTGCTGGCTAAGGATTTGCCACATCTGTTCTTTTAAATTTTTCTTTAAAAGATCAGCATCTTCCAATTCCTTCCGCTGAACTTTTACCGTCACATTGCGCAAAAGCTCTTGGGTGGTTTTTACTCCGAGATCACTAGTAATTAAAACCTCTTCTAGCTCCGCCAGTAGAGCCTCGTCAATCTTCCTTTTACCCGCGATTAATTGATCAATACGTTCAACTAATCCCTGCCTGGTTTTAAAAAGACCTTCTTTTAATCGTTGAAAAAATCCCTTTTTCTCTTCGGCCATTATAAATTCCCTATCCGCAGATAGTTTTTAAACCTTCAATTGAGTTTCACCGAAACAAGCTTAGAAACACCTGCTTCTTCCATAGTAACCCCATAAAGGGTATCAGCCAACTCCATCGTCCGCTTGTTATGGGTCACCAAAATGATCTGATATTGCTGAGCCAGATCTTTGATCAATTTATTAAACCGTCCGATATTAGCATCGTCTAGAGGTGAATCAACTTCATCTAACAGACAAAAGGGGCTGGGATTGATCAAAAAGAGGGCGAAGATCAAGGCTATAGCTGTTAAAGCTTTTTCTCCCCCGGAGAGAAGGGAGATATTCTGCAATCTCTTTCCCGGCGGCTGAGCAATTATTTCCACTCCGGTCTCTAATAAATTAGTTTCGTCTACCAAAACCAACTCTGCTCGCCCACCGCGGAAGAGGGTCGTAAAAATTTCTTTGAACTTCTCATTTACTTTTTGAAAAGTCTCCGCAAATCTTTGGCGCGAGGTACGATTTATCTTTTTTATTGCTTGATTTAAAGATTCCAAGGATTGCTTTAAATCTGCTTCTTGCTCGGTAAGAAAATCCAAGCGCGCCTTACTTTCGGCAAATTCCTGAATCGCCAATAGATTTACCTCGCCCATGGCCTCCATTAGCGATTTTAGTTCCTGCATCCGCGTTTCTATTTGCGGCGCAAAATAATCCTCCCCTTCCTCGAGGGGGGGCAGCGAATTTAAATCCACCCTAAACTTCTCCTCGCCCGTCAAAAGAAGGTGTTTTATTTGCAGATCAATTTCCATAAGCTGCATAGACAGATCATTCTTCTTATCCCGCAGAATTTGAAGTTCCTGCCTTTTTTCTTTCCACTGGTTTTCCTCTTCGGCGAGTTTCTCCCTCGCCGAAGCCAAGTCTTCTTGCCTCCTGGCAGCCAAAGCGCGAATTTTTTGCAGATTGCTTAATGTCTCTTGCACTGCCGATTCCGCCTGTTTTCTTCTTTCGCGGGCTGCTTCTTGTTTAACTATACAGTCTGCAATCTCATCTTTTTTACCTTCCAGAAGGCTCTGGATCTCCTGCCGGGTATTCTTAAGGCGCCTTAAATTTTGGTCTAAGTTTTGTTTCTTTTCTTGTTGCGCCCCTAAGGCCACTTTCGCCCCGGTAAGTTCGTTATTTATCCGCTCAATCTCTTCTCTTAAAATTTGCCAGTCTTGCTCTACTTTTTTTATCTCTTCTTCTTTATCCTTTTTCCTAATTTCACCTTCCTTTAGCTCATTTTCTGTTACCCTCATCTCTTCTTGATAATGCTCTATCTCCTCGGCCAGTTGTTTTTCTTCTAATTGGAGGACTTCGATTTCTTGCCGAAGGCGCGTCTTCTCTATCTGATATTGATCCAGCTCCTTGCTTTGCTTAACCATCTCTAATTCTTGTTGATGCAGCAGACGGTCAATTTCGGCCAAGGCTTCTTGCTCATCCTTGTCTTTCTTCTTTAAATTCTCCAAATCTTTTTCCAATTGACCAATCTCTTGAGTTAAATTCTCAGTACTCCGCGTCAATTCCCTTATCTCTCTTTTACGATGGAAAGTACCCGTCTGTTTCTGTTCTTTAGGTCCGCCAGTAATTATTCCAGAAGGGTAGAGGATTTCTCCTTCGTAAGTTACTAAGATTTTCCATAAGGAGTCGCGATGCCAAAGCTCTAAAGCCTTCGTTAAATTAGGCACTACCCAAATATCATCTAAGAGATAGTGAATTAAAGGAGCAAACTCTTCTTTTACCCGCACTAAGTTAAGGATAGGAATTATCCCTTCCTCAGGTAGGATGGCCGGGGATGGATAAGGTTTAGGCTTGAGTTGGAGAGGGATAAAAGTGCACCGTCCAGAATTGTTGGTCTTTAAGTAATCAATCGCTTTCAGACTTTCCTGATGGTTGGCGACAATAAAATTTTGGAGACGCTCACTAAGGACCATCTCCACTAAATTCTCATAGCGCGGTTCTGTCTCAATAATATCTTCCACCAGCCCTAAGATACCGTTGGAAACGACTTCCTCAGCTTGCTTTTTTAACAAGATAGCGCGAACGCCCTCCTGGTATCCTTCAAAATTCCTTTGTAATTCTATAAGAGAATGCAAGCGCGAGCTCTCGCGATGCAGTCTTTCTTTTTTCTCGGCCAAATACTGTTGCTTTGCTCTTAAAACCTCTTGTCCATGGTTGATCTCCAAAATTTTTTGATTTCTCAACTCTTCTAATTGACAGCGCCGATTTTTCTGGTCGGATAAATCTTGCGCTATTTGGGATAGAACACTCTCCATCCCTAGGAGTTTCTTTTGGGTTTCTTCTTGTTGGCGAATGGTCTTCTGGCGTCGCCAAGAGGCTTCTTCTCTTCTTTTTTGCAATTCTAAAAGGTGGTTTTTAAAATGGGCCAATTGGGTGAGGTGCTCAATTAAGCTATTTTTCGCTTGCAGAATTTTCTTTTCAAATTCGGCGTATTTAATTTTCTTTTCTTGCAGAATCTCTTCTTGCTCTTTTAAAAATGCAGATGAATTAGTAATTTTTTCCGCCAGGTTTTTGCTTTCTGCTTCTAAAGTGCTAATTTCTTTTTCGCTCTCTTCTTGCTGGCGCTGAAGTTTGCTTATCTCTTCTTGAGCTCTGGCCACTTGCTTCTGAAGATTTCCTTCTTCCTGCAGGGCCAATTCAATGGTTGTTTCCCAGTCTTTTAAAGCTTTTTCTTTAGCCATTAAATCTTTTTGATAGGCAGCTAATTCCTGTTCGCTTTCCAGGAGGTTAAGTTTAATTTTTTCCAGAGCTACCTCCAGAGCTGCTATCGCGGCATTAATTTTGGATTCCTCATCTTGGTTTCTCTCTAAGATTAATTGCGCCTCTTCCCTTTGCGCCCGCAAACGCTGATACTTTTGCCGTATTTGGCCGAGTTCTAAAGAACGCATTTCTTCTCTGTATTCTTTATAACGCTCAGCTTTTTTAGCCTGCCGGTTCAAAGAATTTAGCTGACGCCTGATTTCGCCAATCACATCTTGCAGACGGAGGAGATTTTGCTGCGTGGCTTCCATCTTCCTTAGGGCCGCATTTTTGCGGTCTTTATATTTAGTAATACCGGCAGCTTCTTCAATGAGCACCCGGCGCTCTTCAGGTTTGGCATTAATGACAAAATCTATTTTCCCTTGTTCTACTATGGAATAGGCCCGGTGCCCGATCCCTGTGCCCATAAATAAATCGATAATATCTTTGAGGCGGCAGGGAACTTTATTTATATAATATTCACTTTCTCCAGAACGAAAAAGGCGGCGACTTATGGATATTTCCGTAAAACCCGGATAAGCAGGATGAGGGTGTCCATTCTCGGAAGAAAAAGTTAAAGTGACTTCGGCCATGCCCAAAGGCTTCTTATTTTCGCTTCCATTAAAAATTACATCTTCCATGGATTTCCCACGTAATTGTTTGGCACTCTGCTCTCCCAAAGCCCAACGGATAGCATCTACCACATTTGATTTGCCGCACCCATTGGGACCAACAATCGCGGTTACTCCGGGCGGAAAACCAATCTCGATTTTATCTGAAAAGGATTTGAAACCCGCCACCTCTATCTTTTTTATGCGCATGGTCACCTCTCAAAAGACCATTAATTTCCATTTGTTAGCCAAATAAGCTTTGACCCCTAATTAGTGCCCATTTTAACAACTTAGATAATTTTTGTAAAGATAAAAGTACAACTAAATGTATATTTCCTTCTTTAAGCCACAATATGTTGTGGAGAGGAAAAGACTACGCGGAAAAATATGGATTTGCTTAGTTAATTTGTAGAAATACGGGAAAAATCACCAATTCTAAAAAAGAGCTGGGAAATATTTGCTAACAAGGCGAGTCTATTCGCTTTTATAGCCTCATTATCGGCCATGACTAATACGCTGTCAAAAAATTCATCCACCGGCTGGCGAAGCTTGGCCAGTTCTCTTAAAGCGCTGGGATAATCTTTTTGCGAAATCTTTTCTGCAGCTTTGATTTTTCTTATTTGATAAGCTTCAAACAAAGCTTGTTCGCGCGGGTGTTCAAATTTCTCTGGATCTACTTTTCCTGGCCTATAACCACTGGAAATATTAACCACTCTTTTAAAAGCAATAGCTAATGATTCAAAATCTGGAACTTTTTTAAATTCGTGCAGGGCCTGAGCTCTGGCCTGAAGATCGACGAGGTCGTCAAAACCCGCCGCTAATGCCGCTTCCACAGCATCGGGAGCTAATTCTTTCGTTAAAAGAATATTCTGTACTCTCCCTTTGAAAAACTCCAAAACTTCGCTTTTAACTGTTTGGAGGGGACGCTCGATCTTTTCGGCCAATAAATTCAAGCATTGGTCTATGAGGGCGGAAAGAGACAGGGTGTAATTTTTATCTAAGATAATGTTAATTATGCCTATTGTTTGTCGCCGCAAGGCGTAGGGGTCGGCTGTCCCCGTGGGTATTAAACCTACACCAAAGCATCCTACAATGGTATCTAATTTATCAGCTATACTAAGGATCGCTCCGGCAGCAGATTTGGGCAAAGGACCTCCGGCGGTCTGGGGCAAATAATGTTCATAGATGGCCAAGGCCACTTCTTCTTTTTCTCCAGCAAGTTTCGCGTAAATACCCCCCATAATTCCTTGGAGATTGGGAAACTCTCCGACCATACCCGTAATTAAATCTCCTTTACACAACAAAGCTGCCCTATGGATGATCTCTTTCAGATCAGGCACAATCCGTTCTGCCAAGAAATCGGCCAACCGGCAAATGCGCATGACTTTCTCATAAGAAGTTCCTAATTTGGAATGATAAACTACCTTCTGCAAACCTTCTAAACGCTGGGCTAAACTTATTTTTTGGTCTTCTTCAAAAAAGAACCGGGCATCAGCCAGGCGCGCGCGGAGGACGCGCTCATTACCCCGGGCAACCACTGCTGGATCTTTGGGTTTTGTATTAGATACGGCGATAAAATAAGGGAGGAGATGCCCCTGCGCATCGACCACAGGAAAATATTTTTGATGCTCCCGCATCACACTTATCAAGACTTCCCGAGGCAGAGATAAGAATTCGGCCGCAAAACTACCCCGAATGGCTACGGGGTATTCGACTAAGTAATTAACCGTCTCTAAAAGTCCTTCATCCAGGAGAAGGTTGCCCGAAACCTCACTGGCGGCTTTATTGGCCTCCGTCAGGATCATTTCTTTACGTTCTTCTGGATTTACGATGACGAAAGAATTTTTGAGTTTACGCAAATAGTCGCCAAGGTCTTTCACTTGAAATGACCCCGGAGCCATGAAGCGATGGCCCCGCGAAAGATTTCCTGAAGAAATATTCCCTATCTGGAAAGGGATGACTTGTCCATCAAAAAGGGCTAAAATCCAATGGATCGGACGAGCAAAGTAAATGTCTAAATCCATCCAGCGCATAGACTTAGGAAAAGAAAGGGAAGAGATCAAGCGCGCCAGAATTGCGGGCAGAAGCGTAAATGTTTCTGCTCCTTCTTCTACTTTACGCACACACACATATTCCCCTTTTTCTTTGCTCACCACTTCCAACTGCTCTACAGGTACGCCCTGTCCGCGGGCAAAGCCCAAAGCTGCTTTGGTAGGTTGCCCCTTTTCATCGAAGGCGATGTGCTTGGCCGGGCCGATGACTTCGATCATCCGTTTTTCTTGAGTAGGGGCCACCCCAGTAGCTGCCAAAGCTAAACGCCGGGGCGTAGCCAGCGCTTTAATTTCTTTGCAATTGATGCGATTATTCTTAAATTCTGTCGCCAAAATTGTTTTCATCTCTTCTACCGCTTTAGGCAAATAGGAAGAGGGGATTTCTTCTGTGCCCACCTCGAATAAAAGTTCCGCCATAAATAATTCCTTAAATGCTCAAAAATCTCTAAAAGTTTACAGCCTAATTTTTACTTCAAGGACTGTTTTTCTTTAAAAGAGGGTAACCCATTGTTTCCCGTTGCTTTAAATAAGCCTCCGCTGTCAACCGAGCCAGATTGCGCACGCGGGCAATATAACTAGTCCGCTCGGTTACGCTAATTGCCCCTCGTGCTTCTAAGAGGTTAAAAGTATGTGAACATTTTAGACAATAATCATAGGCGGGGAGAACCAGGTTTTTTTCAATCAGCCTCAGGGCCTCTTTTTCATACTGCGCAAAAAGATTGAAGAGCATGGGTACATCAGCCTCTTCGAAGTTATAAAAAGAGTATTCTACTTCACTGCGATGGTGAATGTCCCCATATTTTATGCCTTTAGTCCATTCCAGTTCAAACACATTGTCCATCCCCTGCAGATACATGGCAATTCTTTCAATGCCATAAGTAATTTCCACAGAGACCGGCCTCAGATCTATACCTCCCGCTTGCTGAAAATAAGTGAATTGGGTAATCTCCATGCCGTCGAGCCAAACTTCCCAACCTAATCCCCAAGCGCCTAAAGTAGGTGATTCCCAATCATCTTCGACGAAGCGGATGTCATGTTCTAAGGGCTCTATACCAAAAGATTTGAGGCTGTCTAAATAAATTTCCTGAATATCCAAAGGAGAGGGCTTGATAATAACTTGAAATTGGTAATAATGCTGGAGGCGGTTGGGATTTTCGCCGTAGCGGCCATCTGTGGGACGGCGAGAAGGTTCTACATAGGCTGCTCTCCATGGCTCCGGTCCTAAAACTCTTAAGAAAGTCGCGGGATGGAATGTTCCCGCGCCTACTTCTAAGTCATATGGTTGATGGATGACGCAACCACGATCTGCCCAAAATTTCTGCAGGGCCATAATTAGATCTTGAAAGTTCATAATCTGAAAACCTTAAATTTCTTTTCTTTAATTTAACGTAAGCGACATTTTATGATCACTTTTGCTCCATGGTACATACCTGGCTAAGCCGCACCAAAATTATTTAATGCCCCTTCCCTCTTTAGTAAAGTGGCGTTAGAAGGGATTTGCTGATCATGAAGTAAGTCTGCCCTTAGGTTGCGGCACGATAAAATCTCTCAGATCGAAGGAAAATTTTTAACATTTATTTTATTAGAAAGTCAAGTTCAATTTGTTCTATGAAGTAATCCATCACTGAAAAGTGGGAGAAGTATGGCCCGAGGCAGGCATGAATGAAGAAGCATCGGCGGGAGAAGAAACTGCTCAAAGCCCGTAACTGATTTTCCGCAAAGGGCAGGCGGCTTAAAAATTTTGTAGGGCAAGCCTTT
>JBNAWB010000011.1:0-2723 GCA_049699975.1 Thermodesulfobacteriota bacterium
GGAGAGGGGAGGGTGAGGGGAATAAGTGTAAATATTTAATCGCTCCGAGTAATAACTCTGATTCAACCGAACTCTATCGTTCAAATTAATATGATTAATATGCAGAAACTCAACATCTAATAAGGCAAAAATATAATTATGTATTTTTAGTTATTCTTTTCAAATAAATTTTTCCTCAACTCATTTAACTTACCTTCGATCTCCTGTTTTTCTATCATCAACTTTTGTTCATTATGGATGGCCTCCTGATATTCGGCCTCGGCTTGTTGTTTCAACGCAATTGCCTTGGCCAGTAAGTCATCATATTCTCCTTTTTTCTCTGGAGTTTCGGAAATTTGTTTTTTTGCTACTATCTTCTTGATTTGACTTTCAATCTCTTCTACTTTTCTCTCTGACTCTTCTTTTTTATTTTTTACCTCCTCAAGCTTTGTAAAAATATTTTGAAGTTTTTCAAAATTTGGCCTAGCTATCCTGTAAAAAGATGCGTATTTAGCTAGTTGATTATTTAATTCAATTGCCTTTTTAGTATCCATTGCGTCAAGAAGCTCTTTAGGAGGAGTATAATCAATTGCTCTTGGGGCGTTTCCTGCCCCACCTTCAAAAGCAAGTCCGGCATAGAAGCGGGCAGCCTCAAGATCTCCTGATTCAAGAAATGTTTCTGCCATTTTAGAAAAATAAGCTGATTTCAAAAGCTGTTCTTTAGCTATTTCTGGCGATTTTTTTATTGTTGAAGAAGCTTGAGCTCTGGGGTTATCCCAATCAATACCAGAAAGTGTTTCCTTTTCTAATACCTTAGGGCCAATAATGGTATAACTTCCAAATGGTCCACTTCCAATTTTAACCTGTGAAAGAATATTCTGTCCTGCTTTTCGCCTGTTTTCAGCTTCCCTGCGCGCCTGTTCTTCAGCCTGATCAAGATGCCTTTTCCATGCTTCAAATACTTTCTTTTTTGCCTCTTCCTGCGGTTTTTGTTGATAAGATGCCTCTGGAGCAGGATGGGAAAATAGACTTTCAAAATTAAACAGGGAGTTGAAAAAAGGTTGCATTACACTTTGAAACAACAGCAGCTGCATCTGCTGAGAGGGGGATAAACTACTTCCTAGTCTTGGCGTAGTAATCGCCCGGCCATCTTTAGGGGTACATACAGGTCTTGAATTTGGACTTGGGCAGTAGCAGTTATGAGTAGCCATATAATCTCTCAAGTTTTTATCATTTTTCCATGCCTCAAGGGTTCCATAACAATCTACTGCCATTTGCGGTTCGGGAATGCTTTGAGAATATGCCGGACGAATCAAAATAGCTGCTGCTAAAAGAAGCAGCATGTTGAAATATATACTCTTTTTATCCATTAACTATCCTCTTCTTTAGATAAATGGGGTCTTATATATTTATCGGAAAAAGATTATTATTTTTAACCTCTCCTTTTTGTAAAATTATAGCATACAGCATAAACAAAATTACGGAGGGCAAATCTTTGCTGGTTGCCCATTCAGGCAAGGGATAAACCCTTGGTCTAAATTATTAATTGTGAAATTGAGCGCTTTTTATTAGTAGCCCAAGAATTTATGTAAAAGAGGCGACGCGAATTAGTAAAATGCGGGACACAAAATTAGGGACGAAAATTGGGGACGTCCATAAAATCATAAAATTCTATTCCAGAGACATTACCAGCCCCTTTTCTTTGGCAATGCGCTCACCCCTCTTTACCGCAATACTCACTGCCGGCTGTGAAAGATTTAGCCTCCTCGCCATTTCTGTAGCACTTACCCCCAACTCCCTCACCGCCCAATAACAAAATAAACTCCGCGCAGGCAAAATTCGGGCATATTTCCCCATAATCCACAAATCTTCTGCCCGAACACCGAATATCTTCGCCACCTTTTGAGCTAACCTGTCCAAATTATATCCCGCAGCTCTTAACCGATACCCCCGCTCCATTTTCTCTTCAGCTACCCGCAAAACTTCCAAAACAAAATCACTATTCCCCAAAATCCGCTCGTCCCCCTTCAAACGAATACCACCCACCATCTCCCTCCCAACCTCCTTCCAACCACCCAAACTCCGCCTCAATCCTCCCCCAACCAACTCAGGCCTCTTCCCCAAACAAATCCCTTCTTGCACAAAATCCCTATATCTTCCCCGAGCAATCTTCTTTCTCCTCCCAAAATAACCAAGAACATAGCCAATATCTTGCCAAGAATTCTTCCTGTTTCCTAAAATCACACTATGCCCCGCATAAGGCCAATTGCCTAAACTCTCATAATCATTTACATCACCCACCCGCAAAGGATTTAAATGAATGTAACGAACTAATTCTAAAAAATATGTATCCTCCTGGCAAAGAATCGATTTATACCGATTCTGGAAAAGAGGCCCATGTCTCCTATACTTACGATTAAAACTGACCGCATAACCCGTCAAAAGCCTTCTCATCACATCAGCCAAAGGAAGCTCTCCCGTTCTTAACAAAAGATGCACATGATTAGGCAACAAAGCCCAGGCATAACAGGCAGTCTTTGTCTCCGCCAATATCCTGCCTAAGCGAATTAAAAAGTTCTCTCTGTCCTGAATATCCCGGAAAATTTTCTTCCTTTCAATCCCCCGGATGATAAGGTGATGAAGGGCACCAGGCATATCTAAGCGACTTTTTCTCGGCATAAACAACTTGTACCAAAAACGATTTTTGCCGTCAACTTATAATTTTATGGACGTCCCATTATTTC
>JBNAWB010000011.1:2823-34576 GCA_049699975.1 Thermodesulfobacteriota bacterium
TACCAAAAACGATTTTTGCCGTCAACTTATAATTTTATGGACGTCCCATTATTTCTCGTCCCATTATTTCTGATCGGAGAAGTCATCTCAAAAATTTTTCTCTTTTTCCATACATAATTATTTTTATTTTTTATCTCTCATGTCCAATCGCTCATCATCGCCTACCAAACACCCCTGCAAGCATTTTTCAGAACAGGTGCCGTCGCAGGGCTCTTCATGCACAATAACTTGGGTATTGGGGAATCGCTCGCGAATCTTTGCGGCAATCTTTTCGCTGATCCGATGAGATTCTTCCAAGGCCATATCTTTATCTAAGAGGATATGCAATTCTACAAAACGCATAGGACCTGCCTTGCGGGTACGTAAATGATGGAATCCACGGATGGGGGGATTGTATCTTGAAAGCTCATTTCGAATCCATTTTTCTTCCTCAGGAAGGTTCATGTCCAAAAGATCTCGGCCTGAGCGAAGAGTTAACTTATAGGCAGCACGAATTATGAATAAAGAAATAGCTATGGCCGCTACCGGGTCCAGCCAATGAAAATGAACTTCGGGAACTACTCGCTCCCCTATAGTAATTAATAAAAGGCCGGCCATAACTCCGGCTGAAGTATAAACATCTGTACGCAGGTGCCAGGCATCAGCTTGTAAGGCCACCGAGTCGGTTTCCTTCCCTACTTTAAAAAGCTTCTGCGAGACCCAGATATTAATTATCATGGAAATAAACATGACCCCTACACCTAAGCCCGGCATCTTGAGGGACAGAGGATGAATTAGCTTATGAACAGCTTCGTAAATTATCCATCCTGCGGCCAGAAAAATAAGGAGAGCTTCGATCGTTCCCGAAAGATTTTCAATTTTGCCATGACCAAAAGGATGCCCTTCGTCAGGAGACCTATTAGCAGATCTTACGGCAAATAAAGTAATAAGCGCCGCCAGTAAGTCCACTCCCGAATGGATAGCTTCAGAGATAATAGAAACAGACCCAATAAGAATACCGATTATAATCTTCAACAACACCAAGCTTGTGTTGGAAACAACGGAGAGGAAAGCTACTGATTCCTTAGGGTTTCGGTTGCCCATATTTTTCTTCTAATAAAAAAATCCCATGGAATGTTGATCCCACGGGATTAATGGGCCCGTTGCCTTTTATAGCGGCCCGGCTCCTTTATGTGAAAAGAGGCCTGATCAAAAATATATTACTCTTCGATTCCAGAAGTGTCAAGTTAATGCTTAGTTGACCATCGATCAGTTTTATTAATGAGAGCAAATTATGTTTAACACTATAACCTAAGGCTTACTGATAGAAGTCTGACCACGAGAAAATCTTAAAGCAAGATGGCCACGCCCTTCGGGCTCGCCCTGACCAAGCATGTAAAATGTTTAATACTCTCAATAATAAAATTCGTAATTATTAATGAGAGCATTAAATAAATGACATCTGCTGTTCTTAACCCCTCACCTCGGTACGAGTCGATTCCGACCTAACCCTCTCCCCACGCCTGGGGAGAGGGGAGGGTGAGGGGAATAATTGTAAATATTTAATCGCTCCGAGTAATAATTCAGGCGGGAGGGAGAGAGGCTCTCTCCCTCCCGCCTGTCTCTTGCTGGCCAGAATTATTAAAACTGATTGGTCAGCATATTATCCCCTTGACATAGGGTCCTGTTTAGCAGCATACTATGGCCAGTAGTACTTTTCTAAATTTAAAGAGGGAAGGAGGGTATATTTATGCAGGAGCAGGAAAAAATTGAAAAACTTAAGGAAATGGTGAAGAACCTTATCAAGGTGGAAGAAGAGGTAATCAAACTGACTGAGGAGACCGCAGGTAAAGCAGCAAACTCAACTGTAAAATATCTCCTTCGGGCCATCCAACATGATTCTCGGAAACATGCTGAGTTAGGACAGGCTGCCCTGGAAATTCTTGAATACCAACAAATCGCCGGGGCAGAAGAAAGAAAAGAAGTTTGGGATTTACTTAAAAAACATGAAGAAATGGAAAAAAAGCATAAAGATAACCTTTCGGAGATGAAAAGTCTAACCGAAACTCCTGCTTTAAAATATATTTTCGAGCAAATCTGGAATGATGAAAAAACCCATCATGCCATGCTCGAAACTCTGATGACTAAGAGATTTGAAAAAGACCCAGTTAAATACTGGGGTGCCCTCTTGAGCTCTTAAGCCTCCAGAATTTTAGAAAATTTTTGGGCCCTCTCGTCGGAGTTATGATTTCTATTGTTTATTGTTTCTTATCTCCGATGAGGGGCAAAACTTTATCAATATGGAAAAAGACGAGAAAGCGCAGATTATCTTTGTAAGCTCTATAAATAGGGCACCTATCTTTGCGCCTAATCTGTTCCATAAGGGCCTTATCTTTTTCTTCTCTAATCTTGGTCAAATATAACCTTTTACCTACATACCTTTCTTTATCTTCCATAAACAAATAGGCCGCATGGGGGTTAGATTGCAAATTCTTATGCATTAGCTTGTCGGCCATAATAAAGGCCACGGTCTCTTCATCAATAAAATGGGGCCGGGCATATACAGCTATGCCTACATTACCATCAGCATCAGCAGTGGCGATAATTCCTCTTCCTTTTGCTTTTTCGAAATATTCACTTAGCTTCATTTTCCCTCCTTTTTAATTATCGGTTAATTCTTTAAATAGCTCTTTTTGGGCTTCCTCAACTTTCATTATTTTTTCAACATATTTTTTAATGGCAAATTTTCTTTCCAGCCCTTTCTCATTCATGAACCTCACTTTTCCAAAAATCGGCCTTTCCTCCCAGGGCCGGTCATGCTTCCCAAAACACCAGGCTACCCCAGCAAACCCATTTGGATCCCGGCCATCGATTTCGTATTTATTGTTTAAATAAAGGGTATGGCGAAAGGCATCTTCCGGTGACTTACTCCACTCCATAATCTTCTTTCCCCAATACATTCTCATATAGCCATGCATTTTCCCGGTCAGCATCATCTCTTTTTGGGCGGCATTCCAATAAATATCATGCGTTTGGGCAGCTTCTAAATCCTCCAGCGCATAAAGGTAAGGCCTTCTGTCTTTTTGATGTTCCTTTAAAGTTTTTTTCGCCCACTCCGGAAGGCCCCCAAAAGAATCATATTGTGGATTGTAAAAAACAAAGTTCCTGCTTAATTCTCTTCTGATGATGAGCTCCTCGAGAAAAGACTCTTTTCCCAGAGAATCCCTTTCCAAGACTTTTAAAGCAATATAAAGAGGAGATATCTGCCCAAAATGCAGATAAGGGCTCAAGTGAGATAGATAATCCACCGTGGGATCATTACGCAGTTGGCCAAAATGATCAAGCTTCTTTTCTAAAAAGATCTGCAAGTGTTTCTTAGCTTCCTTCGTTCCTCCCTGAAAATAAGGTGCCTTTTTAACACGGCGATCAATATTAAGTTTGGATATCGCCTTTTCCAAATCCATAATATCAAAAGAAGAAAATTCCATGGACAGAGAAGAAAAGACCGGGTTTCTCTGCTGCAAGGAAGTCAAAAAATGGGAGAGTTTTTTCTTAATCTTCGGACGCAAAGTGGCCGCTGAGTATTCTTCTTTTGGCGATGCCTCTTCTACGGGAATGATTACTTCACCTTCAACTTGGATTAAAGGGCAGCCTATGTGGCTGGCCACTTTATCTCGCCATCCTCTTTGGATACGTAGATAGCCTCGATCAACAACCACGAGGGTAGCCTTTTGGGCCATTTTAATTGCCCCCTCTTCTGGCGATTTAAGCCAAATTACCATCTGCATATTCCTCTCTTGCAGATCTTGTTTAACTTCCCTTAACCCCTCCATCATAAAGAAATAATGTCTTTCATTGGCCTCAGGAAAACGGTCGGTAATGCCAAAAAAGACGATTAATGGTTGGCGCAATTCATTAGCTTGAATGATGGCATATTCCAAAGCGTGATTATATTCTGTTCTTTGCGCGGCTTGCATCCAATAAAGAACATAAGCTCCTTTCGCCAGGGGTTTCTGATTCAAGATTTTTATTCTTTCTTTTTGAATCATTGCTACCAATTTAAAATCAAAATAGAAAAATTAAGAACTGTGGCCAAACTCACCCAGATAAAATAGGGAAGCATAAGTAAGCCGCCCAGGTAAGATATTTTCAAAAATTTCTGTATAGTCCAAAGAATGGCTAACCACAGAAAAACTATATTAATAAATCCCATTAAGGGAGATCTTAGTCCAAAAAAAGAGAAGGACCATAAGGCATTCATAATCAACTGGACAAAAAAGATTACTAAAGCGCAGTTGGCACGGGTATCACTTGCTTTTCTTTTCCACACCAAAAACAAGGAAATACCCATTAAAAAATAAAGGCTAATCCATACCGGAGCAAAAAGCCAGTTAGGAGGCGTGAAGAAAGGTTTAGCCAGAGTTTGATACCAGTTTGGTATGGCGGGAGTCGTAAAAAAGGACCCCGCTACTCCAGCTAATTGACAGACCATAATGCTTAGGGCTAATTTTATGAATTTAGACATTCTTATTTTAGAGGATTATCTTAGAAATTTATTGAATAAATCTTAAATTTCTTAGGACACCTTAAATAAAAAATTTAGCACCTTTCTCCCTCACCCTCTTCTTCTCCCCGTTGCGACCTGCCCCTAAACTCCAGGTTACCGCGAGAAGCATAGCTGCAGAACACCACCTGAAAAGGTCAAATCCGAAATCTTAAGATTGGCTGGCCTCCCCCAAGTTGCGGAAAATTTCCAATACCGATAAGAAGACGGCGATAACTAAAGGGCCCATGACAAAACCGATTAAACCAAAGTATTTGATTCCTCCTAAAACGCTGAAAAAAATTAAGAGAAAGGGCAGGCGCGTGCGCTGCCCAACAATTATCGGCCGCAAAAAATTGTCAATGGTGCTGATACCACCAGCACCAATTACTGCCAAAGCAATAGCTTTCCCAATGGCCCCTTGGAAATATAAATAAACGCAGGCGGGAAACCAAATTATAAATGTACCTACTAAAGGCAAAAAAGAAGCCACAGCCATGGCGAAACCCCATAGAACAGGTGAAGGAATACCCAAGATAAAGAAAGCTAATCCGCCTATAGCTCCTTGAGCTAAAGCTATAATTACTCCGCCATACATTGTAGAAACTATTATATCCTGCGCCTGCTTAATGATTTTCTTTTTCTGTTCCTCAGAAAAAGGGAGGTATTGGCGAATCTTTGCGAATAAAATGGGGGCCTCTTTGAAAAGGAAAAAAATTGTCAAACCCATGATAAAAAGACTGATCACGGCACTGACTACATTCTTTAGTCCCAAACCCATCTTGCCAATTAAATCCATTCCCCAATGAGAAATTTCTTGCCTTATTGCTTGCTGCAGATCTTCCGGGCTCATTTTTAAGAAAGCTGCTACCTTTTCCATGATGGTTATGAAGGTCGGATGTTCCAAGAAACCTACCAAACTGAATTTCTCTCCAGCCAAGAAGGTGGCGAAAGATCCTATCTGTTGCACTAAAAGAATAGATAGATAAGTAAGCGGACCAGCGACCAAGGCAATGATGATTAGAATGGTTAACAAAGAAGCGAGAGAAGAATTTTTTATATTTCGGTGAAACAGAGCATAAAGCGGGTAAAACAGAACAAACAAGACAATTGCCCAAGCAATGGCTAATAAGAAAGGTTCCATAATTTGGTAACTCAAATAACCGAGCAGAATCACCAAGGTGATCAAAAAAAGCAGATAGAATTTTCCGGGGGCCATCGCGGTTGTTTCCTCCCTCTAAATGTTTAATGCGCGACGCTTTTTATAAAAAGGTCCATCTCTCATTAGGCAAATTAAAACTGAAATCCTTACGGCTAAAATCAAATTCTATTTCCCCTTACTAAAAATCCGTGGGGCGATAATCTTGCGCATTTCTTCGGCCGTTAATATACTTATGGAAACCAATAGCACCACTAACCAACCAGCCCAACCCAAGGGCACAGTGTAAAATAATTTTTGCATGAATGGTGTGTATATTACTCCTAATTGGAGAATTATAGCTAAGCCAATTCCGGCGACCAACCACCGATTGGTAAAAAAACCAAGTTTAAATAAAGACTGTTGATCAGAGCGGGCATTTAAGGCATTAAACCATTGAAAAGCCACCAAAATGCTAAAAGCGATGGTGCGCGCTTCTTCCAAACCCACTCGGGGCAATTCCCATTTAAAAATTAAAAATGTTCCTAAAGACATGAAGAGGGCGACGAAAATTATGCGCCATAGCATCCCTGAATAAACTATTCCGGCTTGCCCGCGGCGAGGTGGTTCAGCCAAGACATGGCTGTGTTTAGGTTCCAATCCTAAAGGAATCGTGCATACGCCATCCGTAACTAAATTGATCCACAGAATCTGCACAGCCACGACTGGCAAAGGAATTCCGGCTAATAGGGCTAAAGTCCAGGTAAAAAGTTCACCTATATTTGTGCTCAAAAGGTAAAAAACAGAGCGGCGGATATTACTAAAAATAACCCTACCTTCTTCTACAGCAGCAACGATTGAAGCGAAATTATCGTCCGTAAGAATCATGTCGGCAGCTTCTCGGGCCACATCCGTTCCCTTTTTCCCCATGGCTATGCCAATATCAGCACTGCGCAGAGCTGGGCCGTCATTTACCCCATCTCCCGTCATGGCCACAATATGTCCCTTAGCTTTAAGGGCATTAACGATCTTTAATTTATGCAAGGGCTCAACTCGAGCAAATACCGTAATCCCATCTACTCTTTCTTGAAATTCTTCCGCACTCATTTTTTCTAATTCTAAACCAGTCACGGCTTCGCCTGGGGGAAGACCGAGTTCAGCAGCTATGGCCTGGGCAGTAAGCTTCTGATCCCCAGTAATCATAACCACTTTGATACCAGCTCTTTTGCAGGCGGCTACTGCCTCTTTAGCTTCTTTTCGGGGAGGATCGATCATGCCAACCAGGCCTACAAAAATTAGATTCCCATCGAGATTTTGCAAACATAGACTTTCTGGACAACAAGGGCAATCCATATAGGCCAAAGCTAAAACTCGGTACGCTTTGGCGGCCATTTGTTCATTTTTCTTTTCTATTTCTTCCTTCTTCGCCCAAGATAAATCCCTTACCTCTCCCCTCTCGTAAACCTTACTGCTCATAGCCAAAATTCTATCCACCGCCCCCTTTACGTAGGCCCGCGCTTGACCATCTTGACCTGGATGGAGAGTGGCCATATATCTTTTTTCACTGGTAAAGGGGAGTTCCGCAACTCGCGGATAAGCTTTTTGTAAATCTTCTTTATTTAGGCCGCCTTTTAGAGCGGCTATAAGCAACGCTCCTTCAGTAGGATCACCAATTAATTGATACCGACCATTTTCTGCTCTCAGCGTAGAATCATTGCATAGCGCCATTATTTTCAAAGCAAAGAGCAAACTCCCATCTTTTCGCCAATCCAATTTTTGGCCATCTTCTAAAAATTCTCCTGCAATCTGATACCCCCCACCCGTGACTTCTACGGTGCGATTTTCCAGATAAATTTCGCGCACCGTCATTTCACTTTCGGTAAGGGTACCTGTTTTATCTGAACAAATAACATTTACCGCACCCATGGTTTCTACGGCGGGCAGCTTACGGATGAGCGCATTTCGCCAGGCCATCCGCCTCATTCCTAAAGCTAACACCACCGTAACCATGACCGGTAACCCTTCGGGAATGGCCGAAACCGCCGCCGCAATACCCAAGGTAAAAATGTCTTCAAACCCGTAACCTTTAACCAAGCCAATAACTGAAAGGGCAACCACTATGGCCAAAACAAGAATGCCTATGTATCTGCCTAACCTACTAACATTGCGCTGCAAAGGAGTTGGCGGAGGTTTAACTTCTTGAACCTGGGCGGTTATTTTGCCTATCTCGGTCGCCATTCCCGTAGCCACCACCACAGCAACTCCTCGACCATTAACGATGGGGCAGCCCATGTGTAACATATTGCCCATATCGGCGACGGTTGCTTCTCCTGGTATAGGCGCCACAAATTTTTCGACCGGCACAGACTCCCCGGTGAGAATCGCTTCATCAACAGCGAGATTAAAAACCTCTATAATGCGGGCATCTGCTGGCACTTTATCTCCGGCCTCCAGTAAAATCACGTCCCCGGGTACAAGTTCAAAAGCGGCGATTTCTTTTAATGCTCCACCTCTTAGGACTTTGGCTTTAGGAACCACCAAGCGCTTTAAGGCTTCCATGGCCTTTTCTGCTTTTTGCTCTTGAAAAAATCCGATAAAGGAGTTAAGCAGGACCACTGCAAAAATCACTCCCGCATCTGGGGGCTTATTCATGTAAAACAACTCTATGGTCGCGGCTGCTAAAAGTATATAAATCAGGGGACTGGCAAATTGGCGGAGGAACACTATGGGCCAAGGAGTTTTTCCTTGTTCCAGTAACTCATTACGCCCATATCTTTTCAGGCGCTCGCGCGCCTCTTCATCATCAAGGCCATGTTGATTAGTTCCTAATTGGGCGAGCGTCTCTTCAATAGAAAGATTATGCCACTTGCTCATTTAAAACCTTTCTTCTCCCTTTCTTCTTTTTACTTTGCATTTCCCAGTATGACCACAAATTTGGCCAAATCAACCAGAGGGGCAGCATATCTCATGTAAAAATCAAAAAAATTACTTGCCCCTTTGGCTAATGAAAGAGTACCATCTGACCCATCTCTTTTTCTTCTCCGGCATTCCAATGGTATGCGCCAGAGTTATGCTTCTTTGCCCTGCTTTTTTTACTAGGCGCGCAATTTCATCCAGAGGTTTCTGCTTTTGGTAACTGGCTAAGGCCAATAACATAGGAATGTTAACTCCGGTCACGACGGCCACGTGTCTATCATGTAAAAAAGATAGACTTAGATTGGTTGGCGTCCCTCCTAATAAATCAGTTAGAATAATAACTCCCTTTCCATTATCTACTTCCTTTATCTCTTTTTCAATCCGCTCCTGAATTTCCTCTTTATTGTCCCCAGGCCATATGGACACGGCTTTTATTTTCTCCATGGGTCCGACCAAGATTTCCGCCGAGGCAATCAAAGCTTCGCCCAAATGTCCATGGGAAATAATAAGAATACCTACCATTTATTCTAATTTGCCCCCTTCCTGAAAATTTTTGGTTTGGCAAAGAAAAAGCAAGCTAAATTTATTTGAAAAAGTATACCATTAAATAAAAAACAATACCTCTTGCTTTATCATGGGGAAAAATAGGGCCAAGGAAAAGCCCTGCCTAATTATTAATGAGAGCATTAAATAAATGACATCTGCTATTCTTAACCCCTCACCTCGGTACGAGTCGATTCCGACCTAACCCTCTCCCCACGCCTGGAGAGAGGGGAGGGTGAGAGGAATAAGTGTAAATATTTAATCGCTCCGAGTAATAAGTCTTTCTTGGGCAGCCTTAAGGCAATCTCAATTTTCAAAGATAATAGAGCTTCTTATCAAAAAAGAGAATATGATATTATAAAGCGTATATCATTGGCAAAATAATCTACTAAAATTTCAGGGCGTTTTTAAATATTTAAATTATTAAATCTTTCAAGAAATCTATCTTGATCATTTTGAGGCTGGAGATAAGATGAATTTAAAAAGGGGCAGCGGAATTCTTTTGCACCTGACTTCTTTACCCTCTCCTTTTGGGATTGGAGATCTGGGGCCATGGGCATATCAATTTGTAGATTTTTTGGCTAAAGCCAAGCAACGCTATTGGCAGATTCTTCCCTTAAACCCTATCGATCCCATCTACGGCAATTCTCCTTATCAAAGCCCTTCAGCCTTTGCCGGTAATCAATTACTCATCAGTCCTGAGCTTTTGTTAGAAGATAGTTTATTATCGAAAGCCGAAATTGCTGCAGAGGCAAGTTTTCCAGCGGGAAAAGTGGCTTATAAATTGGTTTTGGATCACAAAAAGAAAATTTTAAAATCAGCCTTTGCTTATTTCCAGAGAAAGAAAATTGCAGCAGATTATGAAATTTTTTGCCAAGAAAATTCCTCCTGGCTTCCTGATTTCGCCCTTTTCATGGCCCTCAAGAGGAAATATAGAGGAATCCCTTGGGGTGATTGGCCAGAAGAACTGCGCGACAGAAAAAAAGAAGCCCTCTCTGCAATCCGCAAAGAAAAGGATATTGAAGAACAAACCAATTTCGAAAAATTTCAACAATATATTTTTCATAAACAATGGAGGCGCCTTAAAGGACATTGCCAAGAGAAAAAAATCCAAATAATCGGCGATCTGCCCATTTATGTTAACTACGACAGCGCCGATGTTTGGGCCTATCCCGAACTATTTAAGCTCGATGAAGATAAGAAGCCTTATGTAGTTGCGGGAGTTCCACCTGACTATTTTAGTGAAACAGGACAACTTTGGGGTAACCCTATTTACAGATGGGATAAGATGCAAGAAGATGGCTATAGATGGTGGCTAAATCGTTTAAATCACCTTTTCAAATTAGTGGATATAGTGAGAATTGACCATTTTCGGGGATTTGTGGCTTACTGGGAAGTTCCGGCCCAGCAAAAAACCGCCGTCCATGGCCGCTGGATAGAAGCTCCGGCTATAGATTTTTTTTCTCGGTTAAAAGAAGAATATCCCACTTTGCCATTTATTGCTGAAGATTTGGGCCTAATTACTCCCGATGTCAAAGAAGTGATGCATCATTACCAACTTCCCGGAATGAAAGTTTTGCTCTTTGCTTTTGGGCCAGAAATGTCCACCAATCCTTATCTTCCCCATAATTTTTCACCCAATTGTGTAGCTTACACAGGCACTCATGACAACAACACCATCAAAGGATGGTTTGAAGAAGAAGCTCTTCCCGAGGAGAAAGAAAGACTTTTTAAATATTTAGGTCGCAAAGTTTCCACCGAAGAACTGGCGTGGAAACTCATAAGACTGCTTATGATGTCTGTCGCCGATACAGTTATTTTCCCCATGCAGGATATCCTTGGGCTGGGCGCCGAAGCTCGTATGAATCGTCCTTCGACTTCAGAAGGAAATTGGGAATGGCGATTATTACCCGACCAAATAAATGATTATTTAGCTGCCCAGCTTGCCGAAATGACCGAGATTTATGGCCGTGCTCCTATGGGGAACAGCATTGAACTTTAAAATTGAACAATTTTAACTTTAAGGAGGAACATTGCCCAAAAATTTGCCTAACTTTCAACTAACTAATTGCAGCCTGCTGACGGATGATGATCTTTATCTATTTAATGAAGGAAGCCATTTTCGTTTATATGAAAAACTTGGCGCCCACCCCATAGAATTGAATGGCCAAAAGGGAACTTACTTTGCGGTCTGGGCTCCAGATGCCGAACAAGTTTTTGTGATGGGAGAATTTAATGGATGGCAAAAGGAAACCCATCCTCTTCGCCCTAAAGGGCAATCGGGAATCTGGGAAATTTTTATTCCCGAGGTAGGGAAAGGAACATCTTACAAATATCATATTCGCTCCCGCTATCATAATTACCGCGTCGATAAAGCAGACCCCTTTGCTTTTTATAATGAAGTACCTCCTCGAAATGCTTCCATTATTTGGACTCTGGATTACCTTTGGCACGATCAACAATGGATGAAGACCAGATATTTTAAAAATCGGCACCAGGCTCCTTTAAGCATTTACGAAGTTCATCTCGGTTCCTGGATGCGCGTTCCCGAAGAAGGGCACCGTTTTCTTACCTACCGGGAACTGGCGCCCCGGTTAGCCAGCTATGTAAAAGAGATGGGTTTCACGCACGTAGAATTTCTACCAGTCATGGAACATCCCTTTTATGGCTCCTGGGGATACCAAGTTACTGGTTACTTTTCTCCTACCAGTAGGTACGGTACGCCTCAAGACTTCATGTATCTTATCGATCATCTCCACCAGGAAGGTATCGGGGTAATCTTAGACTGGGTGCCATCCCACTTTCCCAATGATGAGCACGGACTAGGGTTCTTTGATGGCACCCATTTATATGAACATATGGATCCCCGCTTAGGAATTCATCCGGACTGGAAAAGTTTTATTTTCAACTATGGACGTAATGAAGTGCGAAGCTTCCTTTTGAGCAGCGCTCTTTTCTGGCTGGATGTGTATCACGCGGATGGTTTAAGAGTAGATGCAGTAGCTTCCATGCTTTATCTTGATTATTCTCGAAAAGAAGGAGAATGGATTCCCAATCAATATGGGGGACGAGAAAATCTGGCGGCCATTTATTTCCTCCGCCGCTTTAATGAAGAAGTGTACAAAAATCATCCTGAGGTGCAGACCATAGCGGAGGAATCCACCGCCTGGCCCATGGTCTCTCGGCCCACTTACGTAGGGGGACTTGGCTTTGGCCTGAAATGGGACATGGGTTGGATGCATGATACTTTAAAATATATGGTCAAAGATCCGATCCACAGAAAATATCACCATAACTTACTTACTTTTCGCCTCCTTTATGCTTTTCAGGAGAATTTTATTCTCCCCCTTTCCCATGATGAAGTCGTCCACGGGAAAGGTTCCCTCCTTTCCAAAATGCCTGGTGACGATTGGCAGAAATTTGCCAATCTGCGTCTTCTCTTTGGTTACCTTTATACCCAACCAGGTAAAAAACTGATCTTCATGGGTGGTGAAATTGGCCAATGGCGGGAATGGAATCACGAAGAAAGCCTCGATTGGCATCTCCTTCAATATTCTCCTCATGCTGGTCTGCGGCAATGGGTGCAAGATCTTAATCTGTTTTATCGAGGTGAGCCAGCTCTTCATGAATTAGATTTTGACCCTTTAGGATTTGAATGGATCGATTGTAACGATAGCGACCATAGCGTCTTAAGCTATTTGCGCAAAGGAAGTGCTCCGCAAGAAATAATCTTAGCAGTGGCCAATTTTACGCCAATACCGCGGTTTAACTATCGTGTCGGAGCACCCCGAGGAGGCTTCTGGCAGGAAATGCTCAATAGCGATGCTCGAGAATATGGAGGAAGTGGCTTAGGGAATTGGGGAGGAGTTACGGCCGAGCCTTTCTCCCATCATGGGCGTCCTTATCGGCTTAATTTGACTTTGCCTCCTTTATCCATAATTATTTTTAAGCACATTGGAGAAGAAAGATGAAACAATTCTTCCCCCTTGGGGCTCAATATTTAGGAGATGGTCAATGTTTATTCCGTGTCTGGGCACCCTTAATTTCCAAAGTGGAGGTGCACCTCATATCGCCCAAAGAAAAAATAATTCCTTTAGTCAAAGAGGGAGAATATCACCAGGCTTTGGTGGCCGATATTTCTCCAGGTGCGCTCTATTTTTATAGTTTGGAAGGAGAAAAAGAACGGCCCGATCCTGCCTCTCGTTATCAGCCGCAAAGTGTGCATGGACCTTCCCAAATCGTCGACTTGCGTTTCCCATGGGCAGATAGAGAATGGCCAGGGATAGCTCTGCAAGATTATATAATTTACGAGATTCATGTAGGCACTTTTACTAAAACAGGAACATTTTCCGCAATTATTCCCTATTTAGGAACTTTGCAAGAGTTGGGCATTACCGCCATTGAACTGATGCCCGTGGCCCAATTTCCAGGTAACCGCAATTGGGGTTATGATGGCGTTTATCCCTTCGCCGTTCAGAATTCCTATGGCGGCCCCCAGGATCTGCAAAAATTAATTAATGCTTGCCACCAACTCGGGTTAGCCGTAATTCTCGATGTAGTTTATAACCATCTTGGCCCAGAAGGAAATTATTTACGCGATTTTGCTCCTTATTTCACTGCTCGGTATCAGACTCCCTGGGGTGAAGCTCTTAACTTTGATGGTCCTTATAGTGATGGTGTGCGGGAATTTTTCTTCGCCAATGCTCTTTACTGGATTAGGGAATTCCATATTGATGCCTTAAGACTTGATGCCCTACACGCAGTTTATGACTTTTCTACCCATCCTTTTCTGCAAGAATTAGCGGATTTAATTAAAGAAGAAAGGGGAAATCAAAAAAGAAAAATTTATCTTATTGGCGAATGCGACCTTAACGACCGGCGATTAGTCCAAAAAAAGGAAGCGGGTGGGTATGGCTTGGATGCCCTGTGGAATGATGACTTCCATCATGCTTTGCACACTATCCTAACTGGAGAAAGAAGAGGATACTATCAGGATTTCGGAAAGATCGAACACTTAGCGAAATCATTTACCGAAGGATTCGTTTATACCGGGCAATATTCATCATTTCGCCACCGCCGGCAAGGATCTAGTTCACGAGACATACCAGCGTGGCGCATGG
This sequence comes from Thermodesulfobacteriota bacterium, assembly GCA_049699975.1. Lineage (GTDB taxonomy): Bacteria > Desulfobacterota > SM23-61 > SM23-61 > SM23-61 > CAZAGD01. The sequence continues at coordinate 17,063 of JBNAWB010000011.1, forward strand.
TCGTATTTAGCCAGAATCATGATCAAATAGGCAATAGGGCCTTAGGAGAACGCCTCAGCCAATTGGTTACTTTTAGCCAATTAAAGGTGGCGGCGGCGGTAGTCATATTATCGCCTTTTATTCCCTTAATTTTTATGGGCGAGGAATACGGCGAGACCGCTCCCTTTTTATATTTTATCAGCCATACAGATCCCGATTTAGTGGCCAAAGTAAAAATGGGCCGGCAAAAAGAATTTGCAGATTTTTACCTTGGAGAAGAAATCCCTGATCCTTATCTGGAGGAGACTTTTCAAAAATGTTGGCTCAATCATGAATTGCGTTTTCAGGGCGAACATAAAGTGCTCTGGCTTTATTATAAAGAACTAATAAAATTACGGCGCACCCTTCCTTCTTTAAAAAATTTGGCCAAGGAAAATCTGCAAGCAGAAGCTTGGGCTGAAGAAAAAATTTTATTATTGCGGAGATGGGCTGAAAAAGAAGAAGCCTTGCTCATAATTAATTTTGGATCTACCCCAAATGAAATCAACTTGCCCATACCTCCTGGCGAATGGGAAAAAAAGCTTGATTCCGCTGCCGAAATATGGCATGGAGAAGGGAGTTCTGTTCCCCCACAATTACGATCAAAAGGAGGAATTGCTTTAAATCTCAATCCCCAAACGGTCGTGCTTTTAGTAAGGAGAGGTTAAATCTAAGTGGAAAAATATATTTGCATTCATGGCCATTTTTATCAACCTCCGCGGGAAAATCCCTGGTTGGAAGCTATAGAACTGCAAGATTCTGCTTACCCTTTCCATGATTGGAATGAAAGGATTACCCGCGAATGCTATGCTCCTAATGCGGCCGCTCGGTTAGTTGATGGCGAAGGGCGGATCACGCGCATTGTGAATAATTATGCCAAGATTAGTTTCACTTTTGGCCCCATCTTAATGGCCTGGCTGGCCCAAAATTCTCCGCAAGTATACCAGGCCATTTTGCAGGCCGATAAAGAAAGCCAAACTAATTTTTCCGGACATGGATCGGCCCTAGCTCAACCTTTTGTGCATATGATCCTTCCTTTGGCCAACTGGCGGGATAAATATACCCAAATTTATTGGGGTATCAAAGATTTTGAATTTCGCTTTGGCCGCAAGCCCGAAGGCCTATGGCTTCCAGAAACGGCTGTCGACCTGGAGACTCTGGACATCTTAGCCCTCTTGGGAATCCGCTTTACTATCCTATCTCCCTACCAGGCTCAAATGGTGCGTGCTCTTCGTGGGCGTACCTGGCACGACGTTAGCGGAGGAAGAATTGACCCCTCTCAGGCCTATAGTCTCCGCTTACCCTCTGGACAAAAGATTGACCTTTTCTTTTACGATGGACCAATCTCCAGTGCCGTGGCTTTTGGGAGTCTGCTGCACAACGGCGAAAATTTTGCCCGGCGGCTCATGGATGCATTTGATGATCGCCGCCAAAGGGATCAGCTCGGCCATATTGCCACCGATGGCGAAACTTACGGTCATCATTACCCTCGCGGAGAAATGGCTTTGGCCTACGCTTTGGAATTTATCACCGTCCACCAAATGGCTAGAATTACTAACTACGGAGAGTTCCTGGAAAAACATCCTCCGCGGCAGGAAGTGAAGATAATTGAGAATACCTCTTGGAGCTGTGGGCATGGAGTGGAAAGATGGAAAAATGATTGCGGCTGTAACAGCGGTCGAAATCCCCAATGGCACCAACGCTGGCGAGCTCCCTTACGACAGGCCTTTGATTGGCTTAGGGAGACCTTGGCTCATCCCTTTGCCGAAAAGGGCCGGCATTTTTTAAAAGATCCTTGGGAAACTCGGGATGAATATATCAAAATAATTTTAAATCGATCTCCAGAAAATGTGGAAAATTTTTTCAGGCAACAAGCCAAAGCCCCTTTATCTCCTGATGAGCAAATAACTGTCTTAAAACTTTTGGAAATGCAACGTTATCTTCAACTTATGTATACAAGCTGTGGTTGGTTTTTTGACGAACTTTCCGGAATAGAAACTGTCCAGGTGATTCAATACGCAGGACGGGCCCTCCAATTAGCTACCGAGATCTTCGGCAATTCTTGGGAGGTTCACTTCCTTGAGCTTCTCTCCCACGCTAAAAGCAATTTGCCCGAGCATCAAGATGGCCGGCATATCTATGAAAAGTGGGTCAAACCAGCCATGATCGATTTAAAAAAAGTGGGAGCACATTATGCCATTCGTTCGATCTTCGAACCTTACGCTCAGGAGGAGCGCATTTATTGTTTTCAAGTCGAGCGCGAGGATTACCAAACTTTGGAAACAGGTAAACTCAAATTAGCTTTAGGGCGGGCCCGGATCTCATCGGAGATAACGCGGGAATCCCAACTCCTTACTTTTGGGGTCCTCCATTTTGGAGATCATAACCTGCGGGGCGGAGTAAGAGAATTTCAGGGTGCCCAGGCTTACCAGGAGCTTAAGCATGAACTAATCAATCTCTTCCACCAAGGTGATATCCCGGAAGTAATTCTGACTTTGAAAAGGGGGTTTGGAGAAGATGTTTATTCTCTTAAATCTCTCTTCCGCGATGAGCAGAGAAAAGTTTTGAATATTATTTTAAACTCTACTCTAATGGCTGTGGAAGGAATCTACCGCCAACTTTATGAACAACATATTCCTTTAATGCGCTTCCTTTCGGAATTAAAAGTCCCTCAGCCCCATATTTTACGCATGGCTGCGGAGATAGCTATGAATGCCAGCCTCCGCCAAATATTGGAAGCAGAAATTCCAAACACCGAGGTGTTCAACAATTTAGTTACGGAGATAAGGAATCTGGGTTTGATTCTTGATCACTTGACTTTGGGTCAGATAATGAAAAAGAAGATAGAAAAATTGACTAGTATTTTTCAAGCCCATCCCCAAGAAACAAAATATTTGAGTCAGCTTACAGAAATTATCAGTCTAGCCAAATCACTTCCCTTTGATATTGATTTTTGGGAGACCCAGAACATCTATTATGAGTTTAAAAGGGCCCTACTGGCAGACATAAAAAAACGAGCAGAAAATGGCGAAGAAGAAGCCCAAAACTGGTTAACCTCTTTTTCCAAATTGGGTGAGCAACTCGGTTTTGCTCCCTGGGCATCATAATAAAATTGATAATGAAAACAAGAAATATTTAAAGTTCTCTTTTCTTTTATAAAATGGATTTAATGGTCAAAAATCTTCTAAATGAAATTCAAGCCCAGACCCGTCTACCCCGGGCTACTTATCGCCTCCAGTTAGGCCCAAGTTTTACTTTTCATCAAGCTGCTGCTATTGTTCCTTATCTAGATGAATTAGGTATTAGCGATATCTATGTTTCACCAATTTTTTTGCCCTGTTCGCCAGAGAGTCATGGTTATGATGTCTGTGACCATAATCAGCTCAATCCGGCGCTGGGTAGCAAAGAAGATTTCAAAAATTTTGTCAAAAGTATCCAAAGCAAAGGAATGGGGCTTATTTTAGATATGGTCCCTAACCACATGGGTATTGGCGGAGAGAAAAATGTCTGGTGGATGGATGTCCTCGAAAACGGACCAAGTTCACCTTACGCCAACTATTTCGATATCGACTGGCACCCTGTTAAACCAGAATTGGAAAATAAAGTACTCTTGCCTATTTTAGAAGATCTATATGGCTTAGTCCTGGAAAATGGCAAATTTCGTCTCTCCTTTGAGGAAGGAGCTTTTTATATCTATTATTATGATCACAAATTACCCATAGCTCCTCGTTCCTATTGTTTAATTTTAAATCAAGTGTTAACTACTCTAACTAACGAGTTGCCTGCCGATCACGAAAATTTATTAGAATTGCAATCTATTCTCACCGCGATAAGCTACCTGCCGCCCCGGACCGAGACCAGTTCCGAAAAGATTGCGGAACGGATGCGGGAAAAGGAGGTCATCAAAAAGCGCTTAATCGCTCTTTACCAAAAAAGTCCTGTTTTTCGGGCCGCTCTTGATAACACGGTAGAGGATTATAATGGGGAAATAGGCAATCCCCAAAGTTTTGAAAAAATGGACACCCTGTTACAGGACCAAGCCTATCGCCTATGTTTCTGGAGAGTGGCTGCCGATGAGATTAATTACCGCCGCTTTTTTGATATTAACCATCTGGCTGCCATCCGGATGGAACTACCCGAAGTATTTCAGGCCACGCACCAGTTGCTTTTCCGCCTACTGGCCGAGGGGCAAGTTACTGGTCTGCGCATCGACCATCCAGACGGCCTATGGAATCCAGCTCATTACTTGCGCAATTTGCAAAAATATTATCTCCTATTTACTATTGTCCGTCGCTTGCCAGCCGCCATAAATCTTCCTCTGGAGAAGATCGAAGCCTTAGGGGAAGAATGGCTGGCCAATTTAGAAACTTCCCCTGATCGAGTTATCTGGCCCCTTTTTGTGGTCATTGAAAAGATTCTCAGCGAGGGCGAAAAACTTCCTCGCCACTGGGCTATTCAAGGCACAACTGGATATGATTTTTTGAACAGCCTCAATAGCCTTTTTGTGGCTAGGGAAAATCAGAAAACCTTTGACCGCTTATATACCCACTTTATCGGTCAACAAATTGATCTTCCCAATTTAATCAACTCCAACAAAAAAATGATCATGCTTATTTCTTTGGCCAGCGAAATTGCTTCTTTAAGCCACCAATTAGAGCGTCTATCGGAAAAGAATCGGTGGTACCGAGATTTTACCCTAAACAGCTTAACCTTTGCTTTGCGGGAAGTTATTGCCTGTCTGCCTATCTACCGTACCTATATTACCGGACCGGATGCGGTTTCAGAACGGGATGCCGCTTACCTAACCGCTGCGGTAGAAGAAGCAAAAAGACGCAATCCCCGCACGGCAGGCGCCATCTTTGATTTTATCCGCGATACCCTTCTGCTCCGCAATCTGGCCAATTTCTCGCCCGAAGATTGGCCCAAAATCTTGAATTTCGTCATGCGCTTCCAACAGATCACTGGACCGGTTATGGCCAAAGGCTTGGAAGATACCGCCTTTTACATTTACAACCGGTTAATTTCTCTAAATGAAGTGGGCGGCCATCCCGAAAAATTTGGTCTCCCCGTCGAAGAATTTCATAATCAAAATATAGAAAGACTGCACCATTGGCCTCTTTCTCTCATAGCTACTTCCACCCATGATACCAAACGGAGTGAAGATGTGCGAGGTCGGTTAAATATTTTGTCGGAGATGCCTGCAGAATGGAAGCGAGCAGTGCATCGTTGGCGGAGGTGGAACGCTTCTAAGAAAACCTTAGTTGATGGTCAATTAGCTCCTGACCCCAATGACGAATACCATCTTTACCAAACATTAGTGGGCGCTTGGCCCTTAGAAGATAAAGACGATGATTTTCTGCAGGACGAAGAATTTTCCAAGTGGCGCGAACGAATAACCACTTATATGCATAAAGCTATCCTGGAAGCTAAGGTGCATACCAGTTGGTTTAACCCCAATCGAGAGTATGAAAAAGCCATGCAGAGCTTTATTTACGGCATTCTCCAACCGGAAAGAAAAAATAAGTTTCTTGCTGATCTCCGTTCTTTCCAAAAGCGCGTAGCTTATTTCGGGTTATGGAACAGTCTGGGACAAGTGATCCTCAAACTCACTTCTCCGGGCATCCCTGATTTTTATCAGGGCACCGAGCTATGGAATTTCAGTCTGGTAGATCCAGATAACCGGCGGCCAGTTGATTATCAAAAAAGGAAAACCTTGCTGGCCGAGCTAAAAATGAAATTGGCTAAGTTAGGTAATGGCTTACTCCCCTTGGCTCAGGAACTTCTCCAGTCTAGCTGGGACGGACGAATAAAGCTTTTTATAATATACTCTTTATTAAATTATCGTCAGCGAAACTCGGCTTTATTTAGGCAAGGAGATTATCTTCCCCTATTAGGGGAAGGAGAAAAGAAAGAACATGTGGTGGCTTTCGCCCGCCGCTGGGCTAACCTTTTAATCATTGTAGTCACTCCCCGGCTAATGTTTAAATTAACGGGAGGAATTGAAAAACCGCCTTTAGGCCTAGAGATCTGGAAAGATACGCGGATTTATCTGCCCGCAGAAGAAGTCTCTTCCTCTTTCTTTCATCTTTTCACGGGAGAGACTATAGCTGGGCAAAAAGAGGGAGAACAACCTTATCTCTCTCTGGCCACTATTCTAAAAAATTTTCCAGTGGCTGTTCTGGAAAGAATTCGGCCCAAGTGCTAAAATAAAAATAAAATGCCTGTTTCCAAAATCCAAAGAAAAAAAATGGCCTTAAATCCCTTCCACTTTGTGGGTTGCTGGGAATTGCGGGAGATGCTCGGCCGCAGTGCCCGAGATGAAGAACAACTAATGGAAGCTATTGAGGAAGTTCCTTTGGACTCCATTTATTATCATACCCAAAGCTTCTTCCTGCGGCATAAATACATTGCTGGTCCCTATCCCAATGATTTTGCCACTTGGGCCGCCATCCAAGTGCGCGATCGGGTATTGGGGGAAAAATTAGGGGTCTTGGATCCTTACGACTTCGAAAACCTGGAATCTTTACGCAGTGAAATTGTCTCTATCATCGAAGAACACCTTTCCCAACTAACTTTCGTCCCCCGCGTCACTTACGGGGAACCTTTTTATTTTATGCAGTCGCGCATAATAGCGGTGCCCACTGGATTGCAGGCCCGCACCTTGACGGAATTTCGCGAAATTCTGGCCACGGTGGATATCAGTGCTATCTATTATCACATTTTTGAAGCTCGGCTGCGCCTGGGCAAAAGACAGGACGATTTCAGCCGTTGGCTTGAAGACCAATTGAATTTGCCCGTCTTAGCCACCAAAATATCGAAACTTGATTTTTATATGACCAGTCTGGAAAACATCCGCCATCGGCTGATTAAACTTTGCGATGAGGTCTTAGAAGGAAAAAATTCTAAATGAACCGTTTAGAAGATTATCGGGAAATAGCCCCCAAAGGCACCATAGATTTTTTGCTCAACCTGGCTAAAAACGTGGAGAGGAAAAAGGTCCTGCATATTAATTCTACCCGCTTAGGAGGAGGCGTAGCTGAAATCTTGCGCAGCCTCATCCCTCTTATGTTGGATGTGGGTCTTGATGCCCGATGGGAGGTGATCTCAGGAAATGAAGAGTTTTTTGCCACCACCAAAGCCTTCCATAATGCTTTGCAAGGGCAAGAACAACGCTTTACCCCAACCATGCTACGCACTTATCAGGAAGTAAACAAGGAAAACGCCCAGCGCCTTCCTCTGGCAGCCGACTACGTGATTATTCATGACCCTCAGCCCGCCCCCTTAATAGAATATCGCCCTCCCGGGGGGAAATGGGTTTGGCGATGTCATATTGATATTTCTCGTCCCCAATGGAAAATTTGGAGATTCTTGCGCCAATATGTGATGAAATATGATGGGGCTATTTTCTCCCTTCCTAAATTCTCGCAAAGGCTACCCATTCCTCAATTTTTGATTTATCCCTCCATTGACCCTTTGAGTGAGAAGAATCGGGAGCTCTCCGCCCAAGAACAAGAACAGATCCTTAGGAAGTTGAATATTCCCTTAGATAAACCTATTTTGCTCCAAGTCTCCCGTTTTGACCGCTTCAAAGACCCCTTAGGCGTTATCCAAGCTTACCGTTTGCTCAAAAAACACCATGAGGTAACTCTGGTTCTGGCCGGTGGTAGCGCGACCGATGATCCCGAAGGAGAAACTGTGCTGGCTGAAGTTCGTGAGGCAGCCCAAAATGATCCCGACATCCATATATTGTTACTTCCTCCAGATGCTAACTTAGAAATCAATGCTTTGCAGAGAGCGGCCACGATCGTCCTCCAAAAATCTCTGCGGGAAGGATTCGGCTTAACCGTAGCGGAAGCCATGTGGAAAGGTAAACCGGTTATCGGCGGCTTTACTGGTGGCATAACGGTCCAGCTTGTTTATGGCGTAACTGGTTTTACGGTCAATTGTGTAGAAGGGGCAGCTTTTAGGATGCACTATCTCCTTGATAACCCAGAAATTATGACTAAAATGGGAGAAGATGCTAAAGAATTTGTGCGGCGTAATTTTTTAATTACCCGTCATTTAGGAGATTATTTAGCCTTATTGAATTTTTTAAAGTAGTAAAGGAGGAGAAAAGATGAAAGCTAAGTTTATAGGCGTTATAATCTTACTCGTCTTCTTAGTGCTCTTTGCTGTCCAGAATGTGCAACCTTTGACAGTTAAATTTCTTTTTTGGGAAATTGGTACTTCTGCTGTCCTTTCTATCTTTATAAGCTTTCTTATTGGCTTTTTGATCGGGTGGATCATTGGCTTAACTAAACCTGAAAAAAAATAAGCTATCTGGAGGTTTACCTTGACCCAATTTTTCGGCTACTCTATTCCTCTTCCCCCCTGGTTGACCTTGCCTGTTTTTCTGGCGGGATGGATTTTTCTAAGCTACTACTTCTCTCGCCTCTTTGATAAGTATGTACATCTATGGACTTCCCAAACCACTACCCGTCTCGATAAATTGTTGGTAGAAGCTCTCCATGGTCCCTTATTTATTCTTCTTCTATTAATTGGCGCCCATATTACCCTGGGAGCAGTAGAATTAACAGCCAAAATGGCCCGTTTCGCTTCCTTAGGTGTTTCTTTAGCCACGGCTTTCATTCTCATTTTTGCTGCCGTTAAATTCTACAACGGCTTGCTTAAAGAATATGGCCAACGTTATGGGCCCATAAAGCCTTCCTTGGGGATCTTAAACTTGCTGGGCAAAGCCCTGATTATCCTGATTGGACTTTTGATCACCATGGAGAGCCTGAATATTTCGATTACCCCCCTCCTGACTACTTTAGGAATTGGGGGACTGGCTGTGGCTTTAGCCTTCCGGGATACCTTGAGCAATTTTTTTGCTGGGCTGTATATTTTAGCGGATCAGCCTATTCGCGTGGGAGATTATATTAAATTAGAGGGGGGACCGGAAGGTTATGTGGAAAGTGTGGGCTGGCGGTCCACTCGCATTCGTACTTTACCCAACAATATTGTAGTGATTCCCAACTCTAAATTGTCTGAATCTATCATTACTAATTATTTTCTTCCTGAGCGGCGGATGTCTCTGCTCCTCCCCATAAGTGTTAGTTATGAGAGTGATGCGCGGCGGGTGGAAGCAATCCTCATTGAAGAGGCCCAGAAAGCAGCTGCGGAGATTGAAGGACTCCTGGCTGAACCAGCTCCCTTCGTCCGGTTTATTCCCGGATTTGGCGACTCTTCTCTGAACTTCACCCTTATCTGTCAGGTACGAGAGTTTGTTGATCAATACTTAGTACAACATGAACTACGCCATCGAATCTTTGAACGGTTTAGAAAAGAAGGAATTGAAATCCCTTTCCCCCAACGAACAGTGCACTTACGGTATGATTAATTAAATCTCCGGATGTTTTCGGCAACCGATTGTGCTATAATTTTGGCGGATTCAGCAAGCCCATTAAGCAACTTTTCCTATATGCAAAAAGGAGCCCGCCATGGAAAAAATATTATGTGTAGATGACGATCTCAGCCTTTTGCGTCTCTATCAAGAAGAGTTAACTGAAGAAGGCTATAAAGTCGTCCTGGCCCGAGATGGGAAAGAAGCGATGGCCAAATTTGAAAAAGAAAATCCTGATTTAGTAATCATGGATATCCGCATGCCGGTAATGGACGGCATTGAAACGCTCACCGCCATGTTAGGGAAAAATCGGCAAATTCCGGTGATCTTGAATACTGCGTATCCCCAATACCGAGAAAATTTTATGACCTGGGGAGCTGAGGCTTACATTATTAAGTCTTCCGACTTGACTGAATTAAAGCAAACGATTAGAAAAGTATTGGATAAACGAAAGAAGTCCAAGAAATCTTGAGCGGCTGGAGGGAAGCCTTGGCCGAAAAGATTCTCAGTATGGTCTTGGCTGGGGGAAAGGGAGAAAGGTTGTACCCCCTCACTCAGGATCGGGCAAAACCTGCTGTTCCTTTTGGCGGAGTTTATCGCATAATTGATTTTACCTTAAGTAATTGTCTTAACTCCGGCATTCGCCGCATAAACCTCCTTACTCAATACAAATCTCTCTCTTTAAATCGTCATATTATGCAAGGTTGGAATATTTTCAATCCGGAATTGGATGAATTTATAAATTTAATTCCGGCCCAGCAGCGCGTTGGTGAAGATTGGTATTTGGGTACGGCAGACGCTATTTATCAGAATATTTATGTATTGCAGATGGATCGGCCAGATTTGGTTCTTATTCTCTCCGGAGATCATATTTACAAAATGAACTACATGGAGATGATCGCCTACCACAAAAAAAATAATGCTGATCTTACCGTGGCCGTCATTGAAATGGATAAGAGCCTTTCGCGTCACTTAGGAGTTTTAGAAGTAGATGAAGATTTTCGGGTCATTGGTTTTGAAGAAAAACCAGCCGTACCAAAGACTATTCCTGGCCAGCCGGACTTGATCTTGGCCAATATGGGAGTTTACGTATTTAATACAGAAATCTTAGTGCGGCGCGTAATTGAAGATGCTAAAAATCCAGACTCGCAACACGACTTTGGGAGAAATGTTATTCCGGCCATGATTCATCAAGACCGGGTTTATGCCTACAGTTTCCGCGACGAAAATAAAAAAGTGGCCAAATACTGGCGAGACATAGGTACCATCGAGGCCTATTACGAAGCCAGTATGGATTTAATTGCAGTTGATCCGCAATTCAATATTTATGACCAAGAGTGGCCTATCCGCACTTTCTATCCCCCTACCCCGCCAGCAAAAACTGTCTTTTACGAAGAACATCCAGGAGGCAGGATTGGCGGAGTTTATAGCTCCCTTATCTGCCATGGCTGCATTATTAGTGGAGGTAAAGTTTTTCGTTCTATTCTGTCACCCTGGGTCCGCGTCCATAGTTATGCCGAAGTTCGCGATTCTATTCTCATGGAAGGGGTAGAAGTAGGGCGCTATGCCCGTTTAAATCGGGTTATTGTGGATAAAAGAGTCAAGATTCCTGAGGGATATCAGATTGGCTACAATTTAAAAGAAGATGCGCAGAAATTCACTGTTACCGAGTCAGGGATTGTGGTCATCCCCAAAGGAACTCTCCTGGCCTAATTATTAATCTTTTCTTTTATACCCTTTCAATAGAAAATTAATCCTTCTTTCCTGGATCTTCTCCGGAGGGTTTTTTCTTTGTTTCAGAGGGTAAGACTAAATGAACTACCTGACCAGATTCTCCCAGCCGACCTTGACGGATACCGTTAAAAGTTAACTCCACTCCTCCGGCGTTACCAATCGTAATTTTGAATTGTCTTCTGGCCGTCCAGGTGGCTATTTCCTTGGGCTGTAATAAAGCTTCTATTTCTTTCTCCTCATCTGCTTTAAGGCGCAACCAAGTCTTTTCTATGGCCTTTATTTTCAGGACATGACGCCTTTCTTTCTTCTCCTCACCTATTAAAGGGGGTGGTTTTTCAGGGGTAACAGTTAAAGGAGACCCAGGAGGTTCTATCTTTTTTTCTTCGGGCGGAGTGATCTGGGGTTGAGGAGGCTCTTCTGTTGGACTGGGAACTTTAACTTTAATTTCCGGAGTAACTTGGGTTGCCGGCGGGGGAGGGGAGGGAAGACTGGGAGGAGAAGGGGGGGTGTTGGATAAAGAATAAAAGAAAATTATCCCTAAAAAAATCAATAAAATGGGGAGAAGGATTTTGGCTACTCGAGGAATTTTCTTTTCCTCCACGGCTCTTTTTATGGGCAAAGATGAATCCTCGCCTTTGATTTGCCTGGCATACATTTCTAAAATCTTTTGGGCATCTAAACCCACATGATGAGCGTAAGCGCGCAAAAAGCCGCGCACGAATACGGGGGGCGGCAAAAGGTGCCATTCATCCCTTTCCAGGGCTTCCAAATTTTTCAAGGTTATTTTAGTGGCTCGGGCAATAGCTTCTAAAGAGATATTCTTTCTTTCTCTTTCGGTGCGCAGGTAGGTCCCCAGGGTCATATTTTCTTCCATCATGAATCTTTTCCTTTATTTTTACTCGACCCTAACTTTTGTTCCAACCATTTTAAACTTTTCTTAATATCCAAAGAAGGTGAAGCTAAGCGCCAATAATAAAAGTCGCCTACTTTTTCCACTTCTACTTTTTGGCCGATCTTTAAATCTTTTTCTTGACTGCGCGCTATAATTCTCTCCCCGTTTTTAAAACGCACAAATCCCAAAGTAAGTGGAGCAGGAACTCCTTCCGGAGTAGTGTACAGAATAGTGAAGGTTTCTAAAGTTCCCTCTTTTTCGTCCGTGGCAAAAGAAGTTAACTGCCCCCGTGTAGATTTATGCTCCGCCAAAGGCCGAGCTTGAAAAGATGCTTTCCAATAGACTGGAGTAGCGCGGTAAAAATCGGTACGTTCTAAGATGGTAACTAAATTATTATTCGCTAAACCACCAATATTTTGGGTTAAACCCACCCGCGCCCCCGCAACTTGGCGCGCTGGTTCTACTGCTCCTTTCAACTGCCAATATACTTCGGCAATCTGGGCCAGTCCCGAAGCACCTACAGGGTGACCCCGCGCTTTTAAGCCTCCCGAGGGATTAATGGGCAATTTCCCTTTAAGAGTAGTTATTCCTTCTTCCACGGCCCGCCATGCTTGTTTGGGTGGAAAAAATCCTAAATCTTCTAAACCAATAATTTCAAAAGAAGTGAAGGCATCGTGAATTTCCGCTAAAGAAATATCTTTAGGCTCTATCTTGGCCATCTGGTAGGCTTGCTGAGCAGCCAATTGGGTGGAACGAAAAGAAGTGAGCGAGTCTCGGTGGCGCACGGCCATTGTATCTGTAGCATGGCCTAAGCCGGATACGCGGATTAATTTCTTGTCCGCCGTTAAAACTACCGCTACGGCCCCATCTGTAATGGGTGCACAGTCATAAGTGCGTAAAGGGAAAGCAACCCATTTCGAGTTAAAATAATCTGTTTCGGAAATTATTTTGCGGAATTGGGCATTGGGGTTTAGGGAGCCATTGTAGTGATTTTTTATAGCCACTTTACTCAAAATTGACTGCATCTTCTCGGGAGAAAGTTTAGCTTCGTACTGATATCTTTGAGTAATCATTGCTGCTAAGGCTGGCATGGTTGCTCCATATTTTCTTTCTTGCGGATCAATTACTTCAGCTAAGATCTTGGTCGTCCGCGCTGTCGGCAGATGAGTCATCTTCTCGCCGGCAATTACTAAAACATTCCTATGGTACCCAGAAGCAATAGAATAGAAAGCTGTTTCAAATACGGCCGAGCCAGTGGAAGAAGCGGTTTCAATCCTGGAAGAAGGGATACCAGCCAATCCCAAACGATCTGCAATCATAGCAGCTATATTACTATCTCCCGTAAACTCTTCGGCATTCATCACCCCAATGAAGATGTAATCAATTGCTGGTACTTGGGCTTCTAATATGGCCTTAGAAGCGGCTTCCGTCATTAGTTCGGGTAAAGAGAGCTGGCTCTTGCCAAATTTGGTCATGCCCGCGCCTGCGATGTAAACTTCTCCCGCCATATTTCTCCCTGCTTAAATTTAATTTGATTATACAGAATCACTTATTATTTGTCGAGGGCAAGAGCATCTGACCGTCAATCAGTTTTTTAGCAAATAACTTGATATGGCTCAGGCCTGCCTCCGGCCTGCCTCAGCTAAATAAACCTAAAAATAGCTCTGCACCTTTGCCGAAAAAATTAATTTTCCTTGCCTGTACCTAAGAGTTAACCAGCGCCTCATTTTAATGAGTCCCACTCGCTTCTGCCAGAGCTGAGCCAGCCAATGATTTATCAATTCCAGCTCAGGTTAAAAATTAAAAATGATCACGGTCAGCATGAGAATCTGACCGTCTAAGAGCTTTCATTTTCACTGCCTTAATTTATGTAATGCCTCATTGAAAAATGGATGATTTCTTAGTGAGCATATTCCCTCCATTTAGAGGCCGAATCGCCATCCTCTTTTCGTCATGGCGAGCGCAACGTGGGTCGCCTCGACCTACGCTCCCTCGCGATGACCTTACGAGCCAACCTCGCTGGATTAATAAATCCAGTCTGCAGGGAGAGGTTACTAATTTATACTTGCTGAAGTTGCCACATCAAAAGAAACATGATAGATTTTTTAATAAATAGCTTACCTATCAGGAGTTAACAGATTATGGATAAAATTGAATTTCTCCAACCTATTTTTCAACCTCGATCTATCGCCATTATAGGTGCTTCCTCTCAAGTAGAAAAATGGGGGTATCGGATGGTCTCTCGTCCCGCCCAAACTGGTTATCGGGGAGACATTTACCCTGTTAACCCGAATAGCAAAGAGATCGCTGGGCTTAAGACATATCCCGCAATTGCCGACCTTCCTTTCGGTATTGATTTAGCCGTGATCACTCTGCCTGCGGCCATGGTCCCTAATGCTCTGCGGGAGTGTTTGGCCCGGGGGATGCGCGGAGCAATAGTAATCTCTGCTGGTTTTGCGGAAGCTGGGGCGGAAGGGGAAAAATTGCAAGCGGAAATTGAGCAGATTGCCCGCCAAGCCCGTATTCCTTTAGTGGGACCTAACTGTATGGGCATCTGGAGCGCACCGGTCAGCTTAAATTTAGCCTTTGATGAGGCCCCTCTCCGCGGCTCCATCTCTTTCATCTCCCAAAGCGGCACTTTGGGTAATTATCTTATGCTTTTGGCCCGAGCTAAGGGTTATAGCTTCCGGGCTTTCGTCTCCAGTGGAAATCAAGCTGTTTTGGAAGCTACTGACTTTCTTGAATATTTCGGCGAGGATGAAGGGACTAAAGCCATTATCCTTTACTTAGAAGGCCTCCAAGATGTTTCCAGATTTGCTAAGGTGGTTAGAAATATTGTCCCTAAAAAACCAATTTTAATTTATAAAGCTGGCCGGTTCGAGGTGGGCGCAAGAGCAGCTCTTTCCCACACCGCTTCTATGGCCGGAAATGACTTCATCTTCGATTCTTTTTGCAAGCAAGTCGGGTTGATGCGCTGCTATGACCCTTTGCATACTTTCGATATGGCTGTAGCTCTTACTACCCAGCCCTTGCCCAAGGGCAAACGGGTGGCCATTATCTCTGGCGGTGGGGGTTATTGTGTAACCATGGCTGAAGCGGCTTGCGCCTGGGGGCTAGAAGTTCCTCCTCTTGATTATGCCACGGCCCAGAAGATTAAAGAAATTCTCCATCCTTTTGCTCCTTTCCCTGTAAACCCCGTAGATGCTGCTTCGGATGTGCGTCCTATGACTTACGCCCGGGTGTTGGATATGCTCATGAGTTTGGATTATATCGATGGTGTTTTTATGATGATTCCTTTTATGTTTGAGTTTCAGTTACGTTCGGCCGCGGCCATTCGGGAATTAGTCGATGCTACAGAGATTATTTGCGGACTGCCTACTAAATATGGCAAACCTCTCTTAGGTAATATGATCCCACGCGTCAGTGTTGGTCCAGCTCTCGACCTTTTTCAAAAGGCCGGCATACCTTTCTTTGCCACGCAGGATGAGTCGGCACGGGCCATGTCGGGATTGGTGCGCTACGCGCAGATCATCTCCCCTGCCAGACAGGTTCTCTCTTTTGCAGAAAAGCGGAGATCCCCTCGCGTAGATCAGCCAATTGCATATGTAAACCGAGCTGACCTTGTAAATATTCCAGAGCGGGACTGAAGTCCATATCCATAATGGTATAGAAGGACTTTTTCCCTAAGGCCATTACGGCTGGACTAAAGGAGGCTAATTTGCGCGCTACTTCCGCCACCTTCTGGGAAAATTCTGTTTTCGGTACACAATAATTAATAAGCCCAATTTTCGCCGCGTCGGCAGCGGAAATTCTTTCCCCCAAGAGGCATAGCTCGAGTGCTTTTTTGGGTCCTAAGTGGCGAATCAAAACGGCTGTAACTATATAAGGCCATAATCCCCGCTTGATCTCTGGGAGACCAAACTGAGATTCCTCACTGGCTACGACCAGATCACAGGAAAGGCAAAGACCAAGACCACCGGCCAAACAATAACCATCAACTGCGGCCAAGATGGGTTTAGAAGAGTGATTCATCTTAGCCAAAAGCTGAGCGAAGAGGCTTCTTTCTCTTTGCTGTTCCAATAATGGTTTATCCCCGAAGCTGGCTGAAAGATCTGCTCCGGTACAAAAAGCTTTTCCTCCTGCTCCCGTAAGCACAATAGATCTTACCTCCCCATCTGTTTCCCAAGCATCGATCAAGGCCCCAATTGTTTTTATTACCTGAGCATTGAGGGCATTTTGGGCTGCCGGCCGATTAATTTTTATCGTGCCCACTTTGTCTTTAATTTCCCAGAGCACTTCTTCTTGATTACTCATTTTTCTTTCCTCCTTTGGCCTATCTTCTCTTTATCCCCAAAATTTCTCTCGCCTCCTCAGGATTGGCCACTTCTCTACCTACCTCCCGCACCATTTTTACCAAGGTCGCTATTAATTGACCATTGCTCGTGGTCTTTGTCCCATCAGGCAAATAGAAAGTATCTTCTAAGCCAGTCCGCGCATTCCCTCCCAGTTCTAAGCAGCGCCGGTGCAAAGACCAAACTTCGGCCCTCCCGATGGCTATGACCTGCCAAGAACTTTCCGGCGGCATTTCTTCCAAGAGCAGGGGAAGCCAACTCGGCTTAGCTGGCATCCCGCTGGCTACGCCCATAACTAAGGAGATATGCGCCGGACCAGTGAACATTCCATTTTCTTTGTAAAGGCCTACACTACGCACGATTCCGGTATCAAAACACTCAAATTCGGGCAGGATGTCGTTGGCCATCATTACTTTTAAAAACTTATTTACTTTTTCTACTGGATTGTCAAAGAGAATGGGCGGCCAAGCCCACTGCCCATCTTTCCTGGTCTTCAAATAATTTAGAGAGCCAGCGTTGCAAGCAGCCATCTCTGGGCGAAACTTCTCTAAGCAACTTAAAGGGCCCGAGATGTCCGGTCCAGGTGTTCCGGTACTCATATTTATAATAATTTGGGGAACTCGTTCTTTAATTGCCGTAATGATCCGCCCCACGGTCTCCAAATCCCAGGTCGGTAGATGACCTTTCCCCGGCGACTGATTGCGGAAATGGCAATGGACCACTGTTGCCCCGGCATTAAAAGCTTCTTGCGCATGAGCCGCCATCTCCTCGGGCGTAACGGGCACCTGGTGGACTTGGGGATCGGTGAGCACCCCGGTTAAAGCACAAGTAACCACCACCTTAGAGTTAATGTTCATTCATCTTCTCCTTTCGCGCTATTAGGCCATATCCTTAGCCTAATGAGATTGTGCGGCAATGGCGAGGAAAGGCCGCCAGAGGCAGGCCAGAGGCAGGCATGAATGAAGAAGCATCGGCGGGAGAGGAAGATGTTCAAAATTTACCAGCGTTTTTCCGCAAATGGCGGGCGGATCTTTAAACTAAGCAATATGATTAAGCTTCTAAATCCGCCCGTACCTATGGAAGAATCACTGCCTCATGATTCTGAATGAATGCCTGCCTCTGGCCTGCCTCCGGCC
>JBNAWB010000012.1:0-33941 GCA_049699975.1 Thermodesulfobacteriota bacterium
TCTGCGCCCTTGGCGCTCACTGCGGTGAATAATAACCCCACCTCCCCTCCCCTTATTTTAAGGGGAGGAAAAGTGGAAAAAAGTTTTTTCTCTCTCTGTGGCCTCTGTGCCCTCGGTAGCTAAATTTATTTTAGAATTTCTTTGCGTCTTTGCCGTTCTCTGCGGTGAATAATAACCCCACCCAACCTCTTTTTATCTTAAGGAAAGGAAGGGCGGAGTTAGAAGAGACTATATTAATTATTTGCTTGCTGGCCAGGCCAATGTTAATATTTTTATTATGTTCAACAAAGATGATTTATTAACGATCACCAAACCTTCACGCTACTTGGGTGGGGAAATTAACTCTATAAAAAAAGACTTAAGCCAAGTACGCTTAAAATTCTGTTTGGCTTTCCCTGATGTATACGAGGTGGGCATGTCCCATCTTGGATTACAAATTCTCTACTACATCCTTAATAAACAACCAGATATTGCTTGCGAGCGTGTTTTCGCTCCCTGGCCTGATATGGAAAATTTCTTGCGCGCTCGGCAAATTCCTTTAACTACTCTGGAATCCTCTCGCCCTCTGCAGGAATTTGACCTCATCGGTTTTTCTCTCCAATATGAACTCAATTATACTGGCGTCTTGAATATCCTGGACCTGGCGGGAATTCCTTTTCAGGCGCGGGAACGTGGGGAAGAATATCCGCTCATTATTGGGGGAGGACCCATTACCGCAAACCCTGAACCACTCGCAGATTTTTTTGACTTCTTTGTCTTAGGTGATGGGGAAGAAGTAATCTTAGAAGTTTGCCGAGAAGTTATTGCTTATAAAAATAAAAAAGAGACCAAGCTTGAGCTTTACCGGCGCCTTGCCCGAATTGAAGGAATTTATATCCCTTCTTTCTTTAAAGTAACCTATTATCCTGATGGCCGGCTGGAACAGGTTGCCCCCTTGCAGGAAGGGTATTACCAGGCCAAAAGGCGCGTCCTCGCTGATTTGGATCAAGGCGAATTTCCTGATCAACCGCTCCTACCCTTTACGGAAATAATCCATGATCGTTTAAATATTGAAATTGCCCGCGGATGCACCAGAGGATGCCGATTTTGCCAGGCCGGGATGATTTACCGCCCCTTACGAGAAAGATCACCCCAGAACATTCTGCAATTAGTAGAAGCAGGATTAAAAAGCACCGGCCATGATGAAGTATCTCTTCTTTCCCTGAGTACAGGAGATTACTCGCAAATTGATAAAGTTCTGCCCCGCATAATCAATCTGTATCAAGATAAAAAAATTGCTGTATCTTTGCCTTCTCTGCGCGTAGAAACCTTAACCCCTCTACTTATTGAAAAAATCCGCCAAATTAGGAAGACCGGCTTCACTCTGGCTCCAGAAGCGGGCACAGATCGTCTGCGGCGCTTTATAAATAAAAATAACACTGAAGAAGATCTGCTTTCTACAATAAGAACAGTATTTGCAGCAAATTGGCGTCTGGTTAAGCTATATTTTATGATTGGCTTGCCTACCGAAACCGAAGAAGATTTAGAGGGTATTGTATCGCTTTGCCAGCGTGCCTTAAAGGAGGCTCGCCAAGTAAAAAGCTCAGCCCAAATCAACGTTAGCATCTCTACTTTTATCCCCAAACCGCATACTCCCTTGCAATGGGAGTCCCAATCATCCCTTGCTGAAATTTATGCCAAACAAAAATTTTTAAAACAAAGACTTCCTAAAAGAGGAATAAATTTGAAGTGGACAGATCCCCAAATGAGCCTCTTAGAGGGCGTTTTCGCCCGGGGCGATCGGCGGTTGAGTAAAGTTTTGGAAAGGGCCTACAATTTAGGCTGCCGCCTTGATGGATGGGGAGATCATTTTCGTTACGACCTTTGGTTAAAAGCTTTTGCCCAAGTTGGCTTGGATCCTGCCTTCTACACTTATCGCCCGCGAGATTTGGAGGAGTTAATGCCTTGGGATCATTTAGATATGCGCCTAAGCAAAGATTTTCTTAGGGAAGAAAGGAAAAAAGCATGGCAGTTGCTTCCTACTCCCGATTGCCGCCATAATTCCTGCCCGGGATGTGGAGTATGTTGGGGAACTGATCAATTAGGCAATCGCCTAGCGCCAGAAATAGGCCTTTCTTCTGCTGCTGATTATCTTACGCCCCCAGAGCGGAAACAGCCTTCCTCCATTTATCGCTACCGCATGCAATACAGTAAATTAGGAATGGCCAAGTTCTTAAGTCATTTGGAACTTTCCCGCCTAATTTTAAGGGCATTTCGGCGGGCAAATATCCCCCTCCTTTTTTCCCAAGGATTCCATCCTGCCCCGCGAATCTCTTTTGGTCCGCCTCTGCCCGTAGGCTATGAAAGTATAGCGGAGTTTCTTGATTTTTTGACTGCCGCAAAATTTCGGCCGGCAGAAATTTTAACGCGCTTAAATCAAGTCCTTCCTGCTGGAATTCAAATATTAAAAAT
The DNA here is from genome assembly GCA_049699975.1 of Thermodesulfobacteriota bacterium. Lineage (GTDB taxonomy): Bacteria > Desulfobacterota > SM23-61 > SM23-61 > SM23-61 > CAZAGD01. The sequence continues at coordinate 2,452 of JBNAWB010000012.1, forward strand.
AGATGAAATTTCATTGAAATCACCATCAATTTTTGATAATATACTTTATGTTACTTATGAAATTAATTTGGCACCAGGGCAGGAATGGCCCAAGGAAGAAGTTAGGCAATTACTTAATGGCGAAAAGATTTTCTTTTGGCCGCGAAAGAATAAATCTTTTCCATTAAAGAACTTGCTTAAAGCCATCGAATTAATTAGTGATCATACTTTGTCCTTAGTTGTCCAAGGAGAGGAAGGTAAATTTATTCGCCCCGAAGAGATTTTAAGTTTTATTTTTAATTGGGAAGATAGCCAAAGGCCAATAATAGAAATAAAAAAGACCCAAGTGGAATTTAAAGAATAGCCATGGGCAACGAAATATTAATCAACGTCAATTCCGGGGAAACCAGAGTAGCCCTTTTGGAAAATGGAGTCTTGGCGGAGTTATATATCGAAAGGAGCACGGAGCAAGGAATCACCGGGAATATTTATAAGGGGCGGGTAGTCCGGGTTCTGCCGGGCATGCAAGCCGCTTTTGTTGATATTGGCTTAGAAAAGGCGGCCTTTCTTTATGTATCCGATGTTCATCAGGACTTTGAAGATTTAGAACTCTTAATGCGGGCCCGGGAAGAAGATGGTGATGGCTACTTAGTGGAAGAAGAAGAGATTTTAAATTTGGATACTCCTTTCCAAATAGAGGACCTCCTCCATGAGGGACAAGAGATCTTAGTCCAAGTCTCCAAAGAGCCTTTAGGGTCAAAGGGAGCGCGGATAACCTCTCATATTTCTTTACCTGGGCGCCACTTAGTGCTTATGCCCATGGTGGAACAAATTGGAGTTTCGCGGCGGATTGAGAACGAAGCTGAACGCCGACGCTTACGCGATATTGTGCAGAATATCAAACCTCCGGGATTTGGTTTAATTGTGCGCACAGCTTCCGAAGGAAAGGGCGAGGCTGAACTACGCCAAGACTTGGATTTTTTATTAAAGATGTGGAATAACATCCAGAAACGCAAGGCTACCAGTCCTGTACCCAGTTTGATTCATAAAGATTTAGATATTACTTTAAGGGCCATCCGGGATCTTTTCACCCAAGATGTAGAAAGGGCCATTATTGATTCCGAAGAAGAATACCGGAAAATCATAGAATTTTGCGATACCTTTATGCCTCAATTAAAATCAGCCATAGAGCTTTATGATAAAGAGGAACCTATATTTGATTATTTCGGGATTGAAATGGAAATCAGCCGCGCCTTAGGTAGGAAGGTTTGGCTTAAATCTGGCGGTTATATTGTTATTGACGCCACGGAAGCCCTCACAGTTATAGATGTAAACACGGGACGTTATGTGGGCAAAAGGAATTTGGAAGACACGATTTTGAGAACCAATCTGGAAGCAGTTAAAGAGATTGCCTATCAGCTTCGCTTGCGCAATATTGGCGGCATAATCATCATTGACTTTATCGATATGGAAAAGGAATCGAGTCGGGAGAAAGTATTCCAAGCCCTCCGCGAAGCATTGAAGAAAGATAAGAGCAAAACCAATATATTAAAGATTTCTGAACTTGGTCTGGTAGAAATGACGCGCAAGCGCACCCGGGAAAGCTTGGGGAGAATTCTTAGTGAAAGATGCTTTTACTGTGATGGTCGCGGGTATTTAAAGTCGCGGGCAACTATCTGTCAAGAAATTCTCCGGGAAATACAGCGGGACATTCGGGATTTGCCCGGACATCACATTTTGGTTAATGTGCATCCCCACGTGGCCAATTTTATATATGATGAAGCTCGCTTAGAAGTAGAAAAATTAGAGAAGCGCTATCAAAAACGCATTGTGATCAGTGGTAAAAATGACTACCATCTGGAACAATTTGAAATCAGCAGTACTAACAGTCAATTTATCGTTGACAAGGAAGAGGAAAAATTTTTAAAATAATTTAATGATCTTGATAATTACCAAGTGGAGGTTTAAGTGTACGCCATAGTAAGAACAGGTGGAAAACAATATCGCATCTCCCCCGGAGATAAAATTCGCGTAGAAAAATTAGCAGGGCAAGTAGGGCAAGAAATTGAATTGAAAGAGGTATTGTTTTACGCGGATGATGAAAAAGTTCTGACCGGTAATCCTCTTTTGCCCAATGTAAAAGTAGTCGGTCAAATTTTAGGTCAACAACGGGCTAAAAAAATAATAGTCTTCAAGATGAAGCGCCGTAAAGGATACCGAAAAAAACAGGGGCATCGCCAGCCCTACACTACTTTACGGATTAAAGAAATAAGTCTTAATAATTAAAAAAGAGCTCCTCTTTAACCAATTTTGGTTAGAGAATGAGGAGCAGCGAAAGAGGAGAAAAATGGCTCATAAAAAAGGACAAGGAAGTTCCCGGAACGGAAGAGACAGCGCTGGGCAAAGGTTGGGCGTAAAAAGATTCGGCGGGCAATGGGTGTCTGCTGGATCTATTTTAGTGCGCCAGCGCGGAACTCGTATCCATCCCGGGGCGAATGTGGGTATGGGTAAAGACTACACTTTATTCGCCAAGATTGACGGCATAGTTACTTTCGAACGCCTTGATCGCGAGCGGAAGAAAGTCAGTGTCTATCCCGCATCGCCCGCCCAAGTTCAGGCTTGAGCTTCATTTTAAAAAGCCAGCAATACCTACGGCGAAGTCTGGGGAGTTTAAGCAATCAAATTCATCGATGAAGCCAAAATCTTCGTCAAAGCCGGGGATGGGGGGAATGGGTGTATAAGCTTCCGCCGCGAGAAATACGTCCCCCGCGGTGGTCCGGATGGTGGCGATGGAGGCAAAGGTGGTGATGTGATTTTAAGAGCCGATTCCCAGACAGCTACCCTCCTTGACTTTCGCTATAAGCAACACTATTACGCTAAGAGAGGCCAACACGGGAAAGGGAAAAACCAAGAAGGAAAAAGCGCTCCTGACCTCATCATACCCGTGCCCGTGGGAACTGTAGTGCGCGATGCCGAGACCAATCAGCTTTTGAAAGATTTTACCCAAGATGGCGAGACTTTCGTTGTGGCCCGGGGAGGAAAAGGCGGGAGGGGAAATGCTCGTTTCGCCACCTCCACTCGGCAAGCCCCCCGTTATGCAGAACCTGGCCAACCCGGGGAGGCCCGCTGGATTACTTTAGAATTAAAACTTTTAGCCGATATTGGCATTGTTGGTTTCCCGAATGTAGGCAAATCCACTCTCATTGCCCGCATCTCTGCCGTTCGTCCTAAAATTGCCGATTATCCCTTTACTACTTTGGTACCCAATTTAGGGGTAGTCCGTTTCCATGACTACCCACCTTTTGTAGTCGCTGATATCCCGGGAATTATTAAAGGCGCCCATGCGGGAGCCGGCTTAGGTTTAAAATTTTTACGCCATGTGGAACGTACTTCTCTAATCCTTCATGTTTTAGATGTTTCCGGAACAAGCCACCGTGATCCGCTTGAAGATTACTGCACTTTAAATCAAGAACTAGCTCTCTTTGACGCTAATTTGGCCGCGAAGCCACAAATAATAGCCCTAAATAAAATTGACCTGCCGCAGGCAGCAGAGATTACCCAAGAAGTTAAATTGTACTTCCAGAAGAGGGGGCAAAAAGTTTACCCGATCTCGGCTTTAACGGGCCAAGGAATTCCCGCTCTGCTCAAAGCATTAGTAACAAATCTAACCCTTCGGAAAAAGGAGGAACAGACGAATTGAACCGCAAGTTGCTCCTCCAAAAGACGCATCGCTTTGTCCTAAAAATAGGAAGCCAGGTCTTAACGAATAAAGGTAGGGCGTTAAGCCAACAAGTTTTTGACCGCTTAGCCCAAGAAGTCACTGCCGCCAAAAGAAAGGGGTATGAAATAGTTATCGTCTCTTCTGGAGCCATCGCGGCGGGCATGGCTCGCCTCGGCTTAACCGAAAAACCAAAGACTATGCCCCAAAAACAGGCTGCCGCAGCCATAGGACAAAGCGCTCTGATGTGGAACTACGAAAGATCTTTTTCTTTTTATGGAGAAAAAGTAGCCCAAATTTTGCTCACCAGAGATGATTTAGCTAACCGAAATAGGTTTCTTAATGCGCGCAACACTCTATTTACGTTGCTGAGTATGGGCGTAATTCCTATAATCAACGAAAACGATACCGTGGTGGTGGAAGAAATTAAAGTTGGAGATAATGATAATTTATCGGCCTTGGTGACAAATTTAGTCAATGCTGATCTTTTGCTTATTTTGAGCGATATAGACGGACTTTATGACCGCGACCCCCGTCTATTTAAGAATGCGCGCCTTATCCCCTTAGTTGCCCAAATTACCGAGGAGATGGAAGAAGGAGCAGCCGGTACTTCCAGCCCCATTAGTATAGGTGGCATGGTTACGAAACTCGAGGCTGCCCGAAAAGCAGCCTTTTTTGGCGTCCCCACCATTTTAGCCAATGGGTTAGTTCCAGGAATAATCGAGAGAATTTTGCAAGGTGAGGAGATAGGTACTCTTTTTGTGCCCCAGTTAAACAAGCTTACGAGCCGTAAGCACTGGATCGCTTTCACCCTGAAGCCGAAGGGAAAAATTATGGTAGATGAAGGAGCCAAAAAAGCTATCTGTCAAAAAGGGAAAAGCCTTCTCCCTTCCGGGGTTATATCCGTGGAAGGAAAGTTTAGTGTGGGCGATGCGGTAATTTTAGTAGACCCTCAGGGGCAAGAATTTGCCCGGGGGCTGAGCAACTATGGGTCAACTGAAATTAATAAAATAAAAGGATTGAAATCCAGTGAAATTATAGATAAGTTGGGGTATAAATATAGCGACGAAATTATTCATCGGGATGATATGGCCGTTATCTAAATATTTTTTCCCGTGGCCTGCTTCATGCCTACTTAATGCCTGCTTAATGCCCTCTTGGCCAATTATGACTCATCTTCTAAAAGATTGGCCATGGGGAAAATGGGCAAAGGGCCTCTTGCCTAAAAGAGCAATTTAAAGGGGGGAAATATGACTGTTAAAAAACAAATCCTGGAAATGGCGAAAAAAGCGCGGCAAGCAAGCTATACCTTGGCCAACCTTTCTTCGCGGATTAAAGACCAAGCCCTCTTGGATATGGCGGAGGAATTAATTAAAGCCGCGGCTTTGCTAAAAAAAGCCAATGCGCAAGATGTAAAATTAGCCCGCCAAAAAGGTCTTTCTCCAGCTATGATTGATCGGCTCACCTTGACTGACCAAGTTTTGCAAACTATGGCTGCGGGCCTACGGGAAATCGCTACCCTATCCGACCCTGTCGGCCAAATAGTCAAAATGTGGAAAAGACCCAATGGTCTTTTAGTAGGTAAAATGCGGATTCCCTTAGGCGTGATTGGCATAATTTATGAATCGCGACCCAACGTAACCGCCGATGCGGCGGCTCTTTGTTTGAAGGCGGGGAATGCGGTCATTCTTAGGGGTGGATCAGAGGCTATTAATTCTAATTTGGCCATCGCCGGAGTACTGCAAAGAGTCATCCGGAAACATGGCCTTCCGGAAGCGGCTATCCAAGTCATCCCGGTAGTTTCCCGCCAAGCCATAGAGGAAATGTTAAAATTAGAAGAATTTATTGATTTAATTATTCCCCGGGGTGGCGAAGATTTGATTCGTTTTGTAACCGCCCATTCTAAGATTCCCGTAATTAAGCATTATAAGGGAGTCTGCCATGTTTTCGTTGATGCCTCAGCTGATATAAATATGGCTCAAGAAATATGCTATAACGCTAAAGTCCAGCGGCCAGGAGTTTGCAACGCCATGGAAACTATGTTAGTGCATGAAGCGATCGCTCCTCAATTCTTACCTCCTATGGCCAAAAAGTTCGCCCAAGCTGGAGTAGAACTTCGCGGATGTCCGCAGACAAAGAAAATATTGCCGGCCATTAAAGCGGCCAAAGAAGAAGACTGGGGTAAAGAATATTTAGATTTAATCTTAGCCGTGCGCATAGTAGATTCACTGGATGAAGCTATCCAACATATTATCCGCTATGGCTCAGCTCATACCGAAGCCATTGTGACCCAAGATTATGCTCATGCCCAACGGTTTTTGCAAGAAGTACCTTCTTCCACTGTTTTGGTTAATGCTTCCACTCGGTTTAGCGATGGGTTTCAATTGGGATTGGGAGCAGAAATTGGCATCAGTACCACAAAATTACACGCCTTTGGCCCTATGGGCGTGGAAGAGTTGACCACTACGAAATTCATCGTTTACGGATCCGGACAAATCCGGCCATGAAAAAGATAGGTCTTTTCGGAGGAACCTTTAACCCTATTCACTTTGGCCATTTACGTGCGGCCGAAGAGATTTACGAGATTTTTGCCTTGCAAAAAGTTATCTTCATTCCGGCTGCTGATCCACCCCATAAAAAAAGGGAAAATATCATTCCCGCCTCTTGGCGAGCGCGCATGGTCAAATTGGCTATTGCGGATAATCCTCGTTTTTCCTTATCTTTAGTAGAATTGCGCCGGAAAGGCAAATCTTATTCTGTAGAAACTATAGCGCATTTCCGCCGCCGGTTTGGCCAGAAGGTGCAGCTTTATTTCATCGTTGGCCGCGACGCCTTCTTGGAAATAAACACTTGGAAAGATTATCCGACCCTTTTCCAGTTATGCAACTTTGCCATTATGGCCCGACCCGGTTTTAAAAAAAATTTTTCCGTAGATCATCTGCCGGTTGAACTAAAAAATTCTTTTTGTTATGATAAAAAACAAAGAGGCTTTATCCATGAATCCGGGTTCGGCGTTTTCCCGCGAGAAATAACCGGCCTGGATATTTCCTCGACCATAATCCGGGAGAAGATAGCCCAGGGTCAGTCTATTAAATATCTTTTGCCAGCAGCAGTGGAGGATTTCATATATCGCCATAAACTTTATCAGCAAGAGAAAGACAAGCGGTAGGTTGGTTTATAATAATTCCCAAGAGAAAGCTTTTCTTTGCGCGCGGGCGGCGCTTGATCATAAAGCTATCGATCTGGTCATTTTATCGATTCAAAACCTCTCCTCCTTTGCCGACTACTTCGTCATTTGCAGCGGCAATTCCGACCGGCAAGTTCAGGCTATCGCCGCGCACATCGAAGAAAAGTTAGCCAAAGAAGGGCTTTATCCTTTAGGGATCGAAGGCAAGCGCGAAGGGCGCTGGATTTTGCTTGATTACGGCGAAGTGGTGGTACATGTTTTCTACCAGCCAGTGCGGGAATTCTATGACTTAGAAAGATTGTGGGCCGATGCGCCGCGGGTAAATCTGCCCTCCCCGCCTCGCCGTAGAAAACGAACAGCGTGAGGAAAATTTGCGCCTAACTCTTATAGCGGTTGGGCATATTGGTGAGCCTTTTATTCGGCAAGGGTGTCAAATCTATGAACAAAGAATCGCGCATTACACTAACTTTCGTTCTCTTATAATCCCCGAAGAAAAAATCAAGGAGGGGAAGAAAAAAGAATTAATTTTAAGCAAAGAAGGACAAAGAATTAGAGAAAAGCTACCCAAAGGGGCCTTTAAAGTCATCTTGGATGAAAAAGGAAAAATCTTTACCTCTGAAGGGTTAGCATCTTTTCTCGGTAAATTAGCGCAGGAACCAAAAAAAGAAATTGTTTTCATTTTAGGAGGTCCTTTAGGCTTGGAAGAAAGGTTAAAAAAGGAGAGCGACCTGCTGCTCTCCCTTTCTCCCTTAACTTTAACGCACGGCTTGGCACGTATGTTGCTTTTAGAACAAATATATCGCGCTTTCACCATCTTAAGAGGTGAACCATACCATAAAAAATAAAGGGAACTGCCCATGTTTTCGCGCCTGCATTTTTTTATTTTCATCATCATCATTCTTATTTTTGGGTATTTATTTTATCTTAATCCAGAACAGATCGAATTTACCCTTTACCAAGATTATACCCTAACCATTTCTCCGGCCCTCATTGCTTTCGCCGCTTTTTTCATTGGCGCTTTTTTTGTCTTTTTAGTTACCCTCTTCATCGATACTAAACGGGCTTTTGACCTATGGCGTTCTTCCAAGCGCCAAAGGAAAGAAGAAATCCTCCAGGAACGTTATAGTCAAGCCCTGGAGCAGATGCTCAAAGGTAATTTTGCTAAAGCCCAAGAAGGCCTGCAAAAGGTCCTGACTAAAAATGATCAGTACCTTCCTGCTTACCTTTCCTTGGCCAATCTCTATCACTTAGAAGGTAATTACGAACAGGCGATCGAAATCTTAATCAAGGCCAAAGCGCTGGCGCCAGAAAATTTGGAAATCCTCTTTGCCTTGGAGAAAAATTATCGGGCCCGCCATGATTATGATTTGGCTTTAGAAACCTTAGAATTTATCATTGCCCATGATCCTGAAAACAGAGAAGCCTTGCGGAAAAAAAGAGAAATCCTCCTCCTGCAAGGAGAATGGGCGGCCGCCTACGAAACCCAAAAACAAATTGTCAAATATACTAAAGAGAAAGAACTGGCCGAGACGGAGAAAAGATTCTTAATCGGCCTGGAGTATAGATTCGGAGAAGAGCTGGCCCAAAAAGGGGACTTCAAAGAGGCCGAGAAGGCCATGCGCGGAATTATTAAAGAGGACCGGAATTTTATTCCGGCCTTCGTCACCTTAGGAGATATCCGCCAAAGATTGGGCGATTCTGAAGAAGCGAGTCAAATCTGGCGGAAAGCATTGGACGCCTCGGGAAATCCTGTTTTTTTAGAACGTCTGGAAGGCCTTTATCTGGCCCAAGCTAATCCACAAAAGATCTTGGAGATCTATCATGAAGCTTTGCGAAAAAGGCCGGAAGACACGGTATTGCGGTTTTTTTATAGCCGCCTTTTAGTGCGCATGGAAATGATTGATGAGGCATTAGCCCAACTCCGAGAATTGGAAATTTCGGGAGCTTCTTTCCCCGAACTCTTTATCCTCATGGGGCAGGCTTTACACCGGCGGGGGGATACTTCCCCAGCTATAGAGTCCTATGAAAAAGCTTTAGATGCTTTAAAAGTATCCCTTCCTGCTTATACTTGCGGCATCTGCGCCCAGACCAAGCGGGAATGGAGCAGTTATTGTGAAAGTTGTAAAAACTGGGGTACCTTTACGGTGAAATTGCCCGAAGCCGCCCGAGTTGCTCCAGCCATTCCTTTCTATAACTATCCCGTAAATTTTTAAGGATGAAATTATTCTTGTCTGCCCTGCTTAATTTCTTCTTACCTCCGCGGTGTTTATTTTGTGGCCAAATTATGGATAGCTTCCCAAACATACCCGCTTGTTCTTCTTGTCTCACTGCTCTAATTTTTTTCTCTTCTCCTAAATGCCCCAAATGCGGAATTGGTTTTGCGTCGGCCGAAGGGCCCGATCACCTTTGCCCTCGATGTCTCACTGATGAATTGCATTTTACCTTGGCCAGAGCGTTGGGTCCTTATGAAGGATTAATGGCCGAATTGATCACCCGCTTTAAATACCAGGGGGCTACATATTTAGCTCATCCCTTAGGAATGCTTTTAGCCGATTATAAAGATGCCGATTTTTCTTTTGGGAATATTGATCTGCTTGTGCCCGTCCCGCTTCATCCCCGCCGCCTGCGGGAAAGAGGTTTTAACCAATCTCTTCTCTTGGCGCGGGTGGTCAGCCGGGTCCATAAAATACCTCTGCAATTTAACTTATTGGAGCGGATTCGCTACACTCAGCCCCAAACCCAGCTTTCTGGCTCGGAGCGGGAAAAGAATATGCGCGGCGCCTTCCGCGTGCGTAAAAATAATCTGCTTTCGCGGAATAATATATTGCTTATCGATGACGTATTTACTTCCGGAGCCACTGTTGGAGAATGTGCGCGCGCATTGAAGGAAGCAGGTGCGCGGCAAGTACAAGTGCTTACCCTGGCCCGAGCAATTTAAGTTTTTGTTTATTCTTTTATATAAATTGTGGTATAAAAAATTAAAAAATATCAAAGGAGCATAGACATGATGGACATTCCCATTAAAACCTTACCTGCTGATAAATTAAAAAAGAAACCCGCACCCAATGATCCTCTTGGTTTCGGGAAAATTTTTACAGACTACATGTTTTTGATGGACTATGAAAAGGGCGCGGGTTGGAAAAACCCGCGGATTGAACCCTACCATGAATTGGCTTTAGATCCAGCAGCCTTAGTTTTGCATTACGGGCAAGAGGTTTTTGAAGGGCTAAAAGCTTACCGCTGGGCTAATGGTGAAATTTATTTATTCCGTCCCCGCCTGAACTTTGAACGTCTAAATCGTTCAGCCCGTCGTCTGTGCATACCAGAACTAAATGTGGATTTTGCCTTAGAGGCCACCAAAAAGCTTATTAGCTTAGAAAAGGATTGGGTTCCTTCTGCCCCCGGTACTTCGCTTTATATTCGCCCCAATATAATTGCTGTGGAAGCAGCATTGGGTGTGCAGCTCTCTAAAAAGCATCTTTTCTACATCATCTTGAGTCCGGTAGGTGCTTATTATCCGCAAGGATTTAATCCCGTTGATATTTATGTGACGGAAAAATATATTCGCGCCGCACCGGGTGGGTTGGGAGAAGCCAAAACCTTAGCCAACTATGCGGCCAGCCTTTTAGCTGCCGAAGAAGCCCATGAATTGGGGTATACGCAAGTACTATGGTTGGATGCGATCGAAAGAAAATATCCGGAAGAAGTAGGGACGAGCAATATTTTCTTTTACATCAACGAAGAATTAGTTACTCCTCCTTTAGAAGGAACAATTTTGCCTGGCGTGACGCGGGACTCTGTTCTCCATTTAGCCCGGTCCTGGGAGATGAAAGTATCCGAACGTAGAATTGCTCTGGATGAAATAATCTCCGGCCTCGAAAAGGGAAGAGTTAAAGAAATTTTTGCTTCCGGAACGGCGGCTGTTATTTCACCCGTAGGCAAATTAGCTTATAAAGGGCAGACCTTTTTGGTGAATAATGGAAAAGTAGGGCCTTTGGCGCAAAAACTATACGATAATATAATGGGGATTCAATACGGAAAGATTAAAGACCCCTACGGCTGGATGATGCGGGTAGCCTAAAGAAACAAAGGGGACGCAGATGAACGCAGATTTTCAGGATTAAAATTATTATAAATTCTCCTCTGTGCTCTCCTTAATCTCTGTGGCAAAATTTATTTTATTTAAAAATTTCTCTGCGCCCTTGGCGCTCTCGGCGGTAAATTAAAACCCCACCCAACCTCCCCTTTTCTTAAGGGTAGGAATGGAGGGGTTAAAGGTGATGGGAGAGATCAAAATGCGGTAGGAGGGATTATTTTTGGTTGCGCCTCTGCCGCGCTTCGTCCTCAGTGCCTAATTTCTGATTAAAACAAAGTGGGATCGAAAAATGAAGGCCATGGTTTTAAAACAAATTACTTCTTTGGAGGCGAACCCTCGACCTCTTCAACTTGTGGACCTACCCGCGCCTATTCCCCAGGAAAAAGAAATTCTAATAAAAGTCTCTGCCTGCGGCGTCTGCCATACAGAATTAGACGAAATAGAAGGAAGAACGCCTCCATCCTTTTTCCCGGCCATATTGGGTCACCAAGTAGTTGGTCGGGTAGAAAAATTAGGGCCCAAGGCGCATAAATTTTACCCCGGTGAACGGGTGGGTGTTGGTTGGATAGGGTCCGCCTGCGGTAGTTGTTCTTTTTGCTTAGCTGGAAACGAGAATTTGTGTAATGATTTTATGGCTACCGGAAGAGATCTACCAGGTGGCTATGCGGAGTACATGACTATCAAAGAAGATTTTGCCTATCCGATTCCCCCTACTTTTTCTGACTCCGAAGCAGCTCCTTTGCTTTGTGCCGGGGCCATTGGCTTTCGAGCTCTCCGTCTCTCTGGAATGAGCGCCGGAAAGAATTTAGGCTTAATTGGCTTTGGTGCCTCAGCTCATCTAGTTATTCAAATGGCGAAATACAAATTCCCCCAAGCCAGAATATTCGTCTTCGCCCGCAGCGATCAAGAAAGAAATTTTGCCCGGCAATTGGGAGCCATTTGGGCAGGAGACATAGAAGAAGAACCTCCGGAAAAAATAGATTGGGCCATTGACACTACTCCGGCCTGGAAACCAGTTATGGCGGGTCTAAAGAATTTACAAAAAGGAGGCAGATTAGTCATCAATGCTATTCGCAAAGAAGATAGAGATCGAGATGCCCTTAGCCAAATAGATTACGCTGCTCAGCTATGGTACGAAAAAGAAATAAAGAGTGTGGCCAATGTAGCCCGTCAAGATGTCCGTGAATTTCTTACTCTGGCCGCCCAAATTCCCATCAAGCCAGAAGTTCAAGAATTCCCCTTAGAAGAAGCCAACCAAGCTTTGCAGGAATTAAAGCAAAGAAAAATAAGAGGGGCTAAAGTATTAAAAATTGCTTAAGGCTTAATGCTGGATTTAAAAAGATGCCGAAAACAAGGAAGGGACACCTAATTCTTGGCTTAAATTATGGAGGATCTTTATCGTCGCTGGGGCAAGCACAACTCCGGTGGCTATACTCTGGCGCATTTTTTCTGCTCCTCTTTCTCCAGGGATATAGGCTACCTTTGGCATCCCAGAAGCAGGCTCAGCTTTTTTAACTTGGGCAATCATAGCATCCATTCTCTTTTTAAAAGTATCCAGGGGCATAAATAATTGCGGATCAATGGCCATAAAAAAATGGCCACATCCGCGCGAGCCAGGACCGGAAGTAAACTCCCGTGCAAAATATGAGCCGGTTAAGACGCCAGCTAAGGCATCTAAAACCATGGCCAGACCGTATCCTTTGTACCCACCTTCCCCCAACGGAGCAAGTAAGAAAAATGATGCTGGATCATCAATAGGCTGACCGCGCTCGTCAAAAGCCCAGCCCAAAGGAATCTTTTGTCCAGCATCGGCATATTTTTTCATCTTGCCTTGCGATACGACACTCGTCGCCATATCAAAAACAAGCGGCGGGTTTTCTCCCGCAGGAATGGCCCAGGCCAGGGGATTATTGCCGTGCGTGCGGGTGATAAAACCAGGCGGGGCCATGATGGGATAACAATTGGAAGTAGCCATGCCGATAAGGTTTTCTTCAGTAGCCAGGCGAGCATAATATCCGGCTGCCCCAAAATGGGAAGAACGGCAGACGCCAGCTACAGCCAATCCATTTTTTTGGGCTTTGTTAATACACGCCTGCATAGCTTTAAAGGCGCCTAAAAAGCCCAATCCGTAATCGGCATCCAAAAGAATATGTCCCGGAGATTCCCTAATTACCTTTATTTGCGGGCAGGGATTAATTAATTTTTGGCGGATCAGGTTGGCGTATTGGTTTAAACGGATTAAACCATGGGTATCGATTCCCCGCAATTCCGCATCCAGCAAAGCTTCGGTTACAATTTGAGCATCTGCCAGAGGAATACCCAATTTAACTAAGATGGCCAAACAAAATTCCTTTAAATCTTCTACCCTGATTCTGGTTTCGTTGGGCATCTTAAATCAAAGAATCTTCCATCCAGCCTACTTTCAATATCTGGATGCGCCGCAAATCGCTAACCCCTATTTTATATTTTTTCTCGGCTTCGGCGATATGGACAGGAGGTACATCCAGCGCCTTATCTTCTCCGAAGTAACTTAGCCTTTTGAGCTGTAATAATCTAGCTCCTACGGCATCTACAGCCACAGGATCTGTACCCACAATTAATCCGCCATAAGGCCAAACATAGCGGCGGTCAAAGAAATGGGCTCCTCTACCGTAAAACTGGGGAGTGAAAGCGCACAGGATGTTCAGGCGGGTCTTCCCTTTGACTATTGGATAATTCCAGATCTTCCCTAAATCCGCGCAAGCTTCTCCATGGTAAGCTGAGGGGTCGGGGACAAACATAATATAATTTTTTAAACACCCGCCTATTCCTGACCAATGATGAGTGCGCAGAGGGCGGACATTTATTAAAGCCGTGGCCCGTTGAAAGATCGGATTTTTGAGCACTCCGCGATCATCCAGGCCAATATTTTTAGGCGCCACCCCGGCTTCTACCAAGCGGCGTTGGATAGCTCTTTCTACCTCCCGCGGCGTAGGTAAATGCCACCAAACGTTACTTTTTATACCGACTATATCGCCCTCCTGGAAAAGACGCTTCCAGACTAATAGATAATTTTTTTCTCCGTAAAATACACTTAAAGCTTCATCAAGCATCTCTTGGACCACATCCGGCTGAATTTCTCCCTTCGCGTTGAATACCTCTTGCCGGCGGATTAGAACTACTTTGGCGGTGGTTTCTCCTTTAACTTCTCCTTCCAGACCTGTAGTCCAGCTTAAAGCCCAAGCAGTTCCTGCTGCTGCTTTAAGGAAATCACGGCGGGTAATTGTTTTTTCTTCTCCCCTCATTTTTCTTACCTCTTTAAATTCTTCTCAAAATTTCGACATATTTCTTCCCCGCCAGCCTCATCGGGAGCATCAAGGACAATTAAGATATATTCCTGCCAATGCTTAAGGAAAGTCCATTTTTTGTCTTCTATCTGCAATCGGTCTTTGCCTTGGGCTTCTGGCAGGTAAGCCTGTCGAAAACTTTCCGCAGCAGCCTGCGCTTCCGGTAAAGATGGATACCGAATAAAGAGCACATGCATCTTTTGCTTATAGCGCAAGTATTGCACTAGGACTGCTTCAGTTTGGCGGTTAAGATTAAGGATATTCTTCTGCGCCAGGAAAAAGCGTTGATTCAGCAACACATGGTTTTTTAAATAACGAAGGCTCTTTTCTATATAGCCAGGGGGAAGATATTTGATAATTTTGGGTAAAGGAGCTGACTCGGGTATAGCCCGGGCAACCAATTGGGCGCAATTAATTATGGTCTTGTCAATCTCCGCTCCTTCCCCCTCGGCATATATGGCTACGAAATATTTTCCTTTCCAAAAACGTAATAAGCCACCGCCATACTCCGAACCCTGTCCCACACCCACTTCTTCATCCTGCCTTTCGAAAGAAAAGACGCCAAAAGCATCTTCTGCTGTTTCCATTTCATAGAGTTCAAGAATAATGGACGGCTGATTAGATTTTTCTAAGCGGCGCACGGCCAGACTCTGAAAGCCATAAGCCAAATAAAGTTCCGCAGCCCCATCAATATAATCAAATAAGGTGCGGGGATTATACTTAGTCTTCTTCCCATCCCACTTCCAGCCATTAACTTCCGTAGGCAAAACAATTTCTCCCGCCACTTTTCCCCTTTCTTGGCCACTTACTTCCGCAAGGGAAATAAGGATGCCGATGAAAAGAATAAGAATTCTAAGAATCATCAAATGGTCAAATTTTCCTGGCGAGCCCTCCTTAGGGCTCCCGTTCCTGTATCTCAGAAAAAGGCTGCCCGCAGTAAAAGGGCGACTTTTTTAAGGATGTTGGCAAATTACGTTAAGTAAGGCCTGCCGTTTCTTTTCCCTTACCGCCTTTATGGCTCTTTTAAGAGCAGGGATAATCTCTGTTGGTTTTTCCACCCGCTCTCCATATCCGCCAAAAGATTCTACTATTTTCTCATAGGCGGGGGTTGGCTCGAGATCGCAAAGGACAAAATGATTCTCGCGCACTGCCCAACCCTTAGGATAGAGATCGCGCACCGAGCTTTTCACAGCATTCCAGCACTGATTATTGAAGATGACCACTACAACTGGAAATTTTTGGGCCACAAAATGGCAGGCTGTAGGAGCAGTAAAATGATAAGTTCCATCACCCATGCAGACTATAGGGATTGATTCCGGGCGCGCCAATTTTACGCCCAAAGCTGCTCCAAAACACCAACCCAACCCGCTAACCATGGGAGACCCAAATAAAGTTCCTGGTTTTTCCAAAGGTACTTGCGTCAGGTGCAGGTCATATTCATTGATTAATATAGTCCGGCTATCTTGAACTTGGCCAATACAATGGGAAAGCCAGGCCATGTCAATGGGCCGGTGATCTTTAACTCTTTGAGTTGCTTCCTTTGCTGAATTATGCCATTGCTCATGCTCTTTGGCCAAGCGCTGCCACCGCTCTTGAATTCTTTTCTTTTTCCTGGCCCGATAAGGCAATAACGCCTGGCGCAGCAATTTCAACCCCGCTTCCACATCACCGGCGATGGGTATATCCACCGGAAAAGTCCTTATGGGGTATCTGCTAAACAAGGGGTCAACGCCCATTTGCAGTACTTTAGCTCCTGGCTGGGGCTGGACTTTGTTAGGAAACCAGGGAACATCGCTCTCAATTACCAAGATGACATCAGCGCCCGGCAGATAGCGTAAAGGATTAAAACCCAAGTGCAGAGGGTGGGTAGTGGGAAAATTCATATAAAGATTGCTGGCCGCCATGGCTACAGGAAAGGCGAAATCTTCGCAGAGCTTGATTAACTCTTTAACAGCCTGGGGGGTTTTGCCCACCATGGAAGTAATAATCAAGGGGTTTTCAGCATCTTTCAGGATTAGAGCGGCTTGGCGGATAGCTTCGGGGTCCGGGTTATACTTAACGTAAAGCTTAGGCTGAGCCGGAGTGTAACTGAATTCCTGATGTTCTTCGGCCAAAACCTCGCGGGGTAAACTCAAATAAACAGGTCCTTTGGGGTCGGCCATGGCTATATTCAAGGCCCGATCAACGACTTTTTCCAATTGCCAAAAATTTCTCAATTCATAATCCCACTTCACATATTCACGCAGCATCGCTGCTTGATCAAAAGACTCTTGGGCCCAATGGATATGTAAATTTCTCCCGCCTCGTAATTCGCCCTCCGTAATTGGCGTCCGACCAGCGGTAAAAAGCATGGGCATATTTGCTCGGGCCGCGTTCATTATTCCTGTTAAAGCATTAGCTGTACCCACATTCACATGCACCATGACCACTTGGGGTTCTCCGGTGACCATGGTATACCCATGAGCCATACTCACCGCGGTAAATTCGTGGGGAACTAAGATGGGTTGAGGAAATGTTTTTTTCTCCTTATACCGGCGGGCAAAAGCATCAATTAACGGGGCAAAGTCTGTGCCGGCATTCCCAAAAAAATATTTAATCCCTCGGTCATGCAAGAGCTCTAAATATGCTTGAGCTGTATTTTCGATAGCTATTTTTTGGCGCTTGTCCATTAACTATGCTCCAATAAATCCGGGATCAACAACAAAATTTTGCCAAGTCAAGTCTTTAATACAATTCAATCTTTTAATAATTCACGCGCGATAATCATCCGCTGCACTTCTGATGTCCCTTCAAAGATCCGGGTAAGACGGATATCTCGATAGATTCTTTCAATGGGCGATTCTTTCATGTAGCCCATGCCGCCATGAATTTGTAAAGCATAATCAGCGGCGCGATTGGCCATTTCCGTACAGAATACTTTACACATGGCCGCCTGTTTGAGTACTCTTTGCTTTTGGTCACGACACCAGGCCGTGTGGTAAACCATCTGTCGCCCGGCATAAATGGAAATGGCCATATCAGCCAACATCCACTGAATAGCTTGATTTACGGCAATAGGTTTGCCAAATTGAACCCTTTGTTTGGCATGGGCGATGCTCAGCTCCAGGGCATGTTCCGCAGTTCCCACGCAGGTAGCCGAAATCGTTATCCGACCTTTTTCTAAGACCTTCATGGCGGTTACGAAACCTTTTCCTTCTTCTCCGCCAATTATATTCTCGGCCGGCACCTGGCAATCTTCAAAGACCAACTCGGAGGTGTTGTTGCCATGGATGCCCATCTTGCGATCAATTTTGCCGACCGAAAATCCTGGAAAAGTCTTTTCCACTATAAAGGCCGTAACTCCTTTAGTCCCTTTTTCTTTGTCCGTTACAGCCATAACGGTGACGACGTTAGCTATATCACCATTGGTTATAAAATGCTTTAGCCCATTAAGCAAATAGACATCTCCTCGGCGTACGGCCTTTGTCTGAATGTTGGCCGCATCAGAACCGGCATTGGGCTCCGTCAAGGCAAAAGCTGCCGTCCATTCTCCGCTGGCGATGCGCGGGAGGTATTTTTTCTTTTGTTCTGGCGTGCCGTCAATCAAAATCCCTTGGGAACCGATGCCATTATTCGTACCAAATCGGGAACGGAAACACGCATTGATCTTGCCGAATTCTTCGTTAATTACGCATTCGCCCAGGGTATTCAATCCCATGCCACCGTATTCTTCGGGAATGGAAACTCCAAAAAGTCCGAGTTCTCTCATTTTTTGAACAATTTCTTCAGGAATCTTCTCTTCTTCTTCTACTTTCTGAGAAATAGGTTCCAGCTCCGTCTTGATAAAACGCCGAATTGTGTCTTTAATAAGCCGTAAGCTTTCGGGCAATTCAAAATCCATTTTCCCCTCCTTCTCTTTAATATTTGGCCGGTAAAATTTTATCTTTTTGGACGTGCATCATAGCATAAATGAGAAAATGGTTCAAGAAAACAAAAAGCAGCTTTGTCGCCATGTCATCGCGAGGGAGAATAGCGACCGGGGCAATCTCGTAAGGCCTTGAAATTATGGTAAGCTTATTAAAATTAATTTATGAATTCTGGCGAATTGATAGCTACATGGTGGGCCCGCGAGAGAACATCTCTCCCTTTTTGTTTATTTTGAGGCATCCAGCACCGGGCTATTTCCATCATAAATTTTATTCTTTTAGGTACGTCTGTTAGCTTAAATGTCTCGGCTATTGCTTTTTCTAAGATTTTATCAACTTTTTCGGGAGGCACATAATTTTTTCTTTGCCCAATTCGGATTAAAATTTTTACCCGTTCTTCTGGATTTCCTATTTGCCGCCATATTTCCCATCCTTTTTCATCGCCACAGAGAAGCAAAATCTCCGCCACCTCTCCCAGCCAGTGGGCATTATCAACTTTTTTAGCCCACTGGGCCGCGGTTTCTAAAAGTTTATTTTTTTCCGCCCAGCCTTTGGTCATCAAAACTTCGGCCCCTCGTAAAATAATCTGGGCTTGATCATAGGGATTGTTTGCTTCATGGGCTATTTTTTTAGTTAAATGAGGGTTCCACTCCACCAAAGTCAACAAAAGATCTTTTTGGGCTAAGGGGAAATCGATTAAGAGCTTTTGTAAAATGCTGTAGGCTAAATTTTGATCCAGATAATAAATCTCTCTTGCCAATTGGCGGATTCTTTCCATCCGCAAATCCGCTTCTTTGATCTTCTCTGCTGCCGTTAAAGCTTGCTGCAACACACTTTTACCTCTCTCCCTGTTCCACTTCCGGAATTGGCTGCCGATTTTACCAAGGGCTAATGAGAATACTTCTTGGTCAATTTCTGAAATTTTTTGGGCAATAAGCAGAGCTTGTTCTTCGTCGGTCTGAGCTAAATTCATGGCCCCAAAAGCTAAAAGCCGGGCCTGCACTTTTTGCTCACTTATCTGGCGAACTACCTCTTCGGCCTTTCCTTTATCCATTGGCCCATTTTGCAGCACCCCTAATCCTGCCGGGGCAGATTTGGTTAATGCTTGCTCCCATTTTTTTGTTTTTAGGAACGTTTTTATTTTTTCATACAAATCTAAGACTAAGGAAGTATCCGTAATTTCATTGCTTATTTGCCAAGCTGTCTCCAAATCAGATATTTGACCAGTTCTTATTAAAGCCTTGCCCAACTCCAGGAGCAGCATGTCCCGCTCCCGGCGGATTGGAATTTGGCAAATTAACTCTCTTATTCCATTTTTATTAACCGCTGCTCCTTCTTTGACCAATTCCATCATTATTTTGGAGTTTGGGCTTAATTTCTGCCCTTCCCGCCAGGCAATCTCCAAATATTTCCAGGCTTCCTGAGGTTTTTCTTTTTTAAGCAGACGAGAAATTTCTTTATAAGCTTGAATTCTCTCTACAGAAAATTCTGCGGGCAATTTCTTGGCCAAGGACTCGGCTTTATTAAAATCTAACTTTCCCCACAGACGGATATCTTCTAATATTTTTGGGGCGAGATATGCTTCGCGCGCCTGCTTTTCCAATAGTCTCTTAGATTTCTCCTCATCCAAACTCTTCCAACTTGCCGCTAAATAAGCGAGTATTTCTGTCTTTTGCCCAGAGAGGGAAAATTGCGGCCAGGTTTTTTCTATCTCCTTTAGGCAGGCAACTCTGCCCTCCGTAGCCAAACGTCCCCATCTTTCGCTTAGTTCGCGAAGAATAAGCCATCTTTGGTAGGGCATGGAAATATAACTGGTTAATTGGAATGCTTCTTGATAAAGATTAAGCAGTTCTTCTCTTTGCCTGGGCAATAGATCTTTGAGCAACTCCAGCATTAGCGGATAACGTATTTCCTCCTCGGCGATATTTTGGGTCAATTTCAGGGCTTGCCCTTTATCAGCCGCGGAGATGGCGCGCAAAATTTTTGGCTTCATTTGCGCCAGCACCCACAGATCTTTTAGCTCCCATAAATTCTTTAAGGTTGCCCCTCCGTCTAAGACCAACAAATCTTGAAGAGCTAAGGCAGTCAACTTGCTTCTTTCATATTCATCCGCAATTCCTTTGGCTTCAGCTAAGGCTTGATGGAGGTATTTAGTCTTGGCGGAAGCAGATTCGGCCTGCGCCATATGGAAAAGGGAGTAAACTCGACTTTCCCCAAATTTCTCCGGAATTTTTTTGAGCCACTCTTCGGCTTTTCGGATATTTATTGGCGCCCAGCTTTTGATCATCTCTTGGGCGGCCCAACTTTGTAAATGTTGATCAGCTAAGGCTTCTATTTTCGGCCAAGTTAATTCAGCATACCGCTCCCCTTCTTCTTCCTTAATTTGCGCGGCCCAGGCGGATAGATGAATTAGGGCCTGCACTTGTCGCCAGGGTGAGGAAATAAGGGAAACCTCCTGTCTCGTTTTCTCCAAAAAAAACAAAGTCTGCTCTTTTTCGGGATGGGTCAATGCCCACCGACCTAAACTCATAGACCGCAAAAAGGGATCTTTAATTTTACTGATTAATTTTAAAGCCTCTTCTTGGTCTATAGCGCTCAAAATCTCGCTCAAAGCTTTCAGCTCCCGATCGCGAATATCCCCTTCTGGTAAGCCCAAGGCTTCTTCGGTCACTACCTCCAAAACTTGACGCCCTTCTTGGCGATCAACCGTTAGCCACTCTTCAGCTAAGAGGCGCAAAAGAAAAATACTACCTCGAATTCGATCAATCTGCTCTTGCAGTTCTCTCATCGAATCAGGATTTATCTTTTCTGGAGGTAGAGAGGAACGTACAAATTCTAACCGGAGGATAAACTCTTTGCTTCGTTCCTGAACGCTGGCCGCTAACTCCTTGGCTAATTTCCAAGTTTGCTTAGCGGCTGGCGCATCTACTTGACCATACTCTTTCGCCAAGTCGATCAAAAGGCAAATCTTTTGGTAGGCAGCTTCTATTTCTTTGACTTGCTTTTGGGCAATCGTTAAAGCTTGGTCTAATTGCTCCGGCCCTTTTCCTTTAGGCGTTTCCTCCAATTTCGCTGAACAACTCCCCAACCCCAAACTTACTGTTAGCAAAATTATTATGATGGGAAATTTCCCTAAATTCGTTAATTTCTTCAGGCCGAATAAGAGGAGGCCGAAAAAAATTAAGAAAATTAGGCTGCCCACACCTATTAACCACCGTTTCTCCTTTTCGGTACGCATCTGCCAAATTTGGTCGTAGACTTTTTGTAAAGAAAGGCGCAGAGTTGCCGTGTCTTTCCCGAATTCGGCGGGAGAATTCAGGCTTTGCCTCTTCAGCACCTCTAACTCGGCTTCTATTTGGTAAATTACTTTATTTAAATCCTGAACTTTAAGTTGCCCCTTGTTCTCGGCATAAAGAATGGACGCATATTTTTGCAGGCGGCTTTCAGTGAAGAATATATCTTCCGCCAAAGCCCGAATTCCTGGACAAGGGCTCAATTTGGCTTGATAGACAGATTGATCGCGATAGACTATTTTTTCTATGGAGCCTGCAAAATTCTGGCGTAAAAATTTTTGCGAATGGCATTCCTGGCATATTCTCCCCTCTGCGGCCCCAACTGAAAAAGGCCAAATGGTAGCTACCCCAAGCAAGATTAATGAGCAAAAAGTTTTAATCAGCTTCTGCCGCATATTTTTTATTTTTTCTCCAAAAATTAAGACTTTTTATTTTTTCCCAGAGGAGGCGGCGTTTTAAATAATGAATTCCTCGCGTAGGACTGATGTGTTTGGGACAAACTTCCGTGCAGTTAAACTCCATATGACACCGATAAATTCCATCTTCCCCAGCAATCTGTTCGATTTTTTTTCCCGACCAATTGCGGGAATCTGCTATCAGGCAAAAGGCTCGATTCAGATTCATGGGGCCCAAATAATTGGGAGCCCAGTACATCATCGTGCAAGCCGAAACGCACGAGCCGCAAGCTATACACTCGGTATGCAGGCCAATTAACCGTCTTTCCCGCGAATCGGGTTTAATCTGGGCTGGCTCAGGAGAAGGTGTCTTCGGAATAAAATAAGGCTCCATTTCTCTCAGCTTTTTTATTAAGGATTTAAGATCCACGATTAAATCTTTGACGACCGGAATATGCTTCAAGGGGCGCAAGGTAATAACGTTAGTCCCTAAATCTTTGAGGAGTGTTTTGCAGGCCAAACCTTCTCTTCCGTTAATGACTAAGGCGCATGACCCACACATCGCCAAGCGACAAGAATAACGGAAAGAGAGCGTTTTATCTAAGGTTTGCTGGATTTTAAAGAGGGCATCTAAAACCGTGGTCTTCTCCGCGTCTCCTAAGTCAAGAATATACTCTTGTTCATAAGGAGCAGAATCTTTTTGCGGATCAAATCGGAAGATAATAAATTTGTAAATCATCTTTAATCACTAACCAAATTTTTTACCCACCCAAGGGTAAATGGTTCCAAATCCAGACCAGGAAAAATAGGCCCAGCAACAATAAAACAATAAACAAGAATTTTTGCGTCTTCACATTAGCCCCTAAATCGATAAGCATAACCCTTATGCCCAATGAGGCATGGACGACTAATAGCAAAAGCAAGAGGAATTGAATGGGCCGCCGGTAGGGTAAGAGAAAATGGAGAATTAAGAAAACAATCATGAGGATTGCTGAAATTCTCTGCAAAAGCCAAGCCCACATACCTAAAAATGTGCTGCGCCAAACCTGCAGATCTTTAACCTCTCTTTTTAAAATTAATTCATTTCCTTCATTCATAACCATTTCCCTAAATTATTTCTTTTCCGGTTTATCGTTTATCTGCCATCGTTTACCCTTTTAAACTTACTCCCAACCAATATCTTCTGGCTTTAGGCGATTAAAGATTACGGGTTTC
Source organism: Thermodesulfobacteriota bacterium (assembly GCA_049699975.1). Taxonomy (GTDB): domain Bacteria; phylum Desulfobacterota; class SM23-61; order SM23-61; family SM23-61; genus CAZAGD01. The sequence continues at coordinate 25,566 of JBNAWB010000012.1, forward strand.
TTGTAGATCTTTATCTCTTCTCCTTGCCGCTTGATAAAAATATTTTGCAAAAATTCTTTGTTATTTTTTTCTGGAAAATCGCTCCGGAAATGGGCCCCTCTTGACTCTTTCCTTTCCAAGGCAGAAAGCCCAACCATCTCGGATACATCAAGCAGATTGCGCATATTCAGCCAGTCTTGCCAGATGATGTTATAAGCTTTTCCGCCAGGAATACCTACTTTATTTATTTTTTCCTGGAGCTCTTTGATGATCTCTAATCCCTTCCGCAAACCTCCTTCCTCCCGAATTATACCTAAATTATCCCAGTTACTAAGCCGCATCTCTTCTCTTAAAGGGTAAAGATCCAGACCTTCGCGGCCCAAAGGTGCTTCTACCTTTTTTATAATATCTAAGACTGCCTGGGTATCAAAAGGGAGAAGCTCTCGGCCAATCACTTCTTCGGCGATTACATCGCCGGCCAGACCGCCATAAACTGTGGAATCAGCAATACCATTTCCTCCCAACCTATTCGCGCCATGGACGCCACCAGCATCTTCGCCAGCGGCATACAAACCGTCAAGGTCAGTTTGACAGCGCGGGTTAATAGCTGCTCCCCCCATAAAGAAATGGGCCGTGGGGGAAACTTCTACTCTTTCATGAGCTAAATCAAAACCGTAATCGCGACAACGTTCCACCATGCCGGGGAAGTTCTTCAAGACAAATTCCGGACCCATGACCGAGGCGTCCAAGAAGACACCGCCATTGGGTGTTCCTCGACCAGCTTTTATTTCCAGAAAACTGCTTCGGGAGACAACATCGCGGGTGGCCCTTTCCTTAACTTGGGGGGCATACCTTTCCATAAATCTTTCTCCCAAGGCATTGAATAACTGGGCGCCAGCTCCTCGTAATCCCTCTTCTAATAGAGTGCCCGAGGTATTCGATCCCTTGACCAATAATCCCGTAGGATGAAATTGGACCATTTCCATGTCGATCATTTCAGCGCCGGCGCGATAACAAATAGCAATCCCATCAGCCGATTTATCAAGCGAAGGGGCAAACAATTTATACATAGTGGGCCCCCCACCTGTGCAAACTAAGGTAGCTCGGGCATGGGCGACCAAGAATTCACCTTTGGCCATGTCTAAAAGAAGGGCACCCACCACCTTGGTCCCCTCGGCATTAAAAAGCAGCTCGATGGCCCGATGCTCCTCGAGGTAAGAGATCTGGCGACGAAATATTTGCTCTGTTAAACGGGAAACAATTTCGATTCCGGTCAAGTCTCCTTTGTGTACTGTGCGGTCAAAACTTTGGCCCGCAAAAGGCTTTTGGTGAATTGTGCCATCGGGATTACGGTCGAAAAAACAGCCGTATTTGGTTTCTAATTCCTTAACTCTTTCTGGAGCCACCGTTACCAATTGCCAAGCCAAATCTTGATTATTGATAAATTGCCCGCCTTTAAGAGTATCGATAAAATGTTTTTCAAAAGAGTCGGCTGGATTTAGGACGACGTTATATCCTCCCTGGACCATGCGCGAACATCCCCCTTTACCTAAGATCGCTTTGGTCACCAAAAGAATTTTTATTTTTTTCCCGGCATCCGCAGCATGCAAGGCGGCGCATAAACCCGCTCCCCCTGCCCCCAAAATGAGCACGTCCGTAGTTACTACGGGAACGGAAAAATTTTTCATTTTTCCTCCTTTCCTGCCAGCCATGCCTGCTCATCTAACTCCCCAAATAACGCGCGCGGGATAACTTGCCAATTTTTTTGTGCGCGATTTAGGGAGAAAAGATAAACCCTTAAGTCTTCCAGTTCCGGCAATGAAAGTTCATAGCGGGGCATGGTTGTGCCGGGCCGAAAAAGGCTGGCATTCCATATAAACCTTTGCACCCATTCTGGGCTGCGTTTTCTCTCGCCCAACACCAGCATATCTGGTCCTTCTCTCCGCCCGTAGTTTCCGTTAATCTGGTGGCAAAAGGCACAGTTTTTTTCAGCATATATTTTAGCGCCTCTAATCTCGGCCATTGATTGGGGTGGGGAAGGAAGGACAACCATATCTGGATCCTTGCTGCCATTTATACCCAAAAAAGTAAAATAGCCCACCGCCACCAAGAAAGCAGACCCCAAGGCCAGAGCCACAGGCCTTTTAAGAATCTCCTTTTCTGGACCTCGGTCAAGGTAAGGAAGAAAAAAAAGCAGAAATATAAAACCCCAAAAAAGGAGAAAAGATAAGGAAGGATAAGCGGAAGACAAAAAGGGGATAGTCTCTGGAAAACCCCAAAAATACCAAGGAGGGGGCAAAAAACGGGGGGTCATTAAAGGTTGGGCAGGCTCTTTTAATTCATCCACAAACCACGCCGGCCCCCAGGTGACTAAATAACAAAATATTCCCCAGATCACTAAGATAACCCAAAGGTTCCCTCCGGCGATGATTCCTCTCTCTTGCAATTCTTTCTCGGCCTGTCCTCTGCCCAAGAAAAAAAGGAAAAGACCTATGACCACTGCTAAGCCGATATGCAGACTAAAGAAGCGGCTTAAAGCGACTCCGCCTAATTCTTGGCCACCTTTTAAAAAGGTGACGAAAGAACTTCCCACCCCAGGTATAGTTGCTAAATTGGCTAAAGTGCCTGCTGTCCCCCAAAAAGCTTCTTGGGAAAGGGGTAGAAAATATCCAGAGAAAATGCTGATCATTAGGCAAAAAAATAGGCCAACTTTGAGCACCCAAAAACGAAAGAGCGAATTCTTATAAGCTCCTTGATAAAATATTTTTCCTAAATGAAAGAACATTAGCAGAATAAGGAATCCCGCACTAACCCCATGAAGGCGACGCATTAACCAGCCAAAAGGAATCTGTTCTTCTAAAAGAAGGACCGAAGCAAATGCTTGCCCAAAAGTAGGCCCATAGTAGACTAAGAGGAAAATACCTGAGCCAAGACAAATTGCCAAAATGGGGCAGATCAAATAGCCAAATATGCCTAATGCTTTTTCTTTCTGATTTATTTCAACCAAAGCCTTCCTCACGCCAATCTAACTAATACTTGGTCACCTTTAATTTCCACCACCCACCTTTCTAAAGGGGCTGGCGGCGGTCCGCTGATTACTTTTCCCTCCGCATCGAAGTAGCCATCATGACAAGGACAGTGAAATTCTTTTTTCTCCGGCTGCCAATTTACAATACAAGCCATATGAGTACACACCAAAGAGAAGGCTTTTAAATTACCCTCTTCATCATGAATGAGAATTCCAGGAGTATTGCCCATCTTTAAAAAGAAAATCTGGCCCGCTGGAATTTCAGGAAGGGGAACTTCTATTTCCCGGGGGCCACTTGCTTCGGGGGCCAAAAATTTATATCCGGAATAAAAAAGGCTGCCTAGGCCAAGAGCACCTAAAAATCCGATGAGGCCTTTTAATAATTTTCTCCGCCAAGGGGAAAAATCTGGGGAAATTGCCTCCGCAGTTTTACTGATCTCTATATTATTCTTTTTATTTACCATCTTTTTCCTTGCCCGCCCAAAAAATAGTCGCTTCCGCTAAATTTATTTCCTTAGCAGCTACATATTTATGGCATTTTTGACACCCAGTCTGCGGGTTATGACAAAGGAGGCATTCTTTTTCGGAAAAATCTTTTTGGTTTATAGCCCTGCTATGTTGAATTCGCCACCTCTCCGCAGGGGCATGGTATTCGGGGATGGGTGTACCTGCAGGCACAACTACTTGCAGAGGACCAGGTTTACGAATTTCGGGTTTAGAAACTTGCTCGCAACTCACCAAAATCCCCAAAAGGGCCATCCCCATAGGTAAAAACAAAAATTTTTTGGCCCTCCTTTGCCCATTGGTTTTCATTAATCCCTTAACCCCTCGCTTATTAACCCTTTAAAACCAAAGCCCTCCCCAAGAGGTCATGAACGCCACCCACTTCACAGTTTACCCGGTGATGTTTCATTACTTCTGGCAAATTGGCCTTACAGATCGCACAGATCGTGGCTAAATAATTTGCTCCCGTACTGCGACACGCCTCGGCTCTGGGTTTTCCTCCGGCCAGGCGAATTTCCATAATTTCATCAGCTAAAAGCCCCCCTCCCGCACCACAGCAAAAAGTTTTTTCTCTAATTGTGTCCCCAGGCATCTCTATAAAATGGTTACAAGTAGCCTTGATGATTTCCCGGGGGGGTTCGAAATAGCCGGCGGCGCGCGCTACATTACAGGGATCATGATAAGTGACCAAAAACTGATCATTCGCTGTTTTATCGATTTTAAAAGCTTTTTTTCTGATTAATTCCCAAGTAAGATCGCAAATATGAACTGGGTAAGGAATCTCTAAAAAATCCATTGGTCCACTTAAAGTAGTCGTGAAGGCCAGACCGGCCCGCCAGGCGTGACCTCACTCTCCCCAGTAAACTTTTTTAACTTTCAATTGGCGAGCTGCTTCTAAGATTCGGTTATTAACTTTCTTCAAATTATAATAATTTAAGAAGAGACCAAAGTTTCCCCCCTCATTACAGTACGTGCTGGTCGTCCAAGATATACCTGCAGCATGGAACATCTTCGCGTACCCGATCATGGTATTGGTATTGACGAAATTATCTGCCGAGGGGGGTACTAAAAGAACTTCCGCCCCTACTTCGTCAACTGGAAATTTAATATCCACGCCTTCAATCTCTCTTAGATCTTCCTCTAAAAAGGCACAATTGTCTTTCCAAGCCGCGGGCCAAATTCCCAAGTTATTACCCGTATCATAAACCTTGGCCACCACTTCGGTAACATATTTGGTGGCTAAGCCCGCGGCCGCCATTATCTCGCGGGCCGCCATGGTGATTTCCGCAGTATCAATTCCATAAGGACAAAATACCGCACAGCGCCTGCATTCGCTACATTGATAAAAGTAGGTATACCAGTCTGCTAACAAGGTTTCGCTAAGCTCTTCAGCCTCGTTAAGGCTACCCCAGATCTTGCCGCCTAAAGTGAAATATTTCTTATAGACCCGCCGCAGAAGGTCAGCCCTGGCGACCGGCATATTCTTGGGATCACCTGTGCCCAAGAAGAATTGGCATTTATCAGCGCAGGCTCCACATTTCACGCAAATATCTAAATAAAGGCGGACGGAGCGGTATTTATCTAAAACTTCCGCCATCTTTTTTAAGATAGTTTCTTGCCAGTCATTTACCCGCGCCGGAGGCAGGTCTATTTTGGCCATATCTTTTTCCTTGGCCGGGTGACACTTTTGGTTCCGCGTAGCTCCGGGCTTAAGCTTAGGGACAGAAATTATCCTATTCATTTCTTCTCCCCTTCTGGCAATTTTCCTAAGATTTGTTGATACTTTTCTGGAGGAGATAGGTTTAAAGCATTATAGGCTACTGGAAAATCCCACGGATTGCGATAGGGTTGCTCAAAATTTGCTCTTTGATTGTGGGTGGGGCTCAAAAAAATTCCTCCCCCATGCATAAGCTTGCTGAAGGGGAAATAAATCAGAAGCGCGGAAACTAATAGGAAATGAAGGGTAAAAAGCCAATGAGCCTGAAAAGAAAGCGGCTGAAAAAAGATTATGCCCAGGATCATAGCTTTTACATCCACAATATAAACAAAAAAGTACTTGGAAAGAAGCAACCCGCTCAAAGAAATAGCCAATAACAAAAGAAGAGCAAAATAATCTCCTAAAATAGAAAGGTAAAGCCCACGTTCGGTTATTAGCCGTCGCGCCAACAGGCCTGCTAAAGGGATGGGTAAGAAATAGCCCGCATAAAGACCCGGAGTCTGGATAGCTTCTATCCAAGCGGGAACTGGGTAAAAGAAATATCTCAGGTGCCTCAGCATCACCAAAAGCAAAAGTAGATGAAATGACCAGCCTAAAACCCAGAGCAGGCGATCGGCCTGGAGGAGCTGCGGAAATAAAAAAATATCCGCGGCCAACCTCTTTACCACTCCAGCTCGAGTTTTTGGGGCCGGGGTCAGAACGATGCGCAAGGGAACGGGAGTTTTCAACCAAACCCAGAATCTATAAATTACGCCGCCCAGGAATATACTGCTGCTTAAATAAGCTAAAAAGGGGAAGAAAAATTTTGTTTCCATGGACCGTCAATTTTTAGCTCAGATAGCAATTCCTAATTTTTTATAAATTTCGGGAAGCTTTTTTTCCGCTTGCGCCTTGACTTCAAAATAAAGATGATTTCCATGAGCATCCATGGCCACAATCAGCGGTCCAAAATTTTGCACTTTGAATTGATAAAGAGCTTCTGGATGTAGCTCTGCAAAATAAACTTTTTCCACTTCCACAATTTGCTTTGTTTCCAGCGCAGCTGCTCCGCCCACAATCGCTAAATAACAGCCTCCGTATTTTTGCATGGCCGCCAGGCTGGCTTGGTATTGCCCCCCTTTGCCAATGATCGCCCGCACCCCGTACTTTTCCATCAGCCCTGGAGTAAAACGATCCATTCGCCCACTGGTCGTTGTCCCTATGCAGATTTTTTCCCAACGTTCTCCCACTTTGCGTAAGCTGGGAGCCGTATGCAGACAGGCCGCCCCCTGGAGAGAAACCGGAGGTTCATGATGACGATCAAAGATGTGGATTAGAGTTAAATCGCGCAGGCCAAAAATCGTGCCGTTGAGCATAACGGTATCCCTTACTCGCAGTTGCCGCACATCTTCTTCACTTAACGGCGTAGTCAAGGTGTAATGAGCCATAAATTCCTCCTTTTAAAATCCGTATTCCACGCGCCCATCCGGGAAAATCTTTGCTCGAGCCCGGCGCGCTGGCCAGCATTGGGTATTCACTGCTACCGGATTTTGCGTAATGTGCGTATAAGCCCATTCAATGTGCACGGCTAAAGTGGTGACAGAGCCGCCCAGCCCCATGGGGCCCAACCCTAAAGAATTAATAGCTTCGTATAGTTCATCTTCCATTTGGGCAAAGAAAGGGTCGTGATTATGGGAGCCCACTGGTCGAGCAATGGCTTCTTTCGCTAATTTGCTTACTAAATCTGCTGTTCCGCCGATTCCTACCCCAATCACTCCTGGTGGGCAAGGATTTGATCCTGAGCTAAGCACGGTATCAATCACGAACTTTTTTATCGCCCCCACACCATCTGCGGGAGTAAACATTTTCATCGCGCTCATGTTCTCTGAACCAGAGCCTTTGGGAATCATGAGGATATCCAAGAATTCATTTTCCGGTACAAAATCCCAATAAATGATCGGCAATCCTTCACCCACGCTGGTTTGCGGGTTTATTCTGGTAACAGGGTGGGTGGAACTTCCCCGGAAAGGATGCTCCAAGGTAGCCCGTTTGGCCCCTTCCTTCAAGGCTTGGGCAATTTGGGCTCCATCTAATAAGAACTTTGATCCAATTTTTACTAAATAAATTGGTAACCCAGTATCTTGGCAAATGAGCATATTTTCTTTATCCGCCACTTCCACATTGGTCAGAATCGTTTTTAAAATCTCTTTGCCGGTAGGATTTGTTTCCCGCTCATAAGCCTTCTGCAAAGCCAAGCGCACGTCAGGTGGCAAAATTTTTAAAGCGCGGATGTATAATTCCTTGGCCACTTCCGCAATGATTTGGTAATTAAATCCGGCCATGATTTTTCCTCCTTTTTTTCTTGAGCTGGCCCTTTTATTTTATCTATAAAAAGATGGATGTTTTCCATAACCCCTTGCCGGACATGGACTATATGTTCGCGCATAGCCTTTTCCGCGGCGTGGGGTTCTTTTTTCTTGAGCGCATTTATTATGCGTTTATGTTCTTCCAAAGAATTCTTCATCCTTCCGGATTGCCCAATGGTGGTTAGCCTGAATATGCGGATATAATCATGGAGGGTGGAAACAAGGCTAATTAATCGCGGAGCTTCGGAAAGGGCCACTATGGTTTGGTGAAATTTAAAATCTTCCCGAGCGTAACGCTTAATTTCTTTTTCCCCAAAAGGCTCCTGGAAACCCTGCACACAACTTTCTAATTTCTCCACATCCTTAGCCGTAATTCTCTCCGCAGCCAGGTAGGCCGCTAATCCTTCTAATTTTTCTCTAATCAGAAATAATTCTTCTACATCTTGGGCCGAAAACTCTACGACGAAGGCTCCTCTTTGGGGATAAATATTTACTAAACCTTCTTTGGCTAAGCGGTTTAACGCTTCTCTTATTGGGGTGCGACTTATCCCTAAAGCTTGAGCAAGTTCGGCTTCATTTATTTTTTCTCCAGGGGCTAAGCGTCTTTCCAAGATAAGTTTCTTCACTTCTTCATAGGCTTGAGTCCCCAGCGAATAATTTAAGGTGGCCATCTTCATTATAATTTTGCATGAAAGCTTATTTTGTATAATGTATACATTATACAAAAAATATTGTCAAGAAATTTTTGCACTGACCGTCGATCAGTTTTAATTTTTCTCACCAGCAGGAGACAGGCGGGAGGG
>JBNAWB010000013.1:0-17895 GCA_049699975.1 Thermodesulfobacteriota bacterium
CTGGACCTAAGAGTTAACCAGCGCCTCATTTTAATGAGCCCCGCTGGCTTTTGCCAGAGGCAGGCCAGAGCCCCCCAAGGATTTATCGATCCTAGCTTAGATTAAAATTTGAAAGTGATCAAAGATCAGTTGGTTGACCTGACGATCGATCACGCCAAGAGCGCAGGGGACTTAAAATATATTTAGCCACAGAGAGCATGGAGGCCACAGAGAAAATTTATTTAAACTTTGCCCCCGCGCGGCAGAGCCGCAATTAAAAATCACTCCCCGCATTTCCCCCCAATAGATTAGAGGTCGGATCGCAATCCTCTTTTCGTCATGGCGAGCGCAGCGTGGTCAGTTCATTATTTTCCATCAATTACGAGATTACTTCGATCGCTACGCTCTCTCGTAATGACTTAAAGGAAATTGTAGGGCAAGGGTTCATCCCTGGTTCATCCCTGGCCGCATTTTCGGCTTGCCTTACGTTTTATCTTTAATCACATTGGACTGCTCCAGAAAATATCTTTATCTTGTGCCTATGAAAGCTTTGTGTTATAAAATCTTTAAGATTTTGGAGAAAAGGAGGCCGAGGATGGCCATAGTCGTCCCGCTGCGGGGCATTTTTTATAATCGGGATAAGATCAAGAATCTTAGCCTGGTAGTTGCTCCGCCTTACGATGTAATCTCTCCCCAGGAACAAGAGTTACTTTACGCCCGCCACCCCCAGAATATTATTCGCCTAATTCTGAACAAAGAAACCCCGGCTGACCAGGAACAGGATAATCGTTACACTCGCGCCGCAGCCTTCTATCGCTCCTGGCTAAAAGAAGGCATTTTAATTCGTTCCCCACAGCCGCAGTTTTATTTCCTCCGGCAAGAGTTTGCTTTACCTCCAGGGTACATACCTGCTTCTCCCTCTCCTAAGACTCGTCTAACCAGGCACGGCTTCATCGGCCTTCTGCGTTTAGAAGATTATAGGACCGGCGTAATTCTTCCTCATGAAAAAACCCAGCGCAAACCTAAAGCTGACCGTTTGGCTTTAATGGAAGCCTGCCGAGCAAATTTCTGTCAGATCTTTACTTTTTATGAAGATCAAGAAGGAAGAATACCCGCCCTCTATGAAAAAGTTTTTTCTGCCCCAGAAGGACCAACTCTGGAAGTCACCGACGATGAGGGAACCTATCATGCCCTTTGGACGGTAAATGATCCGCAATTAAAAAAAGAAGTTATGCAAATTATGCAGTCTAAAAAGATTTTTATTGCTGATGGGCACCATCGCTACGAAACTGCTTTAGCCTATAGAGAAAAACAGCTCCAAGAGCAGCAGCAGATTTCGGGAAGAGAAAGCTTTAATTTTACTATGGTCTATTTTACTAACCTGGAAGATGAGGGGTTATTAATCCTGCCCACGCATCGGGTAATAAGTGGTCTTCCAGATTTTCAAGCGCCTCTATTTTTAGAGCATATCCAGCAGCACTTTAGCGTAGAATCTTTTCCTTTCTCGGCCCCAGACCATAAAGCCGCCGCCTCCAATTTTTTAAGAGAACTGGCCCAGCGGAGCCATACGGGGAAAAGCTTGGGCATGGTCTTAAATGGGTATAACCAATATTTTCTTTTAACCCTCAAACGCGAAGATATTTGGCAGCAGGTAACTAATCATCTCCCCTCAGTTCTAAAGAAATTGGAAGTTAATCTTCTGCACCTGTTAATCTTGCCCAAATTCTTACATATCAGTAACGAAGATTTAACAGCCAGCAGGTATGTCCATTATTTGCGAGATCCTTATGAGGCGGGGGAGGAAGTTATTTCTGGAAAAGGACAAATGGCTTTTTTCCTGAACCCACCCTCAGTAGCCCAGGTGCGGGACGTTTCTCTGGCTGGAGAAACGATGCCTTCTAAGTCAACTTTCTTCTACCCCAAGTTGCTCAGTGGCTTGGTCATCAACCCCTTAGAGCCTAATGAAGAAATACCTATGGCATGAAAAAGAAGAGACGCTCGATACCCTCTTTGAGGGGCGGTTGAAGATTATGCAAAAAAAGGAAGGGTACCGGTTTTCCATCGATGCGCTTCTTTTAGCTTCTTTTGGGTCAGCTCACCCCCAGGATCAAATTATTGATTTAGGAACAGGGTGCGGCATAATTCCCTTAATTTTAGCTTACCAGAAAAAGGGGCGGAAGATTATCGGAGTGGAGATCCAATCCAGTCTGGCTGATCTGGCCAGGCGAAATGTTCTGCTCAATAATTTCTCTGGGCAAATAGAAATTTGGGAAAAAGATTTTAAAGAATTGCCAGAGGAAAACTGGCGGAATTTTTTCGATTTGGTAATTACCAACCCACCTTATCGACGATTGGGAGCCGGGCGGCTAAACCCACACCCAGAAAAAGCTATTGCTCGCCACGAAATCAAAGCCACTTTGCCAGATATTCTGGAGATTTCTTATTATATCTTGAAAGAAAAAGGCCGTCTGGCCATTATTTACCCGGCCCGCCGAGTTGTCGATTTGTTCCAAGAAATGCGGCAAAGACATCTGGAACCAAAGAAGGTCCAGTTTGTCCATTCCCGGGCCCACGAAGAAGCTTGTCTGGTCTTGGTGGAGGCTTGGAAAGGGGGACGTGTCCAAACCGAGGTTCTTCCCCCCTTCATTCTTTATGCCGCCCCAGGAGAGTACACGCCGGCGGCGCAGAAAATTTTTCAAGGAACTGACCCCCAAAGATTATCACCTTTAGCCCCGGAGGATTAATATGCTCCTACCGCTGAAAGACGAAAATCCTACTTCATCCCTGCCCTTGCTAACCATTTTAATAATCGTGATCAATGTTCTTATTTTCTTCTATCAACAATCTCTGCCTGGGGCCGAAGCCCAGCGTTTTATTTTAAGATGGGGGGCAGTACCTTACCAAATTGTGCACGGAGAAATCATTCATGTGCCCCTTAGTATTCCTACTCCCTTGACCATCTTCTCCTCTATGTTTTTGCATGGAGGATTCTGGCACTTGGGGGGCAACATGCTCTATCTGTGGATATTCGGGAATAATATCGAAGACGCCTTGGGCCACGCCCGGTTCCTTATTTTTTATTTTTTAACCGGCGTTGTGGCTGCCCTCACGCAAATTTTTTCTGATCCATCCTCTGCTTTGCCCATGGTGGGGGCTAGTGGGGCGGTCAGCGGCATTTTAGGCGCCTATCTCCTGCTTTTTCCTGGCGCGCGCATCCTGACTCTGCTCTTTCTGTTTCCTTTTCTGCGCTTGATTCACTTGCCCGCCATTCTGGTCTTGGGCTTTTGGTTCTTTTTCCAGCTCCTCGGCTTGGGCATGGGTAAAGTCTCCAATGTAGCCTTTGCCGCCCATATTGGCGGCTTTATCGCTGGCCTCCTGCTGGTGAAAATCTTGATTCCTTTTAAACCCAGGAGAAGAAGATATTGGTAGCCGCCTCATGAAGGAACAAGTGATTTACGGAATCAACCCCATTCGGGAGGCTTTGCTCGCTGACCAGCCAAAGGTCTATAAAATTTTTTTAGCTGCGCAGAAAAATAATCCGGCTTTGCGGGAGCTTAAGGAATTAGCGCGCCGGCAGAATATTCCTTGTAGATTTTATCCTCCCCAAATTTTGACTAAGGTGGCGCAAACTACCCACCATCAAGGCGCGGTAGCCTATCAAGGAGCATATGCCTATGTAAACCTAAAAGATTTATGGCCCAAGATCAGTGGGCCCGAGCCGAACGTTCTGCTCCTTTTGGACGGCATCGAAGATCCGCAAAATTTCGGTTCCCTATTGCGTACGGCAGCTGCCTTGGGAGTGACCGGAGTAATTATTCCCAAAGATCGATCGGTAGGAGTCACTCCTGCAGTGTTTAAAGCCTCGGCCGGAGCAGCTTGGCATGTACCCGTTGTGCGCGTTACTAACTTGGCTAACACTTTGGAAGAATTGAAAAAGGCAGGATTCTGGATAGTTGGTGCAGATCCCCAAGGAGAGGTCAGCCTCTTTCATATGGTTTTTCCGCAAAAGGTGGCCTTAATAATTGGCAGCGAAGGAAAAGGAATCCGCCCTTTAATCTTAAAAAAATGTGACTATCGCGTTTTCATCCCCCTGGGCGGCCAAATATCTTCGCTCAATGCTGCCGTAGCGGGCAGCATTTTCCTCTTTGAAATTAGACGCCAGATTATGGGCCCATCCAAAATGAAGAAAGAGCAGGAATAGAAACTTGAGCGGCGGTTAGAATTTAAAACCCATACGTTGCCAGTCCCGCTGGAGGATTTTATTTAAAAATTGCCCAGTATAGGAATGGGGAACGGCGGCTACTTCTTCCGGCGTGCCGGTGGCTATAACTTTTCCTCCCGCATCCCCGCCCTCCGGGCCCATGTCAATAATATAATCGGCAGTTTTAATCACTTCCAGATTGTGTTCAATAACGATCACGGTATTACCAGCATCGACTAACTGATTCAAAACTTGCAATAGTTTTTTGATGTCGTCGAAATGCAATCCGGTCGTGGGTTCATCTAGGATATAAACGGTCCTTCCCGTAGCCCGCTTGGAAAGTTCTCGGGAAAGCTTTATGCGCTGAGCTTCTCCGCCTGAGAGAGTAGTGGCCGGTTGGCCCAACTTTATATAACCCATGCCCACATCAATTAACGTCTGAAGTTTATTCCGGATCTTGGGTATGGCGGAGAAAAACTGCCCAGCTTGATCCACGGTCATGTCCAAAACTTCCCAAATATTTTTTCCCTTATATTTAATCTCTAATGTCTCCCGATTATAACGTTTTCCCCGGCACACTTCGCAGGTCACATAAACATCGGGTAGAAAATGCATCTCGATCTTGATTATCCCATCGCCGCCGCAGGCTTCACAGCGTCCTCCTTTGACGTTGAAACTATACCTGCCTGGCCGATAACCCCGAGCTCGAGACTCGGGAAGCATGGCAAACAATTCCCGAATGTAAGTGAATACTCCCGTGTAAGTTGCCGGGTTAGAGCGCGGAGTGCGGCCGATGGGGGATTGATCTATTTGGATGACTTTATCTACTTCTTCAACTCCCCGCAGTTCCTCCATTTGACCTGGTCTTTCTTTGGCGTGGTAAATCCTTTGGGCCAAAGCCCGATAAAGAGTATCCAGGACCAGGGTGCTTTTCCCCGATCCAGAAACTCCGGTTACACAGGTAAACAGGCCTAAAGGAAATTGCACAGTGATTCTTTTTAAGTTGTTTTCGGCCGCCCCCACCACCGTTAAATACTTTCCTTTTGGTAATCTCCTTTTGGCGGGCAAGGGAATGGCTAATCTTCCGGATAGATATTGGCCGGTTAGAGATTTTTCAGCCTTTAATAATTCCGAGGGAGGACCAGCAAAGACTACTTCGCCCCCCTTAAGGCCTGCTCCTGGCCCTAAATCTATTATATAGTCAGCATTACGCATAGTTTCCTCATCGTGTTCCACAACTAAAATGGTATTGCCCAAGTCCCGCAAGCGCTTCAACGTATCTAAAAGACGGGCATTGTCCCTTTGGTGCAGGCCTATACTCGGTTCATCTAAAATATAAAGTACGCCTACTAAACCGGAGCCTATTTGGGTAGCCAAGCGAATTCTTTCTGATTCTCCGCCGGAAAGAGTGGCGGATGATCTGCTTAGCGTCAGATAATCCAACCCCACATTTATCAGGAAGCCTAAACGCTCACAGATTTCTTTCAAAATCCGGCGGGCAATTTCCTGTTCCCGCGGCGCAAGTTGTAAATTAGTGAAAAAGTCTAAGGCTTCGCGAATAGATTTTTCGGCTACCTGATGAATATTTAACCCATTGATCTTGACCGCCAGACTTTCTTTCCTAAGCCTGGCTCCTTGGCAAGTTGGGCAAGGCCGGACATTCATGAAACGTTCCATCTCTTCGCGGATGAATTCCGAATCAGTTTCCTTATATCTTCTTTCCAAATAAGGAATAACTCCCTCAAATTCCCGCAAATAAAAATCGCGCCGTTCGCCATGATCATGGTAAAACTTAATCTGCTCCCCATTCGATCCGTAGAGGATGACCTTTTGCACATGGGGGGGGAGACTCTGGAAAGGAGCATACAGGTCAAAATGGTAATGATCCGCCAGGGAATTAAGCATTTGGTAAAAATTCATCGAGCTTCGACTTTGCCAAGGAACTATAGCACCTTCACGGATGGAAAGGCTTTTATCGGGAACGATCAAGTCCGGATCAAAATACATCATGGTGCCTAAGCCATCGCATTGCGGGCAGGCGCCGTAGGGATTATTGAAGGAAAACATGCGCGGGCTAATTTCCGGAAAACTTAAGCCGCAATCAACACAAGCAAATTTTTCGCTAAAGATTAACTCTTCTCCACCCCCTATCTCCACTTTCACCAGCCCATCGGTCAAATTAAGCGCCGTAGCCAAAGAATCAGCCAGTCTTTTTTCTACTTTTTCCTTGACGATCAGTCGGTCTATTAAAACTTCTATGGTATGTTTTTTATGCTTATCTAAAACTATTTCTTCACTCAGATCCCTGATCTGGCCATCTACCCGCACCCGTGCAAAACCGCTCCGGCGCAGGTGTTCAAACTCTTTCCGGTATTCTCCCTTCCGCCCTCTAATGATGGGGGCGTAGATCATGATTTTAGTTCCCGCTTCCAGAGCGATGATCTGATCCACAATTTGTTGGATAGTTTGGGATTTAATTTCCCGACCGCACTGGGGGCAGTGGGGATGACCAATGCGGGCGAAGAGGAGGCGTAAATAATCATGAATTTCCGTAACTGTGCCTACGGTGGAACGGGGGTTCTTGGAAGTAGTCTTTTGTTCGATGGAGATCGCTGGGGAAAGCCCTTCGATAACATCTACATCGGGTTTTTCCATCTGTTCTAAAAATTGGCGTGCATAAGCGGATAATGATTCGACATAACGCCGCTGCCCCTCCGCATAAATGGTATCGAAGGCTAAAGACGACTTACCCGACCCGGAAAGGCCGGTAATTACTACCAGCTTATTGCGGGGAATTTCTAAATTTATATTTTTTAAATTGTGTTCGCGGGCTCCGCGAATAATAATCTTGTCTAAAGACATAGAAAAATCTAATCGGCGGCGAAATTGGTCTTTGACCTTAAAAAATTAATTTGCCCTGGGCCGCTTCTGCCAGGCTGTCTGCACGGCCAGGGAAATAGCTTTTTGCAGGGAAGTGGCGGAAGCTCGACCTTGGCCAGCGATATCAAAGGCTACGCCATGATCAACGGAAGTGCGGATAAAGGGCAGTCCCAAAGTAATGTTGACCGCATCTTCAAAATGCAATAGTTTCAGGGGAATGAGCCCCTGATCGTGGTACATGCAGACTACGGCCGCAAATTCTCCGCGGTAAGCACGGTAAAATATGGTGTCCGCTGGCCAGGGACCGGAAAGAGAAAATCCTTCTCTCTTTACGCCCTGCACAGCTCGTCTAATCATCTCTTCTTCTTCGCCCAAAAGGCCCTTTTCTCCCCCGTGAGGGTTCAAAGCGGCTACGCCAATATGAGGTTTATCCATCTGAAAAAAATCTCGCAACCCTTGGGCAGTCAATTCAATTACTTTTTGCACTCTTTCCGCAGTTAAATAATTGACCACTTTCCGGAAGGGGAGATGCGTAGTGACCAAAGAAACTTTTAATTTTTCTCCGGCAAGCATCATAGCATAGTCTTTAGTTTGCGAAACTTTGGCCAAGTAATCAGTATGCCCCCGAAAAGGAATGCCCGCCCGCCAAATAGCTTCCTTACTTACCGGGGCCGTCACTAAGGCGGCAACTTTTTGTGCCATGGCCATTTGGGCACCTTTCTCAATATAAAGGAAGGAGGCGCGCGCACACTCCTGTTCCTTATCTGGCGTCAATTTTTCGGCCAAGGAAATATTGGTTAGCGATAGAACAGGTATGGTCTCTGCATCAAATTCTTTATCTTCTTCTTGCACTTCCGCGAAGTTGAGTTTTATCTTTATAGCTCGGGCCGTTTTTTTAAGAATATTTAGGTCACCTATGATTAAAGGAACACATGTCTGCCGCAGGAATATTTGACTTAGGGCTTTGACAATAATCTCCGGGCCAATCCCGCGCGGATCCCCCATGGTAATGGCAATTAAAGGTCTTTCCCCTTTCATCTATAGCCTAATTTCGATGTACGCTTTACTCTTTAAATTCTGCAGCCAATCTTGGAATTTTTTCTCCGCCTCTTCCTGGAGTTTAGCTTCTCTAATTTGGGGAGCTACTTCGGCGAAAGGTTTGGGCGTACCGCCTTTACGTTCCAAAAGGCGTAAGATATGAAAGCCGTGGGGGCTCCGAATAATATCGCTTATCTCCCCTACTTCCATTTTAAAGGCCACTTCTTCCAGTTCCGGGATCAATTCCTGTTTTTTAAAGTAACCCAGTACTCCCCCTTCCTTCGCCTCAGGACCAAGGGAGTAATTACGGGCTAATTCGGTAAAATCTTCCCCTTGGCGGGCGCGGCGCCAAAGATCCATTACTTTTTCTTCGGTCTTCTTAATCTCTTCTGCCCCGCCACCGCGCGGGAAGGGTATGAATATTTGCTGCAATTTCACTTCCACGGGGTCCGTAAACTCTTTTATCCTTTCTTGATAAATTTTTTTTATATCCTCTTCGTTCAGCACAATCTTGGCTTTAATTTCGCGATTGATTAAACGCATCTTCCCTAAATCATCGCGGATTTGTCGCCGATAGGCTGTATAGCTTATGCCCTCTTTAGCCAAGGCCATCTTCAATTCGTTTTCCGTTAGCCGATTATGCTTTAAGATCTCCGCCACGGCCGCATCGACTTCTCGATCGGAAACTTCTACTTTCCTTTTTCTAATTTCTTGCTCCAAAAGTTTATTTTCGATTAATTGCTCCAACGCTTCCCGCCGGGCTTTTTTTAATTTTTCTTCCCCTTCGGCCGGCAAAGTGGATTCTTTTATTTGGCGGAAAAGACGACTCCCAAATTCTTCTAGCTCAGATAAAGTAATTACCTCATTATTGACCAAGGCCACGATGCGGTCTATTACTTCCGCCTGGAGCAAAGAAGGCAAAAGGAAAAAGAAAATGAAGAAAAAAAATGTTTTTCTTAAGAGCATTTTAATTCTGCCGAGGCATTATTTAATTCAAACTTTTATGTTAACACCTTCTATAAGCTCCAGCAATAATTTTTTGATTTCCCAGAGTAATCCTGGTCCACCCTTATGATCTGGGGTTACTTTCAAACGTTGGTCGGGAGTGAATTCCCGCTGGCCTTTTCCCCGGGCCACAAACTCTACCAATTTTTGCGGAGCGAAGGCGGATTGCGTATCAAAGGTTAAAACTATCTTCCCTCTTTCGGTGGCCAGGCGCCGAATTTGCCCTTTCTTCAAAAGAAGCTTCAGATACATAATCTCTAACAAGTTTTCCAGCACAGAAGGTAGTGGACCAAAGCGATCCTTAAGTTCTTCGGCCAGCTCCGCGATTTCCTCCTCTGTTTTGGCTGTGGAGAGGCGGCGGTAAAAGACTAAACGCTGATTAATATCCGCTATATAATCGGCAGGAATATAGGCTGGCAGCGGTAAATCTATTTCCGGCTCTATCTCCACGATGACTTCTTCCCCTTTCAATTCCCGGACGGCTTCTTCCAAAATTTGGAGGTACATATCAAAACCTACCGCCGCTATATGGCCTGATTGGGCGTCCCCCAATATGTTTCCCGCTCCCCTAATTTCCAAATCATGCATAGCTAATTTGAACCCTGAACCCAACTCCGTAACTTCTTTTAAGGCCGCCAATCTTTTGCGGGCATCACTGCCGATCGCTTCTAAGCCGGGAATTAATAAATAAGCATAAGCCCGCTCCTGGGCTCGGCCGACGCGCCCGCGCAGCTGGTACATCTGGGCCAAACCAAGTTTATCTGCCCGGTTGATAATGATGGTATTCGCCGCCGGGAAGTCCAGGCCAGATTCTATAATGGTGGTGGTCAACAACAAGTCGATCTCCTTTTTTAGGAAAGCTAACATTACTTTCTCCAACTCGCGCTCAGCCATCTGACCGTGAGCAATACCCAGTCTCGCCTCGGGCACGAGGCGCCGTAAAAATTTTTCCATAGCAGGGATGGATTGCACGCGATTATGGACAAAAAAGATCTGCCCACCCCGGCGCAGTTCGCGCCTAATGGCTTCGCCAATAATATCTTCATCAAACTCAGTAATATAAGTGCGGATGGATAAGCGATTCTCGGGGGGAGTTTGAATTACGCTCAAATCCCTGATCCCCCCCAAAGACATCTGCAGGGTCCGCGGGATGGGGGTAGCAGTTAAGGCGAGGACATCTACATTGGCCTTCATCTGCTTAAGCTTTTCTTTATGACGCACGCCAAAGCGATGTTCCTCATCGATGACTAATAGACCTAAATCTTTAAAAGTTACGTCTCGCTGCAGCAAGCGGTGGGTACCAATGATTAAGTCTATCTTCCCCTGGGCCAAATCGCGGATGATCTCTTTTTGCTGAGCAGGAGATCTAAACCGGCTAAGCATTTCAATGCGTAAGGGATAAGGAGCAAAACGGCGGGAAAAAGTTTGATAATGCTGTTGGGCTAAAACAGTGGTGGGCACTAAGACGGCAACTTGTTTACCGTCCATCATTACCCGCAAGGCCGCGCGCAGGGCCACTTCAGTCTTGCCAAAACCCACATCTCCACAAATTAAGCGGTCCATGGGCTTTTCTTTATCTAAGTCAGCCTGCACATCCTCGATGGCTTGCAACTGGTCGGGCGTTTCTTCAAATTCAAAAGAAGCTTCAAATTCTTTTAAATATTCTCCTCCTGGAGAAAAAGGAGGCCTTTTCATCACTGCCCGGGCAGCGTATAATTGGATGAGCTCCGTTGCCATCTCCTGCAAAAATTTCTTAACTTTCTTTTTAGCCTTCTCCCAAGATGTCCCCCCTAATTTATCAAGCCGTGGTTCTCCGTCTCCGCTACCTATATATTTGTGCACTAAATTCAAGCGATAGACGGGAAGGTAAAGTCTGTCCCCGCCTTGGTATTCTATGAGCAGAAAATCTTGCTCCTCTTCGCCAAAGGTGAACTTGACTAACCCTCGATAAATACCGATGCCGTGCTCCGTATGCACCACAAAGTCGCCTTCTTTGAGTTCGCTAAAAGTGGCTAAAGCATGTTCTTCCCGTAAAGGCAGCCGTTTCTTACGGGGTCTCTTTTCGCCGAAAATATCCGCCTCGGCCACAATAAAAAGCCGGGCCATAGGAAAATTGAAGCCGCGGGATAGTTGGCCGATTATGATGGTCACCTGTCCATCTGGGGCCTCGGGAGGGTGCCAAGATGAAAAAGGCTCAGGGGAGAGCAAAGTCTTTAATCCATGGCTGCCCAACATATCCGCTAACTGCTGGGCCGAACGCTGGTGGGGGCAAACAAAAAGGGAGAAAATTCCTTTCTCTGCCTCCTGGCGAATCCGATTAGCTAAGGCATGCAGGACTCCCTCTTCGGACTTAGAAGTAAGCAAGGAAGATCGTAAATTTTCATTACTTTCAGTTGCCAAAGTCAGGCTCGAGGTCAAAAGATCTTTCTCCAAAATTTCCAAACTCTGCAGGGTAATGCGGGTCACCAAAGAGAGGCATTCTTCAAATTCGGGTACTGGAATAATCAACTCTTCCGGATGGGGCCAACTTTCTATTTCTTCCTGAGTTTTAGACCAGGAAGTTTGGACCATTTCCCAAAAATCTATAAGCCGCTCCTTAATCTCTGGAGGTTCAATGAGAAACACAATAGCCGCTGGAGGAAGATAATCGAAGATAGTCTCTACCTGAGGGTAAAAAAAGGGTAAAAAATTTTCCAGGCCCGGAAAAGGAATACCCTGCTTGATTTTTTCTTGGATTTCTTGGCCGGCGGGCATTTGGAAAAATTCGGGAGGCAACTTACTTAAGGCCCTTTCTATAAATTCCGGAAAGAGTAGGGTTTCGCGTACCGGTAAAATTAGGGCTTCCTTCTCCTCCTGTAAAGACCGCTGACTTTCGGGATCAAAAATTCTAATTGACTCCACAGTATCTGCGAAAAATTCTAATCGATAGGGGGTTGAAGAAATAGGCGAATAAATATCAACAATCTGTCCGCGCCAAGAATATTCGCCTAAGGTCGTAACCACACTTTGGCGAGAATAACCCATGCCGGCTAACTTGTTCATTAATTCTTCCTGGCTAATTTCCTGGCCCGGCGTTATTCTCAAAAACATCTGGCGGGAAATGTTCCGGGGAGGCACTCGCCAAAGTATAGCCGGTAGAGAAGTCACCATAATAAAGGGAGGTGAGGAAGAGATCAGGGAATGGCGCGCTTGCCAGCGTTGCCCCATTACTTCCAGAGGAGGTGATATTTTCCCAAAAGGCGGAATATCCCAATCAGGGTAATAAAGAATTGGCCGCCGCGATCCCAGAAAAAAAGAGATTTCCTGGAAAATAAGTTCGGCCTTGCTTTCCTCTGGGGCGATAATAAAAAAGGGGCGGTTGGTGCGGACAGCTAATTTGGAGATCAAGAAGGCCGGAGAAGACCCCTTCAGCCCATAAACAGAGAAAAGACCTTCCTTTTCTTCTATGAATTGGCGAAGGGGAGCGAGAAAAGAATCATCATAATTTACCGCATTCATAGAGCATATTTCTGGGCTCGGCTTTTTGCTCCTTATTTATCCCTCAAATATTATACTCAAAAAGAAAAACCAGGGAACCACCGACTCAGGAATTCATTTAAAAGATCAAAGGAATTAGTAAGTAAGAGGATGCCGATGCTGATTAATAGAATGCCACCAACTTTAGTCAAAATCCCTATAAAGCGTCGTCCTCTCTGAAAAGCATTTAAAAAAGAGTTTAGAGCTAAAGAAGAAATAAGAAAAGGGATGGCTAGACCTAAGGAATAGATTAACAATAATATTATACCAGTACTTATATTCTCGGCCGTGCTGGCATAAAGGAGAATGGCGGAAAGAATTGGGCCTACACACGGTGTCCACCCGGCCGCAAAAGTCACGCCCACTAAGAAAGTTCCCAAATATCCTAAGGGCTTATGCTGCCAATGCCATCTCTTTTCTCTCTGTAAAAAATCTAAGGGTATAATGCCACTTATAAAAAGTCCCAAAAGAATTATCAGAACTCCTCCTCCCAGGCGGATCATATCCCGGTAAGTAGCCAAAAACTGGCCTAACAAAGTTGCGGAAGCTCCCATAAGCGTAAATAGAATACTGAAGCCCAAGATAAACAATAAAGAATGGGTGAGGATAACCTGGCGCATTTTCTTTGAGGAATCTTGGCGAATTAGTTCTTCAAAGGATAAACCAGTAATAAAAGCCAAATAAGAGGGTAAGAGAGGTAAGACACAAGGAGAAAGGAAAGATATTAATCCAGCTAAAAAGGCCAGAAAAAAAGATAAATCTTGGCTACTGCTCATGGAACTATCTCCTTTTTTAATAAGGATTTTCGCGCTGGCTAACCTCTAAGGGCATGCTCTGCGGAGGCTTTGCCTGCCATCCCCTAATTAACCAGTGGTTACGCAATGTCTGCAATAATTTTTCTGCTTCTTCTATACTTTCCTGACTAGCCGAGACTAATTCCGGAATTTCCGGAGCAACTTTCTTTAAATTTTCGGTAACGGCTCGGACATCTTTGGTTATCTCTTTCAAATTACCAGCAATAACTGGCATCTCATCTGTGGCCTTTTGAATTTTTTCTGTTACCTCGGGCAGGCGGGCCGTTGCTCTTTCCACATCTCCTAAGATTTTGGGCACCTCTTTTAAATAATTTTCTAAATCATTTGATAGTTTCGGCAAATCGGCGGCAAATCGAGAGGCCCTCTCGGTGGTCTTTTCCAAATGTTCTGCTGAACGGCGCAGAGAAGTAAGCGTAGTGCTTAGTTCATTATAGATTTTTTTATCTTGCAGAATGGCGCCTATATTTCCTTCTCCCTGGCGCAACTGCTGAGAGATGAATTCTATATTATTTAAGAGCCTAAAAAGCTCTCCTTGGGGGTCTTTTAATTTGGCGCTGATGGCTTCTAAATTACCTAAAGTAGCCTCCGCTTTTTTTAGCGGAGCTTGCAAATCTAATCCTTTTAAGAAATCAGTTAATTCTCTTGGTTCTTGCGAGGGAATGGTTTCTCCTGGACGAAGAAGAGCTTGGTCAGGAGAACCCGGCGTAATCTCCACGGTTTTGCCACCTAAGAGACCGCTAATGACTGTAGCCGAGGAATCTTTCCTTAAATAGTCTTTATAATCATCAAAAATTTCCAAAGTAATTTCTACCTTACGCTCTTCATTAAGGCGCAATGATTTTACCCGGCCCACTTGCATTCCCGATATAGTTACGTCAGTCCCTGGCTTAATTCCGCCGACGCGGTCAAATACTACTAAATAGGGCTGGCGTTTAGAAAACCATTTTTGCCCGCGGGCCACGAAGACAATAGTGATGAGGATCAAAATAAGGGCCAAGATCACAAAAATCCCAGCCAAGCGGTCAATATGTTTAATGCGGAAATACATCTTCATAGACTTGCTCCTTAATTTAAAAAGGATTTTTCTTGCCGGGAAATTTGGGCTAATCGATCTTCAAATTCCTCTTTGGGCCCTTCGCAGACTATTTTCCCTCCTTTTAAAAAACCGATCCGGTCAGCAAAAGGTAGCGCTGCCCGCCAATCACTTTGGACGAAAATCACGCTAATTCTCTTTCTTTGCCGATAGGCTTGTAAAACCTGCCAAATATGCCAATTGGCTTCCTCGGCCATGGCCATGGTGGGTTCATCTAAAAAAAGAAGCTCTGGTTCTAAAATAAGGGCTCTGGCTAAGGCAGCCCGTTTACGCATTTCCATACTTAGTTGGGCCGGCAGAAGAAAGTCACCTTGACGATCAATTTGCAGTTGAGACATTTGTTCGGCGATCTTTATTTTTATCTCTTCCTCGGATAAAGAAGTGTGGTAACGCAATGGTAAAGCAATATTATCATAAAGGCACATATTGCTGATTAAGGCCGCATCTTGGAAGACAAAGCCCATCTTTACTCTTAACTCTTGGAGAATCTGGGGCGCAGCTTTAGCTATATCTATACCCGCTATCTTTATGCTTCCTTGGGTGGCTACAAAAAGACCACTCAATATTTTTAACAAAAGTGATTTGCCACTCCCGCTCGGTCCTACCAAAAGATAAGCTTCTCCTTGATTTAATTGAAAATTTAAGTCCTGAAAAATTGGCCGGCCATCAAAATAAAAGGAGACCCCCTCGGCTTTTATGATCGGATCGTGCTGCATATTGATGAAATCTTGCTGGCTCATAAATAAAAGAGAATAGTAATGGCCACATTAAAAATTATACAAGACAAGATAGCGCTTACTACTCCCTTCGTAGCCACTTGGGGAACTTCAATGGGAGAATAGCGCACATTTAGCCCGTGATAAGTACAAGTTAGGGAAATCAACAAGCCGAAGGCGAAGCTTTTCAGGAAGCCCACGCTCAGGTCCACCCCAGTGAGGGAAGACATTAGTTCTTTTAAGAAAGTAGTAAAATCAATTGGCAAAATCAACTTAGCTATCAAAAACCCACCTAAAAGGGCGATGAGGTCAAAGAAAATTGTGAGACAAATGACCGCAATCGTTACCCCCATTATGCGGGGAGTGACCAGAAAATAAACGGGATTAATGCCCATGGCTCGGAGAGCTTCCATTTCGTGGGCTACAATCATATTGCCCAATTCCGTGGCAATGGCCGTTCCTGACCTACCGATAACGATAAAGGCCGTGAATAGAGAACCTAATTCGCGAATGATCACTAAGACTAAAATTTGGCAAATAAATTTTAAGCCTCCTAAAAGATCCATTTGGCTGCCTGCTTCTACAATTACCAGAGTTCCCAAAGCTAAAGAAACGAAGGCCGTCACTTTAAGGGCCTGTACACCCGTGAAATAGATTTGGCGTAAAGTTATCTCCCAGATTAGGGAAAATCCCTTTTTCCTTTCGGTGATGAGCTCCTTAAAAGCCAGAAAAAGGAGAGTGGAAAGATCGAGGTAATAATGCAATTTATTAATTACCCAGTTGCCAAGAAATTCTACCGGACTTCCTCTGCTCACTGCTATGGCCATCTTACCCTCAAAGAGATCATATTAAAAATATACCACCAACCTGGCTTTGTTTCTACTAAATTTGTCCCCGCTGAGGCAGACCTTACCGCGGGAAAAAACTTGACAAACCCGCTATAATTGATTCTAATATTAATAATATCAAGTATTTTAGAGGCCATATAATATGGAAGGAAAGGAGGAGGCATGAGGAAAAGGGACCAAGGTTTTACTTTAATCGAACTTATCGTCATTATTGTGATCATTGGTATTTTAGCCGCCGTAGCTATTCCGCGCTATATTGATCTCACTGGCCAAGCTGCTGATGGCACTGCCAGAGGAGTTTTGGGAGCCTTGCGCAGCCAGAATGCTTTGCTTTTTAGCCAACGCCTCATTGGCGGCACAACAGGCACTTATAATATGCTTACTATAGCCACTAACGTTGGGGAGTTGAAAGGATTTACCTGGACAGCGGCGGCCAATATTTTTACTATGACGGTGGGTGGACGCGTTTATACTTTTACTTTGAGCCCCACCCCAAATGTGCCTACTACTTATGGCACCATCTATGCGGCTACGGCCACTTGGTAAAATCGAGGAGGACAGTAAAGAAGTTAGTCTTCAACCAGGTGGACCAAGGATAAAAAGGCTTATTTTCCAGCGGGCCAAATCGGCAAATTTTTTAGCTGGTTTGGCCCTTTTTTTCTCTATTCTCCTCTTTTTTTCCGACCTTTTTTCTGACCGCTTTATCTTAAGCGAGCGAGACTTAGCCCCCTATTTTATTCCCCCCCGTTTTTTTGGGGTGGAGAGCATTAAAAATGGTGATTTCCCCTTATGGAATCCTTATCAATTCACCGGCCACCCTTTCTTTGCTAATCCCCAACATGCCCTTCTCTACCCCCTAAATCTGCTCTTCTTCCTGCTGCCTTTTGACCTAGCCTTCAATAGCATAATCATTCTGCATTTCTTCTTGAGCGGCTTTTTCATTTATTTACTTATGCGGCAGCTCGGAGCAAGATGGAGCAGTTCTTTGACGGCGGGAATGATCTTCATGCTCAGTGGCTACCTCTTGTCTATTCATTCTTTACTCAATTCTCTTCTTTCTATTGTCTGGACTCCCTTGATCATAATTTTTTTCAGAAGAGCATTAGCTGCCCCGGGCCTAAAAAATGAAATTATAACAGGATTATTTATGGCCATATCATTCTTGGGCGGCGGGGTGGAGATTGTTTACGGGAATTTTCTAATCCTTTTATTGCTGCTTTTTTTCCCTTTGGCCCTGAAATTACCCCCCACAAGTTTATGGGAAAGGGTAGGCCAAAGGAGCAAAATTTTTATCATTACTTCAGTGACCTTCATCTTGTTTTCCGCGATCCAACTCTTTCCTTTTCTGGAGCTTTACGCGCACTCCATCAGAGGGTCGGGAATATCCTTTGCCGAGGCGACTATTTGGAGCTTTGCGCCGCGCGACTTTTTACTCTTCTTTTTGCCCGATGCCTATGGTTATTTCCTCGATATCCAAAATTATTGGACGACTCAATGTTGGTTAAAAACTTTATATACGGGTGGACTCCCTTTTCTACTTACTTTTTTCTTCTTCCTCCTCAGTCGCGAACGTAAGCCTTACTTCGCCTTAATTTTTCTTTCCCTTTTCCTGGCCTTGGGACACTTTAATCCTTTTTACCAATTGGTATTCAAGTATTTCCCCTTTTTCTCGGGCCTCCGTTATCCAGTAAAATTCCTTTATATTTTTTTTCTGGTCTTAACCATTACCGCTGGTTTAGGCTTAGAAAAGTTGCAAACCCTTGCTGCTTCAGCTCAGCAAAAGAAGATCAAATATTTTTTAACT
>JBNAWB010000013.1:17905-33652 GCA_049699975.1 Thermodesulfobacteriota bacterium
GCTGCTGCTCTTCTTTGCGGATTTCTACTCCTCTTTACCGTAGCCGGGGAAAAGGGGCTGAGTCAGTTTTTTAAGCACGTAGGACTGGCCTCGTCCCCCTCCCCTCTTCTGGTAGCCAATATTAAAAATACCCAAAGACTCTTTTTCTATTTAACTATCTTTTTGCTCATCTTACGCTTGGGCCAAGAATGGCGCTGGCCCAAATGGACTTTGGGACTTTTGCTTCTCTTCCTTACTTTTGATCTATTTGGAAATATGGGGTTTTGGGGGAAAGAAAAAACTAAAGAATTTTTCCAAAAAACGCGCATTATGGAAATAATTTCGGCAGACAATGGATTTTATAGGATCTTTACTACCCCCCGAACCGCTTCCTTAGATTCTCCTCTTTTGCTCTCTAATCCGACCCCTCTAAAATTTTTACAAGAAAAACACCTTTCTTCTATGTTCTTAATCCACAAAATCCCGCATATTTGGGGCCTAGAAGTTTTACCCATAAAAAGGGGAGATAATCTTTATAAAACCTTCATAAATTCCCCTTCCTTAGCAGCGACTAACTTGCTGTACCTTTACGGAGTAAAATATGTCATTTCTACTATGCCCATTGAAGATGAAAATTTCGAACTGCTTTATGCGGAGACCAAAGGACTTCCCGGAAAAGAAGAAGAATTGCTTAAAAAGGATACGGTAAAACTTTATCGCCTCCGCCATTTTCTTCCCCGAGCCTGGTTCGTGGAAAAGTATAAAATCCTCCCTGAAAAAGATATAATTCCTACCTTAAGAGATAAAAATTTCCATCCTGCCCAAATGGTTATCTTAGAAGAAGAGCCTTTATGGAGCGGGAATCCAATTGCCTCCAGGAATGCTCTTAATGCTCCTGAAAATAAAGTTATCTTAATTCAAGAAAGCAATAACCAATTAGTGCTGCGCGTTAGCTGTCCGCGCGACTCATTGTTAGTTCTTAGTGACACTTATTACCCTGGATGGAAGGCTTTTATTCGACCTTCGGGGGCGAGTGCTGCTCCTGCGGCCACAAATTTCTCCGCCGAGATTTTGCGGGCCAACTATAATTTTCGGGCGCTGGCTTTGCGGGCCGGCGAATATGAGATTCTCTTTTCTTATGAACCTCTCAGTTTTAAAGTAGGCCTTTTTATATCTCTCTTGTTTGCGATATTAATTATAATCTACTTTTTCTTTAAACCATCCTTGACCGCCCGGCCACGCGATTCACTTCCTCTAAGGTAGTCACCCCCTGCAAAGCTTTCAATAAGCCATCTTCTCTTAAAGTGGCCATCCCCAGGTTTTCCCGCGCTCGCTGGCGGATTTGTTGAGTAGAAGCCTTCGCGCCAATTAATTCCTTAATCTGCTCATCAATTTGTAAAAGTTCAAAAATACCCACTCGACCCCAATAGCCGGTCTGTTTACAGCTCTTACAACCTTTACCTTGGTAAAGAGCCATGGCGGTGATAGGTTCGCCAAAATACTTTTGATAAACTTCTTTTAAATCTGGTTCTAACAATGGATTAAAGGGCTTTAGGGCTTTACATTCTGGACAAATGGTCCGCACCAAGCGCTGTGCTAAAACCCCGATCACGGCCGAAGAAATAAGGTAGGGCTCCACACCGATATCCATAAGGCGGGTAATAGCCTCCGGCGCATCGTTGGTATGAAGCGTACTGAAGACCAAATGTCCAGTAAGGGCTGCTTGAATGGCTATCTCCGCCGTTTCCAAGTCCCGAATCTCCCCCACCATAATCACATCCGGATCTTGCCGTAAGATAGAACGAAGACCCGTGGCAAAGGTCATACCCGCTTTGGGGTTTACTTGCGTCTGCCGAACTAAATTAAGACGGTATTCTACCGGGTCCTCTATGGTAATAATATTTTTCTCCAAGGAGTTAATCATATTTAAAGAAGCGTATAAAGTGGAAGTCTTCCCACTCCCTGTAGGACCGGTAACCAGGATCATGCCGTGGGAACTGGCAATCAGTTTTTTATAACTGGCCAACATCTCCGGAGTAAAACCCAAATCTTCTAATTTGCGCAAGGGAGTACTCTGATCCAGAATTCTGAGCACCACATTTTCCCCATAAATGGTCGGAAAGGTGGATACCCTAATTTCAAAACTCCGCTCTTCTATCTTCACATTGAAGCTACCATCTTGAGGCATCCTGGTTTCGGCAATGTCCATCTCGGCTAAAATTTTAATCGCAGAGGTCAGGGGAGCATGGATCTGCTTCGCCAGAGTAGAAAATTCATACAGTAAGCCATCAATTCGAAAGCGGACGCGCAGCATTTTTTCTTCGGGTTCCAAATGAATATCGCTGGCGCGATCTCGAATAGCCTGCAGCATGATGGCATCAAATATACGGGAGGCCGGAGCTTCTTCCATCGGTCCACTGAATATTTCCTTCGGAGCCAGGTCATAAGTCTTGCGGTATTCAATCTGTGGCGAAGGAGCTTCTATCCCCCGACTCTGGACAAATTCCTCCAGAGTACCTTCCAGAGTAGCGGCCGTAATTCCATAATATTGATCGATGGCCCTCTTAATTTTTTCTTTGGTGCTCAAGGCAATTTCTACATCACAACCGGTCTTGGCGCGTACCTCATCCAAAGCATAAATGTCTAAAGGATTGGCCATGGCTACAGTAAGGGTGTTGCCGATCTTAAAGAGGGGCATTAAATTATGCCGGCGCACAATTTCTTCCGGGATAATTTTTATAACCTTTTCATCAATTTGATACGTGTTCAAATCAATAAAAGGTAAGCTGAAATAATCAGCCATGCTTTGCCATACTAATTCCTCCGCGGCAAACTGAAGACGGACAATGGTCTGTTCCAACCTTTCTCCAGTCCGCTTCTGCTCCTCTAAGGCCCGCTGCAGTTGGTCTCTGGTAATCACGCCTTGGGACACTAAAAAATCTCCTAAACTTTTTTTCTCCTCCGCCATTTTCATCCCCGCTTATTTAGAAGCTCACCTTTCCCCTTTTACTTCCTATTTTTATGATCATCTTTTTTGTTCTTTGCCTAAGCGATTTATATGCCGAGTTACTTCGGCAGCCAAGCCAGGATAATCTTTCGCCGCCAGATGCAAGAAAGATCGATAATGGCTAATCGCCTGCGGGATATCCTGAAGCTCTTCCCAAATTATACCCAGGTTATAATGAACTTCTCCTCTCCAAGGATTTATCTGCAGGGCCTTTTGGTAACATTCCGCCGCCTTTTTCAGTTCTCCTTCTTTTCGATAAACCACCCCTAAATTGAGATAGCTCTCCATCTGCTGAGGATTGAGAAGCAAGGTTTTCTGAAACACTTCTTTAGCTTCCCCATAGCGGTTTTGCAAAAGAAGGATTATTCCTAAATTGTTCCAAGCTTTTTCATAATTAGGATTTATCTCTGTAGCCCTGCGCAAAGTTTCTCGGGCTTGATCTAAATCGCCAATTTCTTGGTAAATAAGAGCCAAATTATTATAAGCTTCCCCAAAATTTGGATCATATTGCAAAGCTTGTTTATAAGCTTGCATCGCCTGAGGCAGATTTCTCTGCTGATAAAAATTGACTCCGGCATTAAAATTTTTAACTGCTTCCGGGGGCGACTTAATCTCCCCGCTTAATTTTTCCACCTTTATTTCTTGTATTTCTGGCCCAGGTACTTCTTGGGCAAATGTCGATAAAGGTTTTTCTTGTCCTTCCGTTGTGGCCTTTTCTATTTTCTGCTCTTCTTCTCCTTTTTTGGCGATTATGGTGCTCGTTTCCCCTCGGACATCTTTAACCTCAGATTTTCCCTCTGCTTTCGGCGGCAAAAATTCTTTTTCCCAAAAGATCTCTTGCGGGCGGGCAGGTTCAAGCCTAGCCACCAGGGTTAAAGGCAGAAGTGGGCGTTCTACCTCCGCCCTTTGGGGTTTGGCCGAAGGCGACCCAGGTGAATTTTGTTCGCTTACGCCAAGGGCTGATTTTTTCGCGGCGAGGTGGATTTCCTCTGCTGGGCCTTTTAAGGGAACAGGAGCTTCATTTTTAATTTTATCTGCGCGGGTAAAACGGGATGAATAAAATAAGGAAAGATTGTTACCCCCAAAAATAAGCAGGCTAGATATGCCGCCTAAGAAAAGAACAAGCAGAACCCACCATCTCCCCCGTTTTTTTTCAAAACACACTCCTGTGTTTAATACTCCCCTTGGCCAGGAATTTTCTTGGCTACTTCGCCAGCCCATTTGTTGTGCTTTTTTGATAGCTTCCATGATTAAGCTCATGTATTTCCCGCTCCTTGATTATTAATTATTGGCCAACCCCAAAATAAACAGAATTACCCTAACTTTGCTTAAAAATGAACTGATTAAATGCCCGGGTAGCTAATGTTTTTTATTTCGCTTTGGTAGGGGGCAATCTTCTCTATAAATAAATTAACTAAGTTCTTCCATGGTGGGAAAAAAGCGCTCCCCATTATTAGTCCTCCTAACAGAAAAAGAAAGATTATCCATATGGTATAAGGTCTCCGCTCCCAAATTCTCTTCTGTCTCGCCTCTCCCCAAAGGTTCTTTGCTCCT
The DNA here is from genome assembly GCA_049699975.1 of Thermodesulfobacteriota bacterium. Classification (GTDB taxonomy): domain Bacteria; phylum Desulfobacterota; class SM23-61; order SM23-61; family SM23-61; genus CAZAGD01. The sequence goes on from JBNAWB010000013.1 coordinate 22,446, forward strand.
CTTTGCACCATGGCCCGATCAATGTGGTTCGTCTGGGCCACAAAGGCCGCCAATAAAGCCCGATCGCATAGGAGATTAATTAGGCGAGGGACTCCCTTAGAAAAACGGTATAGCTCGCGTAAGGCCGATTTGGAAAAAAATATATTCCCGCGCCCGCCAGCGATGATTAGCCTCTGGTAAATATAGTTCTCCATTTCTTTATAATAAAGAGGATAAAGCTGCAGCCGAATCGCCAGGCGTTGATTCAGTTGTCTTAGATCAGGAGAATTTAATTTTTCAGTAAGTTCTAATTGCCCAAATAAAATGATCTGCAGGATCTTTTCTTTTGCGGTCTCCAAATTAGAGAGCAAGCGAATTTGTTCCAGTACAGGAATGGAAAGATTCTGCGCTTCATCTATGATGAGGACCGCATTCTCGCCCCGGCTGTGCAGAGCAAGCAAGAATTCATATAAGGAATCTATCATCTCCTTCCTGGATAAATTCTGGCTGGGTAATCCAAAATCTTTCAGGATGGTGGCCCACAATTCTTCTTCCGCGAGGAAGGGATTAAAAAGTAAGGCAGTCTTTATCTTCTCTCCGGCCAATCTTTCCAGGAGAACTCGACAAAGAGTTGTCTTGCCCGTGCCGATGTCGCCAGTCACCACCATGAAGCCCATTTTCCTTTGGATACCAAACAGAAGAGATTCTACCGCTGTTAAATGGCTCGCACTTAGATAAAAATACTGCGGATCAGGAGTTAGGGAAAAGGGATTCTCTTTTAGCCCGAAATATTCTTGATACATGATAGTCCTTACTGACGAGTTAGGTCCTCTGCCTTTTTTCCCACTTGGATAGTGGGGGTAATCATAATGACCAACTCGGCATTTCTCTTCCGCTCCGTCTTGTAACGAAATAGAGCACCTAAAAGAGGAATTGATTGTAAACCTGGAATACCTATATAAGCTTCTTCTTTCTTCTCCTGCATCAGGCCAGCAATAATAATCGTTTGTCCATCTTTTACCCGCACTGTTGTATCTGTTTCGCGCACGCTGAGCAGAGGGAAGGTGGTTTTTCCATCGGGAGTTACTTTTTCCCCGGTTTTCTCTGTAATGCTGGGATGGATGTTCATGATGATTGTCCCATCCTCAGAGATTTGGGGCGTAACATCAAGAATAATCCCAATGTCAATAGTCATAGGTTGGATGATCTGCGTTACGGTAGTCTGGGTCGCCACTGCTCCTGTAATAAAGAAAACATCTTGATTGCCTACCCGAATTATGGCTTTTTGGTTATTGAGGGTTGATATTGTGGGGCTGGAAAGAACTTTCACATCTCCTTGCTCGGCAATGGCCGAAATAATATCCGCGAGGACTACTTCCCCGGCCGCAGCCCCTATAGCAAATATGCCGCCCAAGGGGTTAACTCGGAAAGACCCTCCTGGAGCAGCTACGGTGGCTGGCCCGGATTCAGAAAGATAACCAAGAGGACCCCCAGGATAGCCAATTGTGCCAGTCTGATCAGTAAGGCCCCAGGCTAAATTAAGAGCGCGCGGCAGACCTTGGATTACTTTCCAATTAATTCCCTCTCTATGTTCATCAGAAAGAATCACTTCCATGATCTTTGCTTGAATGGTTACCTGTCTCTGGGAGCTTCCTTCTATCTTTTCCAAAAAGGCGGCTACCCGATTTAAATTGGCCGGATAATCAGTGACCCAGATAATGCCGCTTGACCGATGCACGATCAATTTTTTCCCCTGACTATCCACCCGGGTCCATACCCCTTTACCGGTTTCAGGTGGTTCTTCTTTTTCCTCCGGCGCCCCAAAAATGATGGTTTCCAAGCCTTTTTGGATTTCTTTCCACATGTCTACTTCATCCACACTGACTAAATCGCTATAGCCAGTGCGGGAGCTTCCCGGAGTTACCGAGGTCTGTGTTCCCGGGGCTGCTGCTGTTTGCAGTCCCCCACCAGTGCTGGCATAGATTTCTCGTTTACCGCTCCTCTTTGTGGCAATGTAATTTAAGGTAAAGAGACGGCTTTCCATCTTCACTCTTTGAATCCGGATGAAATTATCCGCAAACTGAAAAGTCCATCCCAAAGGAGAAAGGACTGCTTCCAAAGCTTCGGTTATGGTAACCCCTTTCAAATCTACGGTTACTTTTCCTTTTAATTCGGGGTCGATAATAATGTTCATCTCACTTTCTCTGGAAAATGCTAAAAGCACATCCTGCACATTAGCCTCGCGGGCACTTAGGGAAAATCTTTTCTCAGGAATCTTCTTTACTTCTTCCCGCTGGGGCAAAATTATCTCGCGTAATGGCTCACGAATAGGAGGTTTAGGCTCAGCCGCTTCTTTTTCCCGGGGGGGCAATTTCATCCTTTCTTTTGGGGGTGAAGTAGCACAAGCCCCCAGAATTAAGAAAGCGCTAAAAAATATTCCTAAAAAAAATTCCCCTAATCTTCTTTTTCTCTTCATCTCTCCTCCACTATTAAAGGTACCGCGCTTTGCGGTAAATAAAGTGTTCTTTTCTTCTGTCCTTTACCGAGGATTACCCGATCAGGTTTTATCTCTAACACCCTTTCTTCGCCAATTACTTCTCCTTCCGTAACGAGTCTCTCTTCTATGGCGGCCAAACGAACCCGGTCACTAATTAAAATGGCCTTCAAAACTAAAGCGGGCGAAGCAGATTCAGCATCTGGTCTTGGCTCAGGAACCAAGTTCGTCTTGGTAAACTTACTTAGCTCCTCCTTTTTTTCTTCTTTTTTAATTTGTTTTTCTTCCCCTGTTGCGGAAAGAAATTTAATCCCTGGCGGCCAGCCGAAAGGATCTCTCCTCTTTTCCGGTAGGGAAGGTGTTTTAACGATCCGGGATTGTCCATAAATTTGGGCACCATCTTTATTAAGGGCGCCCATTTCCCATAAATAAAAACAAAAAATTATGACCATGATTAACAAATATTTTTTCATTAAATTTCCTTCTCGCTAAAAAGTTAAAACGATGTTTTTATTAATATGGTGCCGCTAGCTGCATCATTCCCCTATTTTCTCTCGTAAATTTGTACGCCCATTTCTAAGGTTACCAGCAAATGCGGATATTTTTCTTCTTTGCGCTCAATCTTTAGTTGATCCACAGATATTAAAAAAGGCAGACGTTCAATATTCCCTATAAATCTTTCCAAGCTTGGATAAGTGGCCCACATGATCATTTGCACGCTTACTTTCTTATACTCAGCATTTTTTCCTTTTGCTTCCACCTCCTCAGACAATTTTGCCTCTTGCGGAGTGAGCGAAATTATTTTTATTGGCAATTGTTCACTATCTTTAGCCAATTGTTTTAAAAAAGTGCGCAATTCTTCTCCGCGCAGCAGCCGGGCGCGATAAACTTGCATCTCTTTTTCCAGGCGGGCAATCTCGCGCTCTGTGGTTTCCACTCCCTGACGGAAAGCCATGGCTTGGGTAAGTTTTGACTCGATGGCGGACAGCTCAGCTTTCAATTCCAAGATTTTCTTTTTTTGGGGCATATAATAGAAATGATCGAAAGCCCAAATAGCCACCGCCAGGATGGCTAAAAAAATCATTATTTTTTCACGATTTCTTAAGACCATTTTTCTAACCTTTACTACTTTCTCTGCCTTTCCAAATCAAGATCACTAACTATTTCAAAATGCATGGCTGGAGCAGTAAATTGTTTATTTTCGCCAGCGGCCACTAATTTTACATTCCGGAATAAAGATGATTTCTCTAAGCGCTCCAACAGTTGGGCTAAAGCGCTTAAACATTGCGCATTTTGGCCAAATGTCACGCCCAAGATCTGGAGTTCTTTTTCACCTATGTTAGATAAACTTCCTTTTTGCCCAGTCAACCCTTTAGGCACCATACTTAATTGGGTTATGGTTACGTTAGCCGGAATTAAACTGCGCATCTCTGCCAAAATCTCCCGGTGCGATAACGGCCCGACTTGAGCCGAGGAGAGGAACAATAAATTCTGCTTCATTTGTCTCTCTTTTTCCTTTAATGAAGAAAGGGTGAGCGGGAGCCTCTCCAAGTCTTGTAACTGAACGATCTTCTGTTCATATTCTTTTTGTAACCGACTCAAATCCCCTTGCCCGCCCCAGATCAAAAAAGCAAAAATGGCGGCAGCTAAAGAAGAACCCAAATAATATGGGTTACTTCCCTGGCGCAGACGGGAAGCCCAAGATTTTTTTTCGGGCAGAAAATTCATTTCTTTAATTGGCGGTAAGGCTACGCCGGCAGCTAAGGCTAATTGGGGGCCTAATTCTTCCAGGGTCTGGGGGTCGATATTTTGGGGATCAAATGGCAGAAACTTCCAGGGGTTGAATCTTTCCACAGGCAGACGAAGCTCTTGACTTAAATAAAAGGCCATATTCTTCATGTTAGCTCCGCCACCGCAGAGGAGCAGGCGGTCTATGTTTTTGCCGCTTATCTGGGCCCGGAAATATTCCAAGGAGCGCGAAATTTCTCCTACCAGCCTCTCCAAAACGGGCCGCATCAAAAAAGTTATCTTAGCTATACTGATCGATTCCCCAGGAATACTGGGAAATGGTCCTTGAACTGGTATGCCAATTATTTGTTTTATTTTTTCCGCCCGGGTAAACAGGAGGTGCGGCTTTTCTCCAGGATCGAGGCCTTCGCGAATGGCTCGGGTGAAATCTGCCCCCCCAGGAATAATTTCTCTACTAAATTGCAAAACTCCTTTCTGCCAAATATAGATCCCCGTTTTTTCAGCACCCATATCTAAAATAGCCAAATCTTCTGCGGACGCATTTTCTTGGCAAGTTAAAATTAAGTTCCAAAGGGCAAAGGGAGCGACATCGAGATGAGTTGGTTTAATCTCCGCTTTGGCGGCGATAGTCAAAAGACGTTCGAGGGTACTTTGTGGACAAGCCACGGCAATTAAATCCAATCGGGGCGACCCTCCTTCTTCTGGCTTTTCCCCTAAGATATGGAAACGTACTTCCATAGCTTCTATGGACTGGGGGATCTGGTTTTTTAATTCCCAGCGGACAGCTTCTTTCAATTCCTCTGGGGGCATAGCCGGAAGGGAAAGTCGGCGGATATGCATCCCTGTTCCTGAACAAACCAATCTAACTTTTTGAGGCTTTAGATTTATTTCGTGGAAGATAGCTTTGAGCACTTCCTTGCCGAAGCTTAAATCTTTTTCCTCTTCCCAGGGGATAGCCTTGACAGCTAAATGAGTAAGCAGAGGCCCCCTTTCGCCTATTTTGAAGGCTACCAACTTAACTGTTTGGCTACCCAAATCAACACCTATGAGATTATGCGCCATGTCTTTGTCCTCTTTATTTTTCCTATCCCTTAAGGCTCATTTCGTCTTTTAAAAAAGAAAGCAAGAGACCCAAGCGAGCCTAATTATCATAAGTTAAAAAATTTAACATCCGGGCAAACCGTCACCATCAGCATCTAAATTAAAAGCATAGCTTTTCCCCGCCGCAGTATAAAAAGTAATTAAAATATGCGCTCCATTGTTGACCTCGCTATTCCATTCAATAGTGACTGGAATAACCGCGGCCGGCAGAATTGTCTGCTGTCCACCGCCCGTATTGAAATTTTCGGCCGGCTGGCCATTTTGATAATTACCAGCAAATTTTTGCACCCCATCCATATCTAAGCGGACAATCCGGCGCGTGGGCGGACTTTGGTTCCATGAGGCAGCAAAGGCAGTGAAGATCACATTTTCATCCCGCACATTTTGGATAAAGAACCGAGCTTGGCGGTTGGGCGTAGCCCAACAGGGAGGAGGTGATGCTGGAGCAAAAATTAAGCGCAAAAAGCTGGAAAAATTACTTAAAGAAACCACCCGCCGGACGAAGGAATTAGAGATTTCTCCCGTAGAGGTTAAGGTATCCGTAGTCCTATCGTACTGGATGAGGAAGCGCCCATTTCCTAAGTTACGTTGGCAAACAGAGGCATTATTCAACCGTTCTAGATCGGGTGGGGTCCGCCAACCTTGGTCAGCACTGTACCGCAGTCCATATTCCAATCCGGACTGGGCTAAAGCTAAGGCCGGCAGGGAATGGAGGGGGAAAATAACGCTCTTATGTTTCATAGGTATTAAATAAGAAAGCACATAGCCTAAAGTAGTCAAAAGAAGCAGGGCCATAATTAAGAAAAGAAGGGAAATTCCTTTTTCTCCTTTACCAGATCTTGGGCTCATAAAAACTATCTCTCCTGCCAGTTAGCTAAAAAGTTCTTAAATCCAGTAGCAGCTGATAGATTCCGCGGATAAACTTTAGTTTGTAAAGTCACCCTTTCGCCATTACTCCCCGAAAGAGTAAGGACTATCTTCATTTCTTCGTTGCCCGCAGCGCGGCTCACGGAAAAAGTAGCCACATTTTCGGCCAGTGGGCTAACCAAAGCTGGAGAAGTCTTCACCTTTTCTAAAATTTGGCCAACCTGGCGATAAATAATATTTTCATTGCTTACGTCTCCAGCCGTAGCGTGCGTCCGGGTAAAGGAAAGAATCTGGCCACTACTTCCAGCTGCTGGGGAAGAAATATTCTGGGCATCCCGCAAGTCTCGGCAAATCTTCTCTAAGGCAATCCGGGCTTCATCACTAAGCGCTTTTTGGTTGACCGCTAAAGAATATAAGCTCACACTATCCACTAAAAAATAGATGGTCAGACCAGCTATGGTGGAAAGGATGACGATGACCATGATCATTTCTATTAAAGTAAAGCCGAGGCCAGATTTAATCTGCATATCCTTTTCCTTTTAGGGAAAATTAGTAACTACTGCCCATAATTCATATGTCCTATGCTCTGGATCTTGGATACGCACCAGGATTCTTTTATAGCCCAGATCCACGCCCACTAAATTAAAATTGCTGTCTACCAGGGCGATGGACCACTGCCAGCGGAAATCTGGTAAATCCGCTGGAGTATAAGGCGTCAGGGCCACAGGAGCTAAAGCAGGTTGGTCATAGGCATATTTTAAAAATTCTTCTAATTTCTGTTGGGCTAAATACATTGCTTTCGTCGCCATTTCTGGTTCGCTGCTCCCTTTAATTCCAGCCATAAAAGGAACGACTATGGCCGGCAGCAAGATGCCGGCTAAGACGATGAGGATGATGATTTCTAGGAGCGTAAAACCTTTTTCTTTTTTCTTAGGCATCAAGATATATTCACTTTTCCCGTATAAGTTAAGACTGTTATTCTTTTCGTTTCCCCCTGGCCAACGATAGTTAAAGCACTTCCCCCACCTACTACCGGTTCGCCATAGGAGTTGAAGGTGATGGTCAAACTATTTCCGCATCTTACCCCTGCGGGAAGCTGCCCAGATGGATCAAAAGCATGCGCAGGCTGAAAAGAATAAGTATTAGAACCCGCATTAAAGACTACGCTCTTGTTCATTCCCGTGGTCATAGCCCATTCTTGGGCATAGCGAATATCGGCCGCCACCATAAAAGCTGCTCCGGCAACCGCAGCCTTTGTGGGTATTACCCAGTCCGGGCGAGGAATAAAAGTCGCGGAAAGTATTCCTACTATGAGGATGACTACAATTATTTCCAGGAAAGTCATCCCCCCTAAAGATTTAAATTGCTTATGCCGGAAAGCCAAAATTTCTTTCCCTCCTTTTCTCTTCATCTCTTCAACGAAATAAGGCAGCCATATTCCACCAGGGTAGGAACACCGCTAAGGCTAAAAACATTACTACTACCCCCAAGCCTAAGGTTAAGACTGGTTCGATTAAAGTGGACATTTTTTTGATAGCATTATCAATCTCCCGATCATAATATTCGCTAACCCTCAGCAGCATACCATCTAACGTTCCCGAAGATTCGCCAATAGAAACCATTTGTACTACCAAGGGCGTAAATTTTTTGGTCTCTTTCATGGCTAAAGCTAAGTTCTTACCAGTTTTGATCTTCCGCCTTATCTCTTCGATGGCCTGAGAGATTTCATAGTTATCAATAGTAGCTGCCGCAATTTCCAAAGTCTGCAAAATGGGGACCCCGCTGCGATTGAGCATGACAAATATAAAAGCGAAGCGGGAAAGGGCCACCTTTAAAAATATCGCCCCTAAAAGGGGGAGGCGAATCTTTAATCTATCCCAAAGGGCGCGGCCATTAGCGGTCCGTAAAAATTGGTTAAGGCCCAGCAATAAAGCAACTCCCGCAGCTAAAATTAAGTACCAGTTATTTTGAAAAAATTCATTACTACTGAGCAAAAGGCGGGTCGGCCAAGGCAAGGGCGTCTTAAATTGGGCAAAAATCTGGGCAAATCTGGGAATCACAAAGGTCATTAAGACCACCAAAGCTACGCTTAAAGCCAAAATGATAATTTTCGGATAGCGCGTTGCTTCTTTTACCTTTTGTTTAGTATTTAATTCCCTTTCGGCTAAGCTAATAAATCTATCCAGAGCTTCTCCTAACATTCCCGAGGTTTCTCCGGCACGGACCATATTTACATATACCAAAGGGAATGCTTGCGAGTGCCTGGCCATAGCCTCGGAAAGAGTACTGCCTCCTTCCACTTGGCGTTTTACCTTTTCTAAGATGGTCTTGAGTTTTCTGTTCTCTGTCTGCTCCAGGATACTTTCCAGGCCGCTCAAGAGGGGTAAGCCAGCTTTATAAAGAGTGGAGAGCTGTTGGGTGAAGAAAATAAGGTCCGTAAGTTTTACTCTTTGGAACCTTTCCCAAATATGCCCCAGATCTGGAGCACCTTCTCTTCTTTCTTCTTTCAGGGCAATGGGAAAATATCCCAACTGCCAAAGCCTCTCTCCGGCCGCCTCCAGCGAAGGGGCTTCAATCACCCCGGAAAGGGGACGCCCCCATTTATCTCTTACGCGATACTTAAAACTGCCCATGTTCTACGCTCTTGCGGAAACATATTTCTTGATGCTATTGACCAACTCATCTAAGTCAAATGGTTTAGTAATATATTCATCGGCTCCAGTCTCTTTGCCCAAAAGACGATCTTTCTCTTGGGATCTGGCGGTCAACATGATAATGGGAATGTGTTTATATTTTTCATCAAACTTCAGAAAACGGCATATTTTATAGCCATCAATCTTGGGCAACATTAAGTCTAAGATAATCAAATCTGGTTTTTCTTTCCGGGCCAAATGCAAACCTTCTTCGCCATTGTAGGCCACCAAGACTTGATAACCTTCTAACTCTAAGGGAAAACGAATTGTTTCCACTAAATCAATTTCATCATCGATAATTAAAATTCGGGGCGAATTCATCATTTACTTTGCAAATCCTCCTGGGCTTTCTGAAATAATTCTCGGGGTGAAAGGGCGTCCTCAGGAAAAGTAGCCATACCTATCGCTACTTTGGGCGGGGTTTGCCATTTAAGGGCTAACTTTTTTTGGAGATTTTCCTGGAAGCGCCCCCGCACTACTTGGGCCCCTTCTTTATCCACTCCTAACAGGGCGGCTAAAATCTTTTCTTTTTCCCGCACTAAAATAATATCTGCTTTGCGGCAAATACTTTCCCGCGCTATTTTCTCCAAATCTTGCAAAATAATCTCCTTTTCCTCTCCTGGCGGGTCGCTTATTTCTACGAGCAAAAGAGATAAAGGAGATTGGTTATCCCGCGCGCGCTGGAATTCTCTGTCTAAGATATAACGGAATTGAACTTCCCTCCTCTCCCCTCGGGAAAGAGGCAGAGTAAAAGTAAAAATACTCCCTTTCTCTGGTTCACTCTGCACGAAAATTTTCCCTTTCTGGGCTTCCACTAATCCTTTAGTAATCGCCAAACCTAAACCAGTTCCTCCATGAGATCTTTGCAGAGAATTCTCTACTTGATAAAATTTTTCGAATATTTTATCCAGGTGCTCAGCAGGAATGCCTATCCCTGTATCCTTGACGGCAATGGCCATCATGCCTTCCTCACCAGCAAGCGGTTCTGCTGAAATCACTATTTCTCCTTTTTCCGGAGTAAACTTCAAAGAATTACTTATTAAATTGCTTAATATCTGCTCCACTTTCTCTTTATCTCCATAAACTGGTGGTAGCTCAGCAGGTAGATCTAATCTTAATTGAATCGATTTTTCTTCCGCCTGCGGTTTAAAAGAATAAAATATTAACTCTAAAATGCTCCGCAAATTTAGTTCTTCTAATTTCATGACCATCTTTCCTGACTCTATGCGGGAAAGATTAAGGAGGTCATTTAAAATATTCATCAGCCGATTTATATTCCTTTCGGCCATGGCTAAGAACTTTTTTTGATTTTCATTGAGCTCTCCTACTTTTTCCAGGAGTAACAATTGGACGGCATTTTTTATCGCCGTTAGAGGAGTACGCAGTTCATGGGAGGCTACTGCTACAAATTCTGACTTGATTTGGTCCAATTTTTTCAACTCGCTAATTGATTCTTCCAGTTGACTTATTAGCTTACTCATATGGTTAAGGCGTTGCCTCTCTTCCATGGCCTTATTAAGACGGACGAGTATTTCAGGTAGATTAAATGGTTTGCTTAAAAAATCGCTAGCCCCGCGTCGGACTGCTTCCAAGGCCGCGTCGATCGATCCATGCCCACTCATAACCACCGTAGCAATTTCTGGCCGTCTCTTAGATATTTCGTTTACTAATTGCAAACCATCCATTTTAGGCATCCGCATATCAGTTAAAACTAAATCAAATTTAGAGTTCTCAATTTTTTGTAACGCTTCTTCTCCGTCTTTAGCCACTTCTACTCGATAACCGCCCATCTGCGTTAGCGCTTGGTAAAGAAGTTGACGAATATCTTTTTCATCGTCAACGATGAGGATCCCTTTCTCCATAGCTGGATTTTTCTCCTATAATGGTCAATTTATCTCTTCCTGACAACCAGGCATCGAGAGCATCTTTTTTAAATCTCCAGCTCCCCCCTACTTTTCGTCCCGGAATCTCACCTTGCTTAACTAAACGGTAAAGGGTCCGCACATGGACGCTCAAATATGCCGCTGCTTCTTTCGGCGTCAGCACTTCTTTCATAAATCTTTCTCCCTTAAAGTATCAAGCGCGCTTGAGTTAATTCAAATTGCTCAGGATATTACTTTTTTTATAAAAATTTTTCTTTTTCCAATCTTAATAAGCCAAAAATTTATTGTTTTAACTAAAAAATCGGAAAATGTTCCCCAAAAATAAAATTTTTTTTTAATTTAGCTTAAAAATCACTTATTTTCTTTTTTTAATCCCCAAAATGAAGAATTATTACTCGGAGCGATTAAATATTTACATTTATTCCCCTCACCCTCCCCTCT
>JBNAWB010000014.1:0-33088 GCA_049699975.1 Thermodesulfobacteriota bacterium
CTTTTAGAGGCTCAGGAAGGAAGAATGTTCAAACCTTTAGCTTTCACCAAGACTTTTGCCATGGTGGCTGCTTCCCTCCTGGCCATTACCTTGGTTCCGGTGTTGATGACTTTGTTTATCAGAGGAAAAAATTTAAAACCGGAAGCGGAAAATCCAGTTTCCAGATTCTTTATTCGGCTTTATCAACCAGTCATGGCCTGGTCCTTAAAATTCAAATGGACCACTTTGATTATTAGTTTTCTTGCCATACCCGCGACCATTCTTTTACTGGTCTTTTTCCCCATTGGCAGTGAGTTCATGCCTCCTCTTTATGAAGGCACAATTTTTTACATGCCCATTTCCAGCCCAGGTATCTCTGTTACTGAAGCAGGAAGAATAATGGCTATTCAAGATAGAATTTTAGCCAGTTTTCCAGAAGTGCACACGGTCTTTGGCAAAGCTGGCCGAGCCGAAACTTCTACTGACCCTGCACCTTTCAGTATGTGGGAGACTGTGGTGCACCTTAAACCAAGAGAGCAATGGCGGCAAGTGGAAAAGGATTATTCTTATCTGCCGCGTTGGCTAAGACCTATGGCTATTAAAGTCTTTGGCAGCCACCGCTCGCTCACTTATGAAGAATTGGTAGCCGAGATGGATAAAAAAATGCAGTTTCCCGGGTTGCAGAATGCCTGGACTATGCCTATCCGGGCCCGCATCGACATGCTCACCACCGGGATTCGCACTCCCGTGGGAATTAAAATCTCTGGAAATGATCTGAAGAAGATTGAAGAGCTGGGCATTCATATCGAAATGATCTTAAAAGAAATTAAAGGTACCCGCTCTGTTTATGCGGAACGGGTAGCCGGTGGTTACTTTACGGATATCCGCATCAAGAGAGAAGAAATTGCCAGATATGGGCTGACCGTGGGAGAAGTCCAAGATGTTATCCAGAGCGCCTTAGGCGGAATGAACGTGACCCGGACCATAGAGGGAAGAGAGCGCTATCCAGTTAACATTCGCTATCTCCGGGAGCTTAGAGACGATTTGGAAAAGGTGAAAAGGATCTTAGTCCCTATTCGCCGGAATGGATCAGCCGGCGGAGGCGGCATGGTGATGGGCAATCCAGACTCAGGCCAAGTAGCCCATGTCCCTTTGGTCCAACTTGCGGACATTTACCATACCACTGGTCCAGCCATGATCCGAGACGAAGATGGGATGCTCACCGGTTACGTCTATGTAGATGTGGCGGACCGGGACATCGGCAGCTACGTGCATGAAGCCAAGCAAGTAATCCAAGAAAAGCTCAAACTGCCGCCAGGATATTCCCTTTCCTGGAGTGGACAATACGAATTTAAACTGCGGGCTGAGGAGCGTTTAAAGATCGTCTTACCCATCGTCTTCTTCATAATTTTCGTATTGTTGTATATGACTTTCCATTCGCTAACCGAAGCAATGATCGTTATGTTGGGAGTGCTCTTTGCCATGATCGGCGGCGTGCTCTTACAAAAGATCTTAGGCTACAATTTCAGCGTCGCCGTGTGGGTAGGCTACATTGCCCTTTACGGAGTGGCGGTCCAGACTGGAGTAGTCATGATGGTTTATTTACAAGAAGCTTTGGAGCGGAGAATTCAGCAGGGACCAATCACGGAAAAAGATATTTATGAGGCCACGATGGAAGGAGCAGTAATCCGCCTCCGACCCAAATTGATGACTGTCTGCGTAGTTATGGCCGGGTTGATTCCGATTATGTGGTCTACTGGGGTAGGCGCAGATGTAATGAAACCAATTGCCACTCCCATTATTGGCGGGATGGTAACTTCAACCATTCAGGTCTTGATCATTATCCCGGTAATTTTTGCTCAGGTAAAGATCAGGGCCTGGCGGCGGGGAAAACTCAAATAATTTAAGCTTAGATTTTAAATAAAAATGTTGGAAAGGAGTAGGTAAAAATGGGCAAAAGATTTTGGGGAGGCTTAGGGTTTTTGCTTTTTACTCTATTTAGCTTAGTTCCAGCGAGCATAGCGCAACATGGCCACGGTGGAGGAAGTAAAGAGGAAAGCTCTAAGATGGAGACTAAGGAAGTTTTAGTAGAAGGAATGAAGATCGCTTTCATGATCATGACTAATGAAGAGCATCAGAAGATGCTCAAAGAGATGAAGATCAAAGAAACTATTGAGCCTGGAACTACCCACATTATAAGCGTGACCATGAAGGATGAAAAGACTGATAAAGAAATCACCGAAGCTAAGGTAAGCATGAAAGTTACCGATCCTAAGAATAAAGATCAGATCAAGACCTTAAAGTATATGGAAAAGTTGAAAAGCTATGATGGTTATTTTAACCTTTCCGAAAAAGGCAAATATCAAATCTTAGTCTTAGTTAGGATGGGAAATCAAAAAAGAACTGCCGGCATATCTTATGAAATCAAATGAAGAGTTAAAGGCAAAAAGATAAGCAACTTTTCGTAATAATATGCCAAATGACCAACATCCTCCAGAGCCAAGGTGGGTAAATAAATTATTGGGCTTTGCTGTTTTTCTAACCCTGGGTTTGCTTCTCTTCTGGGTCTATATGGGTTGGCAAAAAGAACGAAGTTTGCATTATGCTGATGATCAAGGGCGCCGAGAAATCATTGCTGATCTTTCTCTAAACTTAGGGGGAGTTCCTTATCGCGAACATTGTTTAACTTGCCATCCTCAGGGGCGTGCAGGGAATTTATCAGGAAAAAGTAGGTCCTTTAAGGAACATCCAGATATAGCTCCCCATGACCTTGATGAACTGGGGTGCACGGCTTGTCATCTGGGGGAAGGAATGGCCCGAGATTTAAAGATCTCCCATGGAGCCTTAGGTAATGAGGGGCAACGGGTCCTTTCGGGAGAAGAATTACAGGCGAGTTGCTATCGCTGCCACGAATTAAAACCCCTGAAAGGAGCAGAGAAAGCTTGGGCAGGTCGCCAACTATTCTTGGCTAATGCTTGCCCTACCTGCCATAATTTAGAAGGTTTATCCTCTGGAGTATATGGGCCCGACTTAAGCAAAGTAGGGTCTTTTTTAGGGATCAGACAGATTGAGAAAGCCATAGAAGATCCGAAAGCAGATCCTGAAAATTCCATAATGCCCAGGTTCAGTTTGGCTCCCGAAGAGATCAAATCTCTTGCCTATTTTTTGAAGAGCCGGATGAAGGACTCGTTTATAGAAACACCAATGATGAAAAAGCTGCGCTTAAAAAAAGAAGCCCAGACGGCGAAACAAAAAAAGGAGGAGATTTTTATTGCTGCCGGCGATCTGCTGCAGGAAAAAAGATGTTTGGCCTGCCATAAGTTTCGGGAAGAAGATGGGCGGGTGGGTCCTGACTTAACCTTTATAGCTTGGATGAGGAAAGAGACCTACCTCAGGAATTTTCTCAAAGAACCAGGAAAAGAAATTCCAGGAGCGATCATGCCGCGGATTCCCTTGTCGCCTAAGGAAGAAAAGAAAATCTTATCTTTGTTAACAAAAAAAGACCAGGATAAGGCTTTTCATGGCCAAGGCCCTAAATTTCTTTATATGATGCTTTGTCAAAGATGCCATGCTGCCCAAGGAAATGGGCTAGGTATCATTCAGCCCAATTTAGCTAATTTCCCTCGCCCTTTCTGGAAAAATGCGGATTTTTTTAAGGGGATTTCTCAAGAAAGAATTAGGGAAAGTATAAAGAAGGGCATTCCCGGAACTTCCATGCCTCCCTATGGGGAATTGTTGGGAAATGAGGACATTCAGGCTCTTATCGATCTTATCTTTCGGGAATTTATTCGCCTCAAAATAACCGACAAGGTCTCCCTTCCTCCCTTACCCGCTCAGCCAACCCATTTATTGGCAGCTGAAAAAGGAGAGAAAGTCTTCCAAAAACATTGTGCTTCTTGCCACGGAGTTAGTGGTAATGGTCGAGGATCGACTTACTGGCAATATCTGCCGCGTCCCCGGGATCTGACTAACGCTCCTTATTTCCAAAGCCTCGATGACGAGAGAATAGCCCGGGCTATTTTTTTCGGAATTCCCGGCACGGCCATGGGCCCATATTCCCAAAAACTTTCGGCAGCAGAGCTATGGTCTCTGGTAAAAAAAATTAGAGATCTTTCTGGGACCCAAGAGAGGAGAGGGCAGTAGGATGGAGAGAGGGAGACGGGATTTTTTGTGGAAGGGAGCTATAGTAACGGGAGGGGCAGCCTTGGGAGCCTTAGGCACTTGGGTTTTCAGTGACTTATGGATGGGGGCGCATAAATTTTCTTCTGCGCGTTGGGTGCCCGTAGGGTCCGCAGAGCAATTTATCCAAGAGGCCATCGTCCCCTTCCCAGAATACAAATTGGCTATGGTTAGGTCGGGAGGAAAAATTGGGGCCATTAGCCTGGAATGTACCCACCTGGGTTGTTTGCTCAATGTGGAAGATCGAGGTTTTTTTGCCCTTGCCATGGAAGTAAGTTTGGTCCCCAAGGAGAGGTTTATTCAGGGCCGGCCACGGAGTCCCTTCCCTGGTATAAAATTAGGGAAGAAAGAGGAAAGATTTGGATCTATCTGGGCGAAAAAATGAAGAGACCCCAATGGCTAAAAACCACGGAGGAGGCGTGGAAAAATAAGAGATAAAACGCTCATGAAGAGAAAGGGTAATTTTTTTCGACATCTCCACCCGCCTTTTATCCGCCGGCGGACACTTCATCCCCAAACCACTTTAGGGCTGGGCGTGGTTTGCTTAACTTGTGTGCTCATCTTAGGAGTAACTGGAGCTACTATGCTGCTCTATTATATTCCCGAAGAAAGAACAGCTTATGAGCGAATTTTACACATAACCACTACTTTGCGTTTTGGTCGGCTCTGGCGCAACCTTCATTATCTGGCCGCCAATGTTTTGATGATCGCTGGCTGGCTTCATCTGGCCAGAGTCTATTTCACGGGGAGTTATGAAAAGCGGAGATTGAATTGGATTTATGGTCTCTTACTTCTCCTGCTTATAATGCTTAGCAATTATACAGGATATCTTTTACCGTGGGACCAAACTTCTTATTGGGCTATTAAAGTGGGCTCTAATTTAGCAGGGTATTGGCCGGTTGTTGGTCCATCTTTAAAAAATTTTTTGCTTGGCGGGGAAGACATCAGTCAGGAAACTCTAATCCGATCATTTGCCCTCCATGTGGCTGTTCTGCCTCTGCTCTGGATTATTTTTATTTCTTTACATCTCTGGCGTATCCGCCAAGATGGCGGTCTGGCTGCACCAGCAACTGATAGCTCGTTAAAATTAGCAAGCTTTCCTTGGCTTTTGCGAGCAGAGCTAGCGGTAGGATTGCTTACAATTTCTCTTTTATTAATTTTCTCTTTGCTCATAGAGGCTCCTTTATCTACGCGCGCTGATCCCTTCCATCCCCCCAATCCAGCTAAGGCTCCCTGGTATTTTGTGGGGATTCAGGAGATGGTAAGTTATTCGGCAACCTGGGGAGGAGTTATAGTCCCCTCTTTAATTGGTCTTTTCTTGCTGCTTACTCCATTTATAGACCCAACCAAAGGCAAAGGAGGAACATGGCTGGCCAAAGAAAGATGGCTATTTAATTTTCTTTTTACTCTAATTATGTTAAGTCAAATAAGTCTGATCATTATAGGGCAATGGTTGCGGACTAAAAATTGGATGCTAAAAATTCCTTGGTGAAGAATAGCGAGGAGATAGCTATGCAGAAAACGAATAAAATAAGATTAATTTTTTTGATTGTACTCCTGGGCATAGGGTTCAATTGGCCTCTGGCAGTCAATTCTGCGGAGAAAGGTAGCGAAATAGAAAAGATCAAAAAAATGAAAGAAAAAGACTTAACTATCCAGGCCAAACAGGTCTTCGAGAAGAAGTATGCCGGAGAAAATTGGGAACAATATAAATTTCCTAAATTTGTTTATACAAACGAGGCTGTTTTGATCGGCTATAAAATTGCTGTCAAAGAATCGCTACTGCTGGCCAAATTTAAGTGTTATTGTTTCTGTGAGGAAATGGGGCATAAGAACCTGGCCTACTGTTTTTTAGAAGAGGGCCGTCCTGAGGGGAAATTCGATGACCATGCTGCCACTTGTAACATTTGTTATACTCAGGCCATGCGCGCTTTTCTTTGGCGGGAGCTGGGTATGAAAGACGAGGAGATCAGTAAAGCTATGGCCGAAACTTATGAAAAATAAAATAGGAAAAGGAGAATTAATTAAGCCAAGTTAAGGGTTGGACAAAAATCAACCTGTCCTTTTCTTAAAAGAAAAAGGAGAAAAAGATGGAAAAAATTAAGATTAAAGGAATGACCTGCCAGCATTGCGTGCTATCCGTAACTAAAGCTTTGGCCACTATTCCTGGTCTAAAGAACATTCAGGTCGATTTGCAGCGGGAAGAAGCGACATATGAAAACTTTACTAATGTTTCTCGGGAAGTTATCAAGCAAGCTATAGAAGATGCGGGTTATAAGGTAATAGATTGAAATATTTTACCTAAATTTGCTGTTCATCCCTAAAGCAAATATAAATGCCGATTCCCGAATGAAATGTGGCCTGCTTAGCAGGCCAAGTATAAATTCTACCTGGAGACCTTAGAAGAAAATTAG
This sequence comes from Thermodesulfobacteriota bacterium, assembly GCA_049699975.1. Classification (GTDB taxonomy): domain Bacteria; phylum Desulfobacterota; class SM23-61; order SM23-61; family SM23-61; genus CAZAGD01. The sequence continues at coordinate 6,573 of JBNAWB010000014.1, forward strand.
GCCTTGGTCAAAAGATGGTGAAAGGAGAAATATTTTTTAGTGTTTTTTGTTTTCAAAGCTGTTAACATGAAAATTAAATACAAACAATTATGATTTTAAGTTTAATTTTTAAGGAGCTAATTAATGAATTTATTTGAATCTGCCTTTAAGGCTATTCAGAAAGCAGATCGAGAATATTTTTATGAAATATGGCAAAAAGCTCAAAAAGGCCAATTAGAAGAATTGGATGATGAAGAAAAATTTATAGCTAAAATAATGCTCGATCACGATCCTGAATTTTTTAATCAATTTACCTTAGCCGATATGGTGGCAGAGTGTGACTTTGATCCTGCAAGCGAAATCGATCTTTTTTTACATATTGCTCTCCATGCGGTCTTAGAAAAGCAAGTGAATGACCGCGATCCTTGGGAAACATACCAATTCTATAAGACAATGCTTAAGAAAAAATGTAGCCATCACGAAGCTATCCATTTGCTGATGGTCATATTTGCTAAATTCCTTATTCCCCTTCTTAACCAAAAAGGAAAGTTTAATTTGCAGGATTATGAAAGGCTCTTGAAGGTTTATAAAGAGCTTGAGCCAGATGAGATTTTTTCTCTTTTTGACAACGAACTGGATTTTCCGGCCAATGCCGAAATAAGTAAGGAAGAGTTAGGAATCATAAACGAATTGCGATCTGCTATGAAAGGAAAATCCTTTGCCTCAGCCGAGGAAGCCCAAACTTTTTTGCAAGCGTGGATGCAGGAGAAAAACGCCCAACCTTTACCCCAGTTTCTCGGCTTATCGCCCGAGCAGATGTATCGTATCCTTAATTTCCCTTTTAGCGAAGTCTCTGATATGGTCGTGCTAAATAAGGATCTTCCTCGGGAGAAAATTTTAGAGATACCCATTGTCAAAGAGGTAGTCTACTTTTTAAGACGCCTAGCCGAAATGCAGCCCCTCAAGGCCACAAAAAAGGGGAATTTGCCCCGGGCCTTTGTATATGAGCTTCATGATCGTTTTCCTGAATATAAAGAATTTGTTTATCCTGTTAAATCGGAAGAAGAAGATCGCAAATTGTGGGCCCTGCGCCATATCCTGGAAATGTGTGGGTGGATTAAAAAAAGGAATCAGAAATTTTATTTGACGAAAAAAGGAGAAAATTTGAACGAAAAAGGATTTAGCTCCAAGGATTTCTATCACCTTTTTCAGACTTATACTCAAAAGTTTAATTGGGCCTTTAGAGATCTTTACGGCGAACTTGAGATCATTCAACTGGCCTTTTTATTTTCTTGTTATGTCTTGTATAGGAAAGCAAAAACATATATCAAAGTGGGGGAATTAGCCAAGTACTTTAGGCAAGCTTTTCCTGCAGAAATGAAAGCACCAGAAGAAGACCCCTTCGCCGAAGATTTAACCTCTCTTTTTGAGCATTGCTTTTATATTCGCTTCATCGAGCGCTTCTGCGAATATTTTGGCTTGGTGACCATCCAAAAGAAAGGGAAGGGATTTCTTGACTTCGATCACCAGATAAAGACGACTCCTTTTTTCGAAGAAATGTTCCAATGGAAATTATAAGGAGCGGAGTTAAGGTTATCCAAGAGCAATTTAAATACGGTTCTTCTCTCTTCAATAATTTAAGCAGAATTAAAATTAGAAAACATAGAAAATTTTTCAAATAGGGGGAATAACCATGGCTAAAGCATATAGTCGCGAGGAAGTCCGCCAAAGATTAGAAGCAGAAATAAAGCAGAACCGGCCAATTGTGGCCGCGGGAGCAGGAGTTGGGCTTTCCGCGAAATTCGCGGAAGCCGGCGGGGCAGATTTAATCATTATTTATAATTCTGGTCTCTACCGCATGGATGGCCTTCCTTCCATTGCCGGTTACATGCCTTTTGGGGATGCTAACGCTATAGTTTTGGAAATGGGTTTGCGTCATGTCCTGCCCATCGTTCAAAAAGCGCCAGTTATCGCCGGTGTCTGTGCTTACGATTTAACGCGAGATATGAAGGTTTTTTTAAAAGAGTTGTTGAAAGCAGGTTTCTCCGGCATTATTAATTTTCCTACTGTAGGTAGAATTGATGGTGAATTCCGCCAGAGCATGGAAGATTTGGGCATGAGCTATTGCCGAGAAGCAGAAGTGATTAATATAGCTGGGTCCATGGGGCTATTTACTTTGGCCTATGTTTTTACCCCTGAAGAAGCCAAATTAATGGCCCAAAATGATGTTGATGCCGTAGTCGCCCATATGAAGACCACCACGGGAGGAAAAGTTGGAGCTAAAAGGGCGCTGAGCTTAACAGAGGCTGCTGAAAAATGTTCAGCTATTTTCGCCGCAGCTCTCTCCGTAAAGAAAGATATAATTTGCCTGGCCCATGGCGGTCCCATAGAAGGCCCGGAAGCAACGGAATATATCTACCGACATACGCAGGCCGTAGGATTTGTGGGCGCTTCTTCTATCGAACGAATCCCAGTGGAAAAGGCTATTCAGCAAACCACAGAAATGTTTAAAGCTCAAAAATTAGGCCTCAAATAGCCAAAACCTATGCCAAAGTCCATTCTCATTGTGGGCACTTTTGATACCAAGGGCGAAGAATTGAATTTTGTTAGGGAGCAGATTATCGCTAAAGGATTCCCGACAATTACCCTTGATGCGGGAATTCTGCAGCCTTCCCCTCCTTCCGTGACCATTTCTAACGAAGAAGTGGCGGCCGCTGGCGGAGAAGCTTTGAGCGAACTGATCCGTATGAAAGATCGGGGTCATGCTGTAGAAATTATGGCCAAAGGAGCTGCCCAGCTGGCCAAGGAACTTTATGAGCAAGGAGAAATATTAGGAATAATTTCTCTGGGTGGCGGGTCAGGAACCGTTATTGGTACTAAGGCAATGAGAAGTTTGCCTGTAGGAGTTCCTAAACTCATGGTTTCTTCCATGGCGTCGGGAAATACCCGACCTTATGTAGGAACTACGGATATTACCATGATGTTCTCGGTAGTGGACATTTCAGGGCTTAACCGGATCAGCCGGAAAATCTTTCGAAATGCTGCTTTAGCTATCTGTGGTATGGTCGAGGGGGAACATGAAGAAAAAATCCCTGAGCGTCCTTTAATCGCCGCTACTATGTTCGGGGTAACCACTCCTTGCGTAACCGAAGCCCAGCGCATCCTGGAAGAGGAGGGATATGAAGTTTTAGTGTTCCACGCCAATGGTTCGGGCGGAATGGCTATGGAGCAATTGATTGGGGAAGGCCAAATCCAAGCTGTGCTCGACATAACCACTACGGAATTAGCTGATGAATTATGCGGAGGCAAATGCAGCGCCGGCCCGCATCGCTTAGAAAAAGCTGGGGAAATGGGCATCCCTCAGGTTGTAGTTCCTGGAGCCATGGATATGGTCAATTATTTTCCTGATGCTATTCCGCCTCAATTCCGCCATCGGCTTTTTTACGTTCACAACCCAGCTACAACTTTGATGCGGACCAATGCGGATGAAAATCGGCAGTTGGGAAAAATCATGGCTCAGAAGCTTGCTCAGGCTAAGGGACCAGTAGTAGTATACATACCCTTGGGAGGCTTTTCGGCTATTGATGCCCCTGGGCAACCTTTTTACTTTCCGCAAGCCAATCGCGCTTTCATAGAAACATTGAAAATGAATCTTCCTCCTCATATAACTGTCGTGGAAACGGAGTGGCATATAAACGATCCGGCCTTCGCTCGCGAAATTGCCCAAGTACTTTTGAGATTCATTAAAAAGTCTTGAAGCTATACAGAACTAATAAATGTCCAAATTATACTGCCCTTGAATAAGAAGGGGGAAAAAGATCTATCCCGCTCAATAAAATGTCGTAAAAAATTTGGGAATATATTAGCCAATTTTATTAATGAGAGCATTAAATAAATGACATCTGCTGTTCTTAACCCCTCACCTCGGTACGAGTCGATTCCGACCTAACCCTCTCCCCACGCCTGGGGAGAGGGGAGGGTGAGGGGAATAATTGTAAATATTTAATTGCTCCGAGTAATAAAAAGTATTTATCTCCAAAACATTGACCTTTAAGTAAGAGGTGTTTAATAATTAAAGATGTAAGGCAAGGGTTTATCCTTTGCCTAAATGCGCCAACCCTAAAGGGTTTCCCTGCGTACATTTACTTATGCCCTATGTTATAATTCGGCATAATTTTTGAAAATATGAGGAGGAGAAAATGGCCGAAGCTCTCGCTCAAGAGAAAAGAAAAGAAATCATGAAAGATATAATCCGCAAATTGCACGAAGGAATGAGTGCTGAAGAAGCTAAAGAAAGGTTTGAAAAAGAAGTCGGCAGCGTAACTTCAGCGGAGATAGCCGAGATAGAACAAGCACTGATGAATGAAGGAGTCCCTCCAGAAGAGATAAAAAAATTCTGCAACGTGCATGCCTTGATCTTTGAATCAGCTTTGGAAAAAGCGGTTACTAAAGAGGAATCACCAGCCCACCCGCTTTATCTCATGAAGCTTGATAATAGAGAGATAGAGAAAATTACGGCTGCCCTTAAAGATTTAATTTCCCAAAGGAAGAATTACGAGGCAGGTCAATTTAAACAAAAAGCTGCTGGCTTGCTGGCTAAGCTAAAAAATTTAGATCTTCATTATACCTGGAAAGAACAAATCCTTTTCCCTTACTTGGAAAAGTATGCCTTCTTTGGTCCTTCAAAAGTAATGTGGGGGAAAGACGATGAGATTAGAGAGATGCTGAATAAGGCCATTTCGGCTAATGAATTATCAAATACCGAAATAGATATAGAAAATTTGATTAATAATAATTTGCAGCCCTTAATCTCCGAAGTTGATGGAATGATATTTAAGGAAGAAAAAATTCTTTTTCCCACTTCCATGGAAAAATTAAGTATCCAAGATTGGGTGGAAATTTTAAAAGAATCAGAAAAGATCGGCTTTGGTTTCATTGAAAAACCAAAGGAAACCCAAGCTCTTATAGCTGAATTACAGCAAGCAGTAATAGAAGAGCCAAGGGCTAAAGAGAGATATATTTCTTTTCCCACGGGCGAACTTAATCTTGATGAGTTAATGGGTATTTGGAGAACCTTGCCTGTAGATATAACTTTTATTGATAAAGATGATACGGTAAAATTTTTCTCGGAAGGGCCCAGCAGAATTTTTTTGAGAACTAAATCCATTATTGGCCGCAAAGTGCAAAATTGTCATCCCCCTAAAAGTGTCCATGTGGTGGAGAATATTTTAAAGTCTTTTAAAGAGGGACGCAGAAATAATGTGGATTTTTGGATCAATTACCGAGGGAAATATGTTTATATCAGATACTTCGCTGTCCGCGATCAACAGGGTAAATATTTAGGGACTTTGGAAGTTTCTCAAGATATCTCGGCCATAAAAAAGATAGAGGGAGAAAAACGGCTATTAGATGAAGAAGAAGAATAAGAACTAATGAATCCTCTCCCTTAACCTCTCCTCAATAAGGTTTCGTCTCCATTGTAGAAGGGGAGAAGGGGTCAAGTCTGCTCTTGACTCATGTTTATATAAAGCATTCCCCATATTCTTCAGGAAACCTGTCAGCAAGCCTGACCACTATATGGTGGCATATATCTATTACAGCCTGAATAGCTACGATGATGCTCTATTTGATGGCATTCAAGATTGTTTTGTTAGGATGGATTTCTTCCTCTGGTAGACTAGCATATTCGGTAAGACTATTTAGCGCTCTTCTTATCTCTTCAGAAAGGGCCTTAAGACGCTCAACATTCAGTTCTTTGGGTTTACTCATGTTGTTACTAAATCTAAGAGTATTTGTTTTCTCTTTGGCAGAAGATCAAAATATAATTTCCAGGTATTTTCGAGAAAGTCGCACCTCAGCTCCTCATTTTTTGAAAAGAAGAGTATCCCTTTCGTTGTGTAATACTTCAAGCCCACTGGTGCATAGTTGATAACCCGGACATCAAGACAATTAACTCTGGTTTCTAGCTCACCTTGGGCAGAAATTTACTTCTCCCTTATGGAAAGAGGTGTAGGAAGAGATTTATTTCTCCTCAAATAAGAGCCGGGAAAGATTATAGGACGCAATGGGCAGCGATCATTAGCTTATTTCCGCTGATGAGCAGCTTTTCTTGAAGGAGAAACGCTCACTTCTCTCTTTAATATTTTATCTACCAGGGAAGGAACAGAGTTTTCCGGCAGGACTGCACATTTATCACTCAAAGGATATTCTTCTTTGCCTGGATAGATAACCCAAAGATATTCCAGTTTCAGGTCTTGAATGGCCACAGACATGGATTTTGTATATCCAGGAGCATCGGAGTACTTAAATTCAAACCCATATCGCTTCCCGCCGATCCGCACCAGCAAATCTAATTCAGCTCCAGAATGAGTAGCCCAGAAATAAGCATCGCGGCACTCCAACATAGTCAGCAATTGCTCAAGAGCAAATCCTTCCCAGGAAGTCCCCAGCTTGGGGTGCCCTTGAATATCAAGTAGGGTGGGTAATTGAAGCAGGGCATGGAGAATGCCACTGTCCCGAATATATACCTTTGGTGATTTTACCTGCCTTTTGCTTATATTTTCGAACCAAGGAGGTAAAATCCGAACCATATAGGCCCCGGCCAGAATGTCAAGATACCGCCGAGCTGTATTCTCTGAAGTTCCTAAAGATCTGGCAAATTCGGCAGCATTCCAAATTTGTCCATGATAGTGGGCAATCATGGTCCAGAATCGTCTTAACGTTTCAGCAGGGATTGTGATTCCAAACTGGGGAATATCTCTTTCGAGAAAAGTTCGGATGAAATCTTCTCTCCAAGTCATGCTGGCATAGTCATCAATAGCCAAGAACGACCTGGGAAATCCCCCCCTAACCCACAGAAGTTTATGATTCTCAGAGCCTACTTCTCTCAAGTCGAAACCAGATAGATCAACAAATCCTACCCGACCAGCCAAGGACTCGGACACACCTTTAATTAAATGCGGAGAAGCAGATCCCAAGATAAGAAATTTACTTTCTTTCTTTGGCCGATCTACTAAAACCCTTAAAATTTCAAAGAGTGATGGCTGTCGCTGAATTTCATCGATGATTACTAAACCAGACAGATCTTCCAATACCTTTATTGGAACAGAAAGACGACGAACATCAACTGGATTTTCAAGATCGAAATAAACCGAAGGTTGGCTCCCAGCAATCATCCGCGCCAGCGTAGTTTTACCACATTGCCGGGGTCCTAAGAGGGCAACAATGGGATGCACGCGGAAAGCATTAAAAATGCGGTTAGCCGCCTGAGGTCTCGGAATCATATTCCTATAATATCATTGAAAATCTTAAAATCAAGTGAGGATTTTCAATATATAAAATTTTTTATGCTCTCCAAGAAAATGATATTAAGGGATAACACCCATAAGATGAGAGAGATAAGCAAATGGAGGATGAACAAAAAGGAATTTCTTTTCTCCCAATTACCCGAAATAATAAAAAGCTTTTTAGGCAACCATCTTTTGTTTTTTGAGAATCTCCCCTCTAGTGCTGATGATGATTTGCTCTAAAGGAATTTTTTTACCCGAAAGTTCTACGCCCTTGCGCACGATCATGGGTAGCCCTTGGCAACAAGGAACTTCCATAGTAACCACCGTGAGAGACTTTATTCCGGCAGTATTAAAAATATCCGTAAACTTTTGTACATAATCATGCGCATCGTCAAATTTGGGACACCCCACCATAACTACTTTACCAGAAATAAAATCTCTATGGAAATTGGGATAGGCAAGGGGGGTGCAGTCGGCAGCCACTAAAAGATCAGCCCCTTTCAAGAAAGGAGCCGTGGGCGGCACTAAGCGAATCTGCACCGGCCAATGTGTAAGGGCAGATTTTTGTTGGGCTAAATAAGCTGGTTGATTTGCTTCTGCACATGTTGGTGAAGGAGCAAAGCTTTGTATTTGGGAAGAAGGACATCCGCAGGCCATAGTCAATGGTTCTGGTGATAATGAAGCAGCTTTAGTATGGAGATATTCTTCCACAGCTTTTTCATCAAAATCTTCTGCCTCCCTTTCGATAATATGGAGGGCATCTTGCGGGCATTCGCCCAAGCAAGCTCCCAGACCATCACAGAATTTTTCAGCTACCAGTCGGGCCTTACCATCTATGATCTGCAAAGCCCCTTCGGCACAAGAAGGTACACACAGGCCACAGCCATTGCATTTTTCTTCATCAATTTGAATAATTTTTCTTATTATTTTCATGTTTTTCTCCTTTTTATTTTTTGGCGACTAAAAATTTAACCCCCTTCCCCCTTTAGGAAAAGGGATTAGGCAGGTTCGCTTAAAAAAATTTTTTGGGCCAATTTCCGGCCGCTCTCCGTAAGAAAATTCTTGGCTATTATGCTCGCTATTTTTTCGGGTGGTAGTTTATTCTCCGCTTTACTTTCTTCCAAATTGACAATCATATCAGCGTCATATAGGACCTTAAAGTTAGTGGTCTCCTCGGCACGGGGATGATGATGATGACCGATGATGTCGCAGACTTCAGCAATTAACTCCGGAGCAGCGCCCAGGTTGGATAATATCTCCCGGGCTATTGGAGGTCCTAATTCTTCCTGATACTTTCCCTCTGTACTATGATATTTTGCTTCCGCCTCCTTAATGCCGATATCATGCAGGTAAGCTGCCGAGAGAACTATAGCCGGATCTCCTTTTTCTTCTCTTCCTATTTGTTCAGCATAACGAGCCACCTTGGTAGCATGCCCAATTCTTTTGAAATCTTTTTGGAAAAATTTCTTCATCTCAATAGCCACCCGATCCTTGAGGAGCTCTTGCCGTTGAGCTAATAATTCGGGAGGAAGATCGCCTAAGCATTGCTCGGCATATTTACAATAAGCCGCACAGCCAAAATCCATGCGCGGATTAACTGCTTTATGTCCACATTTTTTACAGCGGCGGGTGGGTTCATCTTTAAAAAATTCCAGGGGACTCCCACATTTTGGACAAGGGACTTCAAAAATGGCCTCAGGTTTCCAATAGCGGCTATCTTGTCCTGGACACCTCATCTTTCCCTCCTTTGCTGGTCGCTAAAAGCAAGTTTTACTATCTATTTTATATACCAGGGGCGTCATTAATTCCTTGACTAAAATCAAGAATTTTGAATTTTTTTCTCCAAAAGGGAAATGCCTAACCCTTCCAAAATTTCACCCAGCCGTTCACCTTGGCGGCAATAATCTTTATAAAAATTTAAAATATTTTCGACATATTTCAAAACTTCTGTTGGCGAAATTATCCCAGGAAGTTCTTCGGCCAGTCGCGGATGTCTCCCCAATTTGCCCCCCACTTGGATCCGGTAGCCATTTCTTGATTCTTTTAAAGTTCCTGTAGGGCAAACTCTTATACATTGACCGCAATAAAGACAACGGGAAAGATCTAAGGCTATTTTGCCGTCATAAAAAGTAAGAGCCTTTTCTCGGCAAATATGTACACAAGCTCCACATAGAGTACAAGATTCGGCACTTATTTCGGGCAAGCATGATCCTATTAAACCTATATCAGCAATCTGCGGTCGCGAACAAGCATTGGGACAATCGGAAATAGATACCCTGAATTCGTGGTGCAGCTTTAAAGGGCCGCTCACCTTTTCTTTTAAAAAAGATTTCAAGTTTTTTTGGGAAAGAAGGTTTTCAATTTTTGCGGCGAGATCAGAATCTTTTATCGCCTGGTTGGGACATCCCGTAGGGCCAAAACAAGTTTCGACCTGGTACCCTTTAACCTCCTCTTCCATTTTATTAAGAAAGCGTCGCTGGCAAGCTTTAACATGTTCCAAATATACCTCTTGGGCTCCGCAACGTCTTGCTTCTTCTTCAACTCTTTGGCGCACTCGCCGACGAACAAAGAAGGGCACTTTAGAAACTGCTTCTTCAGCTTCCTTGGTCCATTTCATTATTTCTACCTTCCCTCCTTTTTCTTATGGCGGAGATGAATTTATAATTAATATACCTTACCATAAATATTATTCCTTGACTTAAATCAAGAGTTAAGGATAATTTTTAGAGGAGCAAATTTATGGACTTAATTCATCAAATTGCGCGCTTGCCCCTTTTCCAGGGTCTGGAGCGGAAACACTATGAAGCTTTGGCCATGATTCTGGTCGATCAGGTATTTAAACGGGGCGAGGATATCTTCTATGAAGATGATGAAGGTACGGGGTTTTACGTAGTTATTTCAGGACGCGTTAAGATCTTTAAATTATCAGCCGAGGGCAAAGAACAGATCCTACATATCTTTGGTCCAGGGGAACCTTTTGGGGAAGTTGCCGTTTTTGCCGGAAAGCGCTTTCCGGCTAATGCCCAGGCCGTAGAAGAAAGCCGCGTATTTTTCTTCCCTCGTCAGGAATTTATTAATTTGATCCGTAAAGACCCTTCCTTAGCTTTAAATATGCTGGCTGTTCTGTCCGAACGTTTACGCCGTTTTGCTACTATCATTGAGAACCTTTCTTTGAAAGAAGTTCCGGGCAGGTTAGCTGCCCACCTGCTTTATTTAATTGAAAGAGAAAAAGGAGCCACGACGCTCACGCTGGAAATTTCCAAAAATCAATTGGCCAGTCTGTTAGGCACTATTCCCGAGACCCTTTCTCGCATTCTGGCCCGCATGGAAAAAGAAAAGCTGATCAAGTCAGAAGGCAAAAGAATAACTATCCTCCATCGCCAGGGATTGGAAGAAATTGCCTTGGGTGAAAAGAAACTTCCCTAAGGAAATGGGGTTTACTAACCGAGTACTTCGCTAATCAGGCGCACAGGAGTTATATTGGTAAAATTGGGAATGTCCCCGCGCAGAATGGAACCCCACTCTTTGATTCCTTTTTCATAACCATCCCGATTATCAAAATATAGATGGCCCACGCAAATATAGATAGGTGGAGTATCTCCCCCGCCAGATAAACCTTTATCTACCTCAGTTTTAATCAGACCAAAAGGCTTTAAATGTTTATGGACTAATTCCATATGTTTGGTCCGGTAATAATCAAAATCAAATTTAGCATCTTTTTCATAAGGGTACATCACGCTTACTTTGAACATAATATCCTCCTTGGACTATTTATTTCGAGAAACTATATAAAAAATCATCAGCAGCCAATTGCTTGGGCCTCATCTTTTTTAGGTCAGATAAACCCTTGCCCTTCCAGGAATAGATCCTCGCTGGTCCCAATTGCTTTTCCATAAATTCACTTCGGTTTTGAAGTACAGGAACAAATTTATTCTTGCACCTCATAGCGAAAGTCACAGTATGGAGCACCGTCCATTATTGTTCGGGTGCGCATTAATTTAACCTGAGGATTAAACCCGGCCATCAAAGCAGCATCCCGTCCACACGATAGCAGATAGCCAAATTCTGGAATACCTAATTCTTTATACATCTCGGCATAACGACATCGGGTAACATTAAAATAAAATTTCTTTGGACTTTGTTCTAAAATTTCCATCTGCAGCGCATCTTCTTTAGTCCATAGCGAATGCCCTCGAGCATAAGCTTCTAAAGAGTTATCGCCAAGAGTTTTCGCCAATTGGGCGCCAGTTTCTTTGGCAATTGATTCAATTATAGCCGCTACCATTTTTATTGTCCTCTCCCTGCCAAATTCTTGGATAAAAGCCTTTAGAATCGGCCCCAGAATTCTTGCTTCAATTTCCCGGCGAGCTAAGATACTAATCTGCGAAAGATCCACAGCCATTTTTACTCTCCTAGTTTTTATTCTCCCTTATTCTACTTTGAAACTTCACTTCTATCTCTCTTGGGCAAGAAAAATTGTTTCTTAACCCCTCACCCTAACCCTCTCCCCACGCATGGGGAGAGGGGAGGGTGAGGGGAATAAATGTAAATATTTAATCGCTCCGAGTAATAATTGAAGATAATTATCCATACTCATTGACTTTTCGTTTTTTCTTTTCCTGTATAGTATGTTTCTCTTGCGCAATGAGAACTATCTATTTTTGATCCGAATTTTAATTTTTTTGGATCAATTTTTTATCAAATTTTATGGGGTCTTTGAAAATGTATGGTAACTTTTGAATTTCATCTTTAAAATTTATCCTTAGCTCTTTTTGTTTAATTATTTCAAATTCCATGTCCTCAAAAAGACCGCTTTGTTTAAAGCCAAGTTTTTCTTTTATGATCGGTAAAAAGTCTTCATTAATTTCATAGCCGATAGAATTTCTATTTAAATTCTTAGCGGCTAAGGAAGTCGTCCCACTACCCAGAAAAGGGTCAAGAACTGTGTCGCCAATAAAACTAAACATTTTAATCAAACGCTTGGGCAATTCTTCAGGAAACATAGCCAAATGTTCATCCTGTTTTTCCCCGGGGAAGTTCCAGTGACCAGCGAAATATTGATTCCACTCTTCTTCGGATAATCTTGATTTCTCTTTGATTTCTTGGCTAGCTTTGGGAGGCAGGCCAAATTTTTTAAAGATCAAAATAAATTCATAATCAATTTTAATAATCCCGTTTCTTGGATAAGGATAAGAACCCATAACAGTTGCCCCTCCGGTGGTATGGCAAGTAGTAACTTTCTGCCAGATAATTGCTCCCATATAATCAAAACCAGCACTTTCACAAAATTTAATAATTTCTGTCCTTATCGGAATGACTTTGTAGCGGCCATAATAAACAGAGCGGGCAAACTGATCACCGATATTTACGCATAGACGGCAGCCTTTATGCAAAACTCTCTGGCATTCCTTCCAGACTAAGTTTAAATTGTTTATATATTCTTCGTAAGTATCGTTGAAACCTATTTGCTGGCCATTACCGTAATCTTTTAATTGCCAATAAGGCGGGGAAGTAATAATCAGATGAACGGATTCATCCGGAATCTCTTTCATCCATCTGGAATCACCAATGATTATTTTATGCCAGGCCTTCATATGCTTCGCTTCTTAAAATTAGCATAAGAGCTGAATAAGTCAAGGACTTCAAGAATTGCCCATTTAGCAGATATCATATATTCACTATGTTTCTCAAACTCCTGCGAACTGCTCTTTATTTTAAGATAAAAATTTCTCAAAGCTGACCAGTATCTGGCCAATTCTCCAATAAGCGCTTATATTCAGGATCATCATACCGCTCTAAGCAAAATGCTGGAGCATAAGATGGCAGTTCGCTCTTGGTCAAATGAGCAGCAAGTAATTCTCCAGCAGCGCAGGAAGCCATGATGCCGAAACCAGAAAGGGCGCCAATTACAAAGGCTCCTTCTACTGGTAAGGGACCGATGAGGGGCCGATTCTCGCGGGTCTTGGTATAATACCCGCCGTCTATTACAGGCTTGGGCATGCGTCTAAAATACCTCTCCAACCCCGGGATCATTCTGGCCAGGCCTCGCAAGCAAATTTCGGCATAATGAGGATCAACAGCAAAAGGGAAAACAGGTTCGACGGGTCGGATATCATAAGTCCATATAATAAGAATAACATCGCTATCTGGCCCGCCTTCAGGACGGCAATGAACACCCGAAGGAAATTCTTCTAAAAGGTATTGTGTTTCAGCAAACTCTTGCAAAGAAGCCCTCTCTTCAGCGGACCAGGGCAAAAAGACTGGGTCAGTCCAGATCAAAAGAGGGGCCTCCCTATCTATCACCCGCAAATAATCATGGAAAACAACCTTGGTGTGTAATTCATGAAAAACTGGTAATTCCAGGCCCAGCATGCGGGCCACATGGGGAAGAAAAGGACCAGCAGCAATAACTAAATAACGTGTAGGGAGTAAAACTTGGCGATCATCTTCGCGGATGAAAACTGCTTCAATCTTTTCTTTAACCACTTTTATTCCTTCTAAACGAGCCTGCCGAAAAACAGTTCCATGTTCCCGGGCTTTTTCTAACATATACATCCCTAATTGTTGGGCGCTGAGCCAACCGCACCGCCGCGCATGGAGTAAGGCTATTGTATCCGAGGAGAGATATGGAAAGTTGTTCTTAATTAATTCCTGGTCAGTGATCAAATCTGATCCGGCAAGTTGATCGATAAAATTTTGAGGAGGTGATGGTTGGTAAGAAGAGTTATTGAACTTGGAGTGCCCACGCACTGGTCCAGCTCCCAATTTGGCCTCTTCTTCTGCTACCTCCTGGAACCGTTGAAGATTTCTAGGTTCGGCGGTGGCAAATAAATAACCACGTCGATTTAAATTAAAACAATTGCCACTTTCGCAGGCCAGGTCTTCTAAGAGATCAATACTTCGGTTCATAAATTTCACCATAGCATCTCCTGGGCCTGGCCACCAGTTGCGGTAACATTCAGTTGATTTATCACTGGTTAACGAGAGAGGGGGTCTTTCATCAATGAGCAGAATGTCCCTAATCCCCTGCTTGACACTTAAATGATAAGCGGCCGCCACACCCGCTATCCCTGCGCCACAAATTAGTATTTCAGGCATACTTGCTCCCTTTTACAAACTTTTTCCACCTACGAAGTGGAAAAAGGCTTTCTGGCGGCATCCCGAGTTGCTCGAATTAAAGAGGAAAAACTATAAGTGGGCAGGGCGCAACCTCCTGCTAATATAAACTTTGTATTCCCCGCCTGAGAGATTGCTGATTTAACTTGCTGACGTAAAGCCTTTATGGAAAGGTATGGAAATCTTACATGATCAATCCCAGCCATAAGAGTCAAGGAGGTCAATTTACGTGCCTCGGCGATAGATGGGCCTCCATTTAAATCAGCCCAAGAGAGAATTTGAACTGGATAATCAAGTAAACGATCTAAATACAACTTTTCTCCATGAGCATGAAGGATATTGATTTTCCCATCCTCCGCGATTGCTTTTAAAAATTCCACATCAAAAGGACGCATGAACTTTTCATATTGTTCCCGAGTTAAAAAGTCTGCCGAAGCTGGCACTGATAAGAAGATACCAGATGAACCCAATCGCAAGCTTGCTAAGGCATATTGGATAAGATTCCGATTGACCACGCTTAAAGCTTCCAGAAGCGGATCAGAGTATTTCTCCATCAGGATGGGCATGAATTCCTTGGCCAGACTACGGCGTAAGGTGTTCCAGGCATTGAAGACCGTATCAAAGAAAAAGGCTTTCCCTTTTAAAGCTGCGGCAATTATCTCTATGGTTCGCAGTTGCTTTCCCATTGGAGTCTGGAAAATATCCAGATACTTAATTTGCCGCAAATCCTCTGGAGTCTCTATGCTTTCTAAACCAGCGGGCATTGGGTAATCATAATCATTCATGACTTTTAGCAGATCCAGGTCATAGGCATCGAAAAATTCCAGATGAACCTGAGCAGTTCTCTCGGGCGAAGCATGCTGAGTCCCAAAATGATACCAAATGGAGAAAGGAGGTCGGCCTACTGGTTTCCCACTCAAAGTGGCTTGTAATATTTCAATTTTATTCACTTTCTCACCTCAACTTTTTTGTTTTGCCGATTCAAATACTTTCTCCTTCATAAACATTAGCGATGCAACAGAGAAAAGTGACGGGCTCTTGGGCACTCTCATTTTTCATGCTGTGGACTTCCCTAGTGGGGATAAATATGAAATCATTAGGACCAAGAACGCGCTCTTCAACTATCTTATCAGTCTCAGCATCATGCTTAAAGCATCTAACCTTGCCCGAGAGGATGTACATGGTTTGATAGTAAAGGTGATTATGGATGGGAATTTCTCCCCCCGGCCCGATAGTAAAATAACGCAAACCATATTCTACAGAATCTTTCGGCCCCGCCTGGGAAAGCCAGCGGATCCAAACATCTTTAACGGGATACTGTTTTCCTTTATAAGGGTAAGTTTCAATCTTCTGGTCTGGTTTTTCATTAACATTCATGACTATCATAAAGATCTCCTTTTTTATTTTTGGAAAAATTTTTTTAAGCGGACAAGAGCTTCTTTTAGCTTTTCGGCAGAATGAGTTAAGGCAATACGCATATACCCTTCACCACGTTGGCCATATAGAGAACCGGGGATCATCCAGACATAGGCTTCTTCTAAGGCCTGGAAGCAGAAATCTAAGGAGGTGTACTTTGGGGGCACCCGCGCCCAAAGGTAAAAAGTAGCTTGGGGTGGGTATGCTTCTAATCCAATTTCCTTTAATCCCGTCAGAAAAATATCTCGCCGCTCTTGGAAGATTTGATTCCGACGAGCCATAAACTCATCAGAGCTCTGCAAAGCCGCAATAGAGACTAATTGCATGGGGTAAAACATACCCCGGTCGGAATGAGCTTTTACTTTGCCCAAGGCTGAGATTATATCTTTATTACCAACCAGCATTCCCGAGCGCCAGCCACAGCAATTATAAGTTTTGGAAAGAGAATGAAGCTCTACACCCACTTCTTTTGCTCCTGGAATCTCGAGGAAACTGTGCGGGGGGCAGTTATCGAAATATACCTCTGAATAAGCATTATCAGCGACGACAAATACTTCATGCGCTTTAGCCCAAGCAATTAGTTTTTCATAGAATTCAGGCGGAGCAGTGGCTCCTGTAGGATTATTTGGGTAATTAACCCAAATCATTTTAGCTTTTTGGGCAATAGGCTCAGGGATTTGGTCAAGGTTAGGGAGAAAATTATTCTCCCTTAATAAAGGAATTTTTTCTACTTGGGCACCTACCATCTTTGCGGCTGCTTCATAAGAAGGATAACCGGGGTCAGGAACCAAGGCTAAGTCTCCCATATCCAGAAGGCAAAGATGAATCAAAAAGAGCCCATCAGTTGAACCAAGAAGGGGAAGAACTTCTTTTATGGGGTCGAGATCAACCCCAAAGCGACGCTTATACCATTGGGCAATGGCTTCTCTTAAAGGCTGGTTAGGATAAAAACTTGGATAATGGTGATAATTAGGGTGGCGCACAGCTTCTTCCAAAATTTTGAGGAGATGTGCTGGCGGAGGGAAATCAGGATCACCTACTCCTAAGTTAATGATATCCCTTCCCTCTTGTTTAAGTCGCGCCAGGCGCATATTCATTTCCATAACTAAAACGCCTTGCAAGGATTCCAGGCGACGAGCTAGTTGCATATTCTTGTACCTCGCATAAAAATTAACCCCTCCTAATTAAAATTTTCTCAAGGAAATATCATTATCTTCCCTTATTGTCAATAATTGCTTTACCTGACCGTCGATCACTTTTAAAATTCGTAACTAATTCAGGCGGCAGGGAGAGAGGTTTATTAAAATGAGGCACCCGTTACTTCATAGGCAGGGGAAGAGAATCTGTAAAAACAATTTGGAAATTTGGAGGGTTTTTAAACCTGGAGCCAGAGTTTATTCTTTCTGGGTTTCGGGCTCCTTCTTTCCATCTTCAATTTTCCGGTAGATGGTGCGGGCCGAAATACCCAAGATTTTGGAGGCTAAAATTTTATTACCCCGAGAATGGCGGAGCGTCTCTTCGATTACTCTCTTTTCTATTACTTCTAAAGGAGTCCCCAAAGGAATAGAAATTGTCTTCTCATCTGCCAAAAGGCCTTTTTGACTTCGGCGCATATTAACCGCTTCTATTATTTCTGGAGGAAGATCTTCCGGAGTAATAAAATTTCCCTTGCCTAAGACCACGGCTCTTTCAATAGCATTTTCTAACTGCCGCACATTTCTGGGCCAATGGTAATTGAGCATCAATTCCATTGCTTCCGGAGCAAAGCCTTCAATCTGTTTATTATTCTTTTTCTTAAACACTTCCAGAAAATGGTAAGCAAGCAAAGGGATATCCCCTTCTCTTTCCCGCAAAGGAGGAAGAGTGATGGTAATCACGTTGAGACGAGAAAAGAGATCTTCTCGGAAAGTTTTCTTCTCTACTGCTTCTAATAGATTAATGTTGGAGGCCGCGACCAAGCGTACGTCGACACGCAATGTCTTGGTTCCTCCTAAACGTTCGAATTCCCCCACCTGCAAGACCCGAAGCAGTTTCACTTGCACCGTAGGGCTTACTTCGCCAATCTCATCTAAGAAAAGAGTACCGCCATCGGCTAACTCAAACCTACCTTCCTTTCGGGCTATGGCCCCGGTGAATGCTCCCCTTTCATAGCCAAAGAGTTCTGCTTCCAAAAGGGTCTCCGGCAAAGCAGCACAACTAACCTTAATAAAAGGACGATGGGCCCGCGGGCTTAAATCATGAATGGCCTGAGCGATCAATTCTTTGCCCGTGCCGCTTTCACCTTGAATAAGCACCGTAGCTGAGCTGGGAGCCACTTGGGCAACCACCTCTAATATTTTCCTCATGGCTGGACTCTGGCCGATAATCTTCTCAAACTTCTGAAATTCTTTAATCCGCTCTTGGAGAATGCGATTCTCCAAGACCAAAGATTGTTTTTCCAAAGCTTTGCGCACAAGCTTAATAATATCTCGCGGCTTAAAAGGTTTTTGGATATAATCAAATGCTCCGTCTTTCATAGCGGTGACCGCCGTATCCACCGTGCCAAACCCGGTGATCAAAATTACTTCTACTTCGGGATGTAAAGTCTTAGCCACCCGGAGAAGTTCTACGCCGTCCATTTTGGGCATTTTTAAATCGGTCAAGACAAGATTAATATGTTCCTGGCGCAGTATATCAAGAGCCTCTTCCCCGTCAGTAGCCGCGAATACTTTATACCCTTCGCCATTTAGCACTTTGGCTAAGGAATCCCGGAAAGACTTATGATCATCCACAAGTAGAATATTCTTTGTCTCTGGCTTATCCATTGCTTATGTCCTTTCTTTCCTCTTCTTGGGAAAACTGGTTCTCCGTAGCCAGCGCGGGGAGGGAGATAGTAAAAACAGTTCCCAAGTCCACGTAGCTTTTGACATTAATACTTCCTTGATGTTCTTGAATAATATGGGAAGTGATGGACAAACCCAAACCTGTTCCCCCGTGCTTGGTGCTAAAAAAAGGGGTAAAGATAAGATCTAAATTTTCTTCCGGAATGCCGCGACCCGTATCGGCAATAGTAACCTCTACCCTGCCATCCTTATAGCCTGTAGAGACCGTGAGCTTGCCTCCCTCGGGCATAGCTTCAAAGGAGTTTTTGATAATATTCAAGAGGGCCTGGCGCAACTGTTTAGCATCCATCTGCACCGGAGGTAAAATATTTGCTAATTCTTCCTGGATAAGCACGTTCCGTTCGCTGGCTTCTTCTTTTAAGAAAAAAAGAAGATTGGCGACTACTTCATTAATATTGCCCGCCTCCAGCTTCAATTTAGGCAGGCGGGCAAATTGCAGGTATTCTTCAATTACCTCCAGCAAATGATCTACTTCTGATTTAATTATGCCTAGGAGCTGGCGAGCTTCTTCTGTCTCTCCACTCCCCAGGCGGGATAACTCATCTTCCAACAGCTCGGCATTTAACACTATAGTTCCCAAAGGATTTTTAATCTCATGAGCAACATTAGCCGACATTTTGCCCACCACAGCTAATCTTTCTGATTGAATAATTTGTTGCTGGAGTCTCTTTTCTGCCGTTACATCTTTTACGTATTCCACTACTTCTTGGACTTCCCCGTTCTGCCCAGGCAGGGGAAATGTATAAAGTTGGAGATATTTTTTTACTCCCTCAACTACCAGACTTGCTCTATCGCGATAGGCGGTTTTCCCTGTTTTAAAAGTTTCCTGAGCTGGGCAATTTGGGCAAGGTTCCGAGCGACCTTGGAATTCCTGATAGCAAACTTTACCCAAAAAATCCTCTAATGACTTCTTATACCAATTTAGGGCAGTCTTATTTAGCATAGATATGCGAAAATCTTGATCAATTATAGCGATGGCATCTGGTGAACCATCAAATAATATTTGCAAACGATTTTGCGTTTTAACAATTTCTTCGCTCCATTTTACTTTTTCTTCAGCCCGGATCCGGCTTTGATTGATCTTATGGCCTACATAAGTGCCCATTAAAAGCGTCCCCACCATGATCGCCAAGAGAAAAACAGAATTTTTAAAGCTGGCCCAAACTATCTGGGTCATTTCCGAATAAGGGGTTACTAAAGCAATAATCCAAGAATTCTCGCCCACTTTAATGGGCGCATAGGCGAAAAGATATTTAATCTTTTCCTTTCCTTCACCCGGCAAGGTAAAGACTTCTTCTCCCATTCCAGCTTTGTGGCGAACCATTTCTTTGCTTAGCAACTGGGAGAGACGCTCTCCCATGAGCTGGAATTGATTCCCTCCGGAAGAATTTTTCGCCTCCAGCAGCTTTGTCTGGGCGTGAGCTAAAATTATGCCCTCCTGATTAATTAGCCAAGATGACCCCCTTGCTCCTAAGGGTAAGGAAAGAAGAAATTTTTCTTTGAGTATCTCAAAATTAAGGCCGCCAGCTAAAATTCCGTGAAAGTTCTTTCCGGAAAAAATAGGGGCTGCTATTAAAATTAAGCCCGCGGGCGCAATACTTGCCGCTTCCCTTTTTTCTATAATTAGCGGAGTTTTTTCCTTCTTTAATTTTTCAAAATAAATAGGCGAAATTAAGAGGCCTTGGGCAGAAGAGATGGTTTTTTTAGCTGGATAACTTAGGAAAGCACCTTTTTCATCTTGAAAAATAAAAAATTCAACTTTACCATGTAAGGTATCAAGAAAAAATTTCATGGCCTCTTCCCTATTTTCTAAGGAAAGTTCTTGCGCCCGAGGCAGGGAAGTTAAAAGAGAAATATCATGTTTAATTTCCATTAAAAAATTTTCAATATTGGTGGCCGTTTGCTTCAGTATATTCAATTGTTGGCTGTTAAACTGATGAGCAATTGCTTTTTCGGCGCTATAATAACTATAAAGGCCTATGATGATTAAAGCGCTGATGATAACACAAGTAACCGCCCAGATTACCGGCATTAACGGGAGATGATACCGTTGCCTAAACTCTTCCAAACTGGTGAGCCAAGGCATTTCCTTTTGGGGAAGCATATAAAAATTATACTTCTGGCGCCTTATTTAGTCAAAGAGGGTCTTTTCTGACCGTTGATAACTTTTTAGATTTTTTTAATTTCAGAGCAATTCAGGGCGGGAGGGGGAGAGGCTCATTAAAATGAGGCACTTATTTTTTCATAGGGATGGGCGGGGAAGATAAGAAGCTATTTTAAAATAAAGGAGTTATTATTTAAGCTTATCTGGAGCAGACAGGCTTGTCCCCGCCGTTCTTTGCGGAAAAAAGGTGGGTAAGAGGAAGATAGTCTTATCCCCGCCGATTTTAATTTCGCCTCTCCCCCTCCCGCCCGGTCACATTTGGAAGCGAAATTTAAAACTGTTCGACGGTCAGGGGTCTTTTCCCTGGCCTGTATTCCCATTTTCAGGCCAATTTTGAGCGAGTTCGTTGCCCAATTCCCTTTCCACTTGCCTCGCTTTTTAATTTGGTCTTATAATTATTATAAATTCTCCTTCCTTAACAAAGTAAAGGTATTTCGGCTATGCGCATCGGAGTAAAACTCCTTTTGGCTTTTATCCCCTTGGCTATCCTAACTGCTATGGTGGCGGAAGTTCTTTATATTAATTCTAAATGGATCAGCGAGAGCTCGCAGATGGTCAGGGAGGTTTACCAAAGCTATGCCCATATTTTAGAAATGCGCCAACACGAAAAAAATTACCTTTTTTATCGAGAGAAGTTTTACCTTTATCGTCTGCAAGACTTAACCAGTCGGCTACGGGAGTTTTTCTTAAAATATAAAAATATCGATGATAAAGAAATAGCCTCTAAATTCCAACAAGCTCAACAAGTTCTCAACCAATACCAGCTCACCATTGACCAGCTCCTTTCTTCTGCCGCCCCCCCGCCCACAGAAAAAATAATGGAGGGATTGTTTAACCACAGTCAACAATTAGAACGATTAAGCGAACAAATAGCCAATATAGCCTGGATTCCCATTCAGGCTGCTACCCGCAAAGCGCAGAATTATTCTACCATCTTTGCCATTCAAGCGGCGCTTATTGGCGCTGTTCTCGCTTTCTATTTATCCCAGTTGCTAGTCAAGCCGATTAAAATGTTGGTGAGCGGCACCAAAAAAGTTGCTGATGGTGATTTTTCGCAACGAGTAAATATACCTTCGCGGGATGAAATCGGTGAATTAGCCGCCTCTTTTAATGCTATGGTGGCCTCATTAGAGCAAAGTCAAGCCAGTCTTGCCCAATCTAATCAAGAGTTAAGAAAAACTAAAGATACCTTGGAAAATATAGTGCAAAGTTCGGTAGATGGAATTGTCGCCACAGACCCTAAAGGCAGAATCACCTTTGCTAACCGGAGTATCCAAGAAATGTTCGGCGAGCAGGGCGATCTCGAAAATAACCTTTTAGGAAAGCCCATGGCTCAACTTTACTTAGGCGGATATGCGGAGGCCAAAAAAATTATGGGCATTCTAAAAGAAAGAGGGCGCCTGGTCAATTATGAAGCATCTATCGTAGGGAAAGAGCGGGTGATCCCCATTTTGATTTCCGCTTCCTTGCTTAAAGATGATCGCGGCGAAATAGTGGGTACCCTAGGCATAATTAAAGACCTTACCGAAAAGAAAAAATTAGAGGATGACCTACGCCGAGCTCAAGAAGAGCTCAGTCAGCAAGAAAAATTAGCAGCCGTTGGCCGCTTGGCTGCTGGCGTTGCTCACGAAATGAATGATCCTTTGACTTCTATTCTCACTTTCTCCAATCTTTTGCGTGAAGAAACAGAAGAAGGGGACCCCCAGCGGGAAAGTTTGGATATCATTATTAAGGAAGCCACGCGGGCCAGAAAAATAGTCTCGGACTTGCTCTCTTTTTCTCGCCAAACCAAGCCAGTCCTCTCTTGGATAGATCTCAATGAAACCATAAACCTGAGCCTCCTTTTATTGGCCAAACAAGGTTCTTTAGAAGATATCGATGTCCAACTCGACCTCGCTAATGAACTGCCCCTAATTAGAGCTGACTCAGGCCAGATGCAACAAGTTTTTACCAATATTCTCTTAAACTCCATTCATGGACTAAAGGCTCAGGGAAATGGAGAAAGAAAAGTGGGGGATTCTTTGCGGAAAGAAAAAAAGATTATTGTCCAAACGCAATTTCTTGAATTTTCTCCGGAAAGTTTTTCTATACCCCAGGAGTACGCGGGCCCTTTAATTAGGGTCACCATCCGAGATAATGGGGTGGGTATCCCGCGCGAAAATCTTTCCCGCGTCTTCGACCCCTTTTTTACCACTAAGCAGACAGGAGAAGGTACAGGATTGGGGCTATACATCGTCTCTGGTATTTTAAAAAATTATGGAGCAAATTACCGATTAGAGAGCGAGGAAGGTAAAGGAACCACTTTTATCATTGATTTTCCCCTCAGCCGAAAGGAATACTTCGCCCATGGAATTTAATTGTAAAGTCCTCATCGTTGATGACCAAATTAATACTTGTAAATCATTAGAAGCTATTTTGAAAAAAAGTGGCTATTTTTGCTCCTTTACTCTTAGCGCTGAAGATGCTTTAAAAAAAGTACAAGCCGAACATTTTGATATCGTCATCACCGATATCCGTATGCCGGGGATGGATGGTTTGCAGCTTTTGGAGGAGCTTAAAAAAATTCAACCCCATTTAGTAGTCATCATGATTACTGGGTACGCGACTATCAAAAGCGCTGTCGAATCTATCCAAAAAGGAGCTTACGATTATCTGCCTAAACCCTTTACCCCGGATGAAGTAAGAGTGGTCATCGAAAGAGCTGCCGAACATAGTCGCTTACAGGCCGAAAATATTCTACTCCGGCGGCAACTTCATACCCAAAGTGCTTTCGCCAACATCATCGGTAATAGCCCGGCTTGGCAGCGGGTCATGGATATGGTGCGCAAGGTAGCCAGTGGAGATAGCAACATCCTGCTCACTGGCGAGACGGGCACAGGGAAAGAGTTAGTAGCCAAAGCTATTCACCAACTAAGTCCCCGCCGTGAAAAAATATTTCAACCCATCAACTGTGCCTCTTTGGCCGAAACAATTTTAGAGAGCGAACTTTTTGGCCATGTGAAAGGGGCTTTTACCGGAGCGATAACTACTCGCCGCGGATTGATCGAAATGGCTGATGGGGGAACTATTTTTTTGGACGAAATTGCGGAAACGAGCATTGCTTTTCAGGCGAAATTGTTGCGCGTTATCCAAGAAGGAGAATTTTTTCGGGTGGGCGATACCCATCCTATGCGCGTAAATATTCGGATCATTGCCGCTACTAATCGAGATTTAGAAAAAGCTGTAGAAAGAAAAGAATTTCGCCAAGACCTTTATTACCGCCTTAAAGGAATCGCAATCCATTTACCCCCTTTGCGGGAGCGGGTAGATGATATTCCTCTTTTGGCTTATCATTTTTTAGAAAAATATCGAGGAACTCGACAAGTAACTAAAATTGATCCGCAAGCTCTAAAGGCGCTTATGGCCTACAAATGGCCGGGCAACATCCGGGAACTTGAACACGTCATTGAATATGCCCTTTCCATGGCCGAAGGTGATACCATTAAAATCTCTGATTTGCCCGAAGAATTCATTACCCGGGTGGTGGAAAGGGCCACGGCGCCAGAAAGTTGGATAAATTCACCCTACACTATTGCCAAGAGTGAATTTGAAAAATTTTACCTAACCCATCTCCTGCGGGAAAGCAACTGGAATATCTCGGAGGCTTCCCGCCGTGCCCAAATGTTCCGCCAAAACTTGCAACAGAAGATTCGGAAATATGGCCTCAAACCAGAAGAGTCTTGATCTTTAACTTTTCTTTTTTCGGCCAAACCGCTCTTCAAACATCGGAGCAGTCAAATTATCTACGGGAGCGTAATCATCAGTAAGCACTACGTTTAATCTCTGGGCCATTTTCTGATTAAGCTCCGGGGGCCCGAGTACAAAGCAGCGGCCGGCAGAACTACTCCTGACCTCGACCCATTCTTGCCTGGTCGGACTGGCCGCGGCGATAATAGTGTTGATACCCATGCGGGCGAAATCACTATCGGCAATTAAACATACTTTATCTCGCCCAAAAACTTCTTGGAGGGTGCGCACATAAGCAGGCAAAAATAGCCCCCGCTCAAAGTGGTCAATAGTATTAGCTATAAAAAGACCATCAGGCTTGAGGAGGGATTTTATGATGGCGTTAAATTCCTTGGTCGTCAAATGGTAAGGAATACTCAAGTCATTGAAAGCATCCCCAAATATAAAATCGTAAACTCCTTTTTCTGGAAAATTCATCAAAATCCAGCGGGCATCGTCATTATAAGAGCGAATACGCGTATCGGCGGGGAGGCCTAAATACTCATGGGCTATTTCCGTCAAGCGGGGATCAATTTCAATAACCTCGATCGTGGCTTGGGGGTATTTGACCTCCAGATAACGAGGAAAAGTATATCCGCCACCCCCAATAATCAATGCCCGAAAGTTAGGTTTATTTTTGGCCTTCCAAGCCACTAATTCGGCATATACCCGCTCATAACCATATTGGAGATGAAAAGGATCTTCCAGATCTACATAAGAATGAATTAGATTATCCAAAATTACTGCTTCCAGAGTCCGGCCCTCCTTCTGCAGTTGTTTCAGCTCAATTGTATAATAATCCGTTTCGGTGTAGAAATAAGAGTTATTATCCCTCTGCTTCTTAAAAGCTTGGCCATGAATAGACCAAAGGAAAATAAGTAAGGCCGGGAAGAGAACCAAGAATACGCGTCGGCGGAGAAAAGCGCCCCCAAAGAAAGGCGAGGAAAGGATCAAGATCAAAGCCATGAGTAAGAGAATATTTCTGGTACCCATGTAAGAGATCAGAAAAAAGCCAGTAGCAAATGTACCTAAGATAGAACCTAAAGTAGAAAAAGCATAAATCTTGCCCACCACATTTCCAGACCTATCCAAGCGGTCTAAAGAAAGCCTAACTACTACCGGAGAAATCATCCCTAATAGGCAGGAAGGTGCGAAAAAAATTATGGTCGTCACGGTCAGGATTCTAAACATTAATGAGGTTTGCAAGGGCCAACGGGCCACCGCCTCAGTTAAAGGAGCAATGGATAAGGCAGCTAATCCCGAAAGGAAGAGCAACCACCCTAAGGTACGAGGTGTAGGATAGCGGTCGGCTATAATTCCCCCCAAGTAGGCCCCAATACTGATCCCGGCCAGCACTACCCCGATAATTGACGTCCAAGTATATAAAGAAACGCCCACATAAGGAGCCATGATTCTTCCGGCTACTAATTCAATTACCATGGTACAAAAACTGGCCACGAAAACGACTATAACTGCTTTTATCACTTCCTTACGCATTCTTCCTCCCTCAGCAATTTTTATCTTTATCATTATATTAGTAAAAGCTCGGAAAAAAAAGTCTCTCTTTTGAGTCTCCCTGGGCATCTTCTTGCCCTCCTCAAATAATTTCTATGATTAATAAAATATGATTATTTTTGAAAGGTGTGGGCGGGCAGGTGCTCATCCTCGGGGATTTGGGGCATGGTCAGGTAATCCGTCACTGAAAAGTGGGAGAATTATGGCCTGAGGCAGGCCGGAAGTAGGTCAGAGGCAGGCATTCATTCAGAATCATGAGGCAGTGGTTTCTTCCATGGAATGAGGCGGCAGGTAGTAGGGCAAGGGCTTGACCATTGCCGCATTCGGCAAGCCCTAAAGGCTTGCCCTACAAAATTTTTAAGCCGCCTGCCCTTTGCGGAAAATCGGTTA
>JBNAWB010000015.1:0-31502 GCA_049699975.1 Thermodesulfobacteriota bacterium
AAATTGGGAACGTAGTCATCCATGATCGGGATTTTATTATTGCGGACAATGATGGCCAAGTAGTAATTCCCAACGAAACAATTCGTGAAGTCTTAGAAAAAGTTTTAGAAATTGATGCGGGAGATAGAGATGTTTGGGCTGACGCTTTAACGCGCTTAGCCGGATTTCACAATGCTTCTATCGATGAGATCATTTCCCGGCATGGCGGCCATCTCTGACAATGCTGTTCGCCTTCCCAAATTTTTTCTTTTATAATCCTTTTCGCCTTTTTACCCCCTCTTCCTTTGGCGATGATGAAGATGGGGGGCGGCTATGAAACTGAGCCCTTTTTCAGTAAGGGCGCGAGCAGTTAAATTGACCGACTCATGTTTATCCAAATAATTTCGCAATAAAGCCGGCATTTCTCCCGTGGCTTCAATCTCTTTTTTATCACGGAAATAATCTAAGATGTCTGAAGGATGCTCCCGGGTTTGCTCCACCGCAATCTCGCCCCCCTCGTGTTTAGCAGCTATATTCACTACATGGTCGGCCAGGGCCAAAAGCTCCGCCCGCCGATTGTATGGTTGCCGCACAATACTTTTCCAGGTTTCCGTAATATGGTGTTCAATACGCACCACCTCTTCCAAACCCAAAGACTTACGAACTTCAGCGATAATTTCAATAGTTTCATTGTTTACCGAGTTACTTAAATTGAAGCCCACTAATGGACAAGTGCCATCACTGCGCGTAAAAAGTTTAGCGGCCATTAAAGTCCAAAAGGCGGAATAGGGGTTATCATTACCCATATAAACTGAAATCTTAAATTCAATATCAATCCCCAATTTATAAAGCAAGTAGCCCAATAAAACTGTACCCGGATTTATATTCAGCACTTGGCGGATTCCGTATTTAGTGTAATAATAAAGAAACTCATCGAGCCATTGTAAAGCATGCTCATTAGGCTGTCCAATGCCCCCGAAGTATCCGGTAATAGTCTCTGGGCCACCTAAATGCACATTCGACCCATCAGTCCCTTTGGTGTCGAGGGTTTCCACAAAACTGGCCCCCATGACCCGCATAGCCGCGCTAAAGGCAAGAATATCGCCTTGATCAGCTTCCTGCTCTTTCATTTTCCGTACCCTAATGAAACGTCCGGGCATTAGTTCCTTCTGGGCTAAGGCCTGTTTTGCTTCTTCGATAATCCAAGGAAAATACTGCGCGGCGCTGATTTCTAAGGTGACGGCAAATTTATCTTTGAAACGCATCCGAGCTGCTCGCTCCCCCAGAATCATTCGCCGATATTCTTCCACACTAATAAATGCTCCTTCATCCCTCTTCTCTATGAGCCATTGCACATCGCCATAATAAGCAGGATTTTCTTTGGCTAAACGGTCCATGAGGCGCGGCAAATTTCCCGCCCCCGCGGCCTGCGCATTGATTTCCTCGGGCGTACCATATTTAGCTACTACTTCCAGAAAATCATTGATCACGCGCGACTTTGGATCTAATAAAAGCTGATTGATTGCCTCTAATCTGCTTTGGGCAATGCGCAATCGCTGACGAAGCTCTTCTTTTTTGACTTTCATGAATCTCCTCCTTTTAACAAATCATTGAATATTTTTTTCGTCTTTTAACTTCAGGCTATAAACAACTGCTGCCCAAAAAACATTTGCCTAAAGTTTTATTATCCATTGTTCATAAAGCGCCCAAAGAATGTCAAGCAAAAAGTTGGTTAAAGCGTAATCCATCACAGAACGATGGGATTATTAGAGGAATTTTTATTTTTGTAAGCGCCAGAGGCGGGCCGGAGGCAGGCCGGAGGCAGGCATGAATGAAGAAGCATCGGCGGGAGAAGAAGCTGCTCAAAGCCCATAACCGATTTTCCGGCAAAGGGCAGGTGGCTTAAAAATTTTGTAGGGCAAGCCTTAATGGCTTGCCGCATGCGGCAAGGGTCAAGCCCTTGCCCTACTGCTGCCGCCTCGTTCTATGGAAAAATCACTACCTCATGATTCTGAATGAATGCCTGCCTCTGGCCTGCTCGAGCGTGCCTCTGACTATAGTTCTCCCACTTTTCAGTGACGGATTATGTTAAAGCTCTTGCTTTTTTCAGTTGGCGGATATAAAATTTTTGCCGATGAGGGTTTATGGAAAAGAATGATTTGGCCCCCAGGGAAAAAGACCGCCGCATAGTGGAGCTGGTGCAAAGCTTTCTTTTGGCCATAAAGACCTTCCGTAACCTATACCAGCAGTATAAAAATAAATCCCTTCATTTTGCCGATATGGCCAAGTTTGTGGATGACCGGGGACAAAGTATCCTCTTCCGTCTGAAAGAACTTTCGCGCCTTTTATATCGCCAAAATTCCTCTCAGATTTCCGAAAGAGAGCAGTTGTTTGATTTATTAATCGGCTCGATTTTTCATCTGGCGATGAAGATGCGGGAAGACCTTTACCAATTAGAATTTTATGGACCCAAATATTTAGCTTTTTTGGAGAGAAAAAGCCATAGCCCTTCTCAAAAGAAACTAATTGGCCTCTTTGAAGAAATTATCTCCCATGCCGGATTAGCTTTGGAAAAGGAAATAGAAGAAATAAACCACTTGTTGGAAAACCTTATGGAGCAATTTCCAGAATTTCTCTTTTTATACCGCGAAAATAGCTTGCTCCTCCGTTTCTTTTTGGAAGAAACAAACCTGGTGGAAGAAGCTTTAGGGAAAAATGCTTGGAGCACTCTAAGCCAACATCTTTATGGCCCAGAGGAATTCAAACCATACTTCCTCGCGGGTGAATCATATTTCCAAGGCGGTTTTTACCAGAAGGCTCTGCAGGCTTTTGCCAAAGCCTTAGAAAAAAAACCGGGGGATGAAAATATCCAATTCAAAATCTATCTCTCCCAAGGCCTGGATCAATTTTATTCTTTTGCTCCTCTGGCGGCCCTAAAGTCTTTTGAAAAGTGCTTATCCCTGGCCGGAAATATTTCTTTCTCCGAGAACTATAGGAACATGATTAAAAAAGCATGTTTAAAAATCCGGGAAGAGTTTCCTGGACGCAGGAAGAACGATCAACACCGCGACTTAGTCAAGAAGGCGCAGGATCTTTTGCATAAATTGGATAAAATACCCACCACGCCACCCCCGGCCCCTTAGCATCGCCAAGGGTCAATCTCATCATCTTGGGCTGGTTTAACAATTAAAAAACTCTTTAAGTTTTCCAAATTCGACCCATAAACTACACTTACATGCGGCCGGGACCGGGCTTTGCTATACCGCGCAATTATTGCTGCCGCCAATTGTAAATCTTTTTCCCCAATTTCACCCCGCACTAAGCCTAAAGGGCCAGGAATTCCTTGCAATTTTAGAATAAGGTCTCCCTCCTGTTTTAAATTTAATAATTCTTCGTTTTCCCCTTCTCTCCTGCCCACCACTAACCGCGCTCCGGCGGACAATCGAAAATGTCTACCTACCATGAGCAAGAGCAAATCAGAAATAGAAATCTCAGCCTGCGTGGCAAAATAGCTTTGGAAGCGTTTAGCCAGCATGGGGTCGGTTAAATAACAACCCCCAGCCGGAGTGGGGAAATTGCGGATGCCCATTTCCGCGGCCAATTTTAATTGCGGTTTGCGGCTGCGACCGCTCAGGGCCAGCAACTTTTCTCGGTCCACTAAACCCATTAACTCGGGTCGGGTGGGTTTTAAATTCTTGGCACACAGCGGGCGGAGCAGAATCCCTTCTGTTCCCGAATCGCGCTCCACAATCCGTAAAGCATCTTTCCGTTGGGACATGGGGCGTTGGCCTAAAATTTCTCCAGAGATTAAAAAATCACCCCCTTCAGCTTCCATAATTTTTTTGGCATGGGAAAAAAGAAAAATCTTACAGTCGATACAAGGATTAAAATTCCTCCCGAACCCATAGCGGGGGTGACGTAAAATCTGAATATACTCTTCACTAACATCAATGATCCTGGCCGAAATTCCATATAGGCGCTGCCATTTTTCAACTTGCTCGGCTTCCCGCCCTTTGTGTTGGTAACCGAAAAAGGGAGTGATAAAATGAAGGCCTACGACTTCGATGCCTTGATCCATGATTAAACGGGTAGCCAGAATACTATCTAACCCTCCGGAGAAGAGGGAAAAAGCTTTCTTCCCAGACATTAATTCTTAACCCTTCTCCCAGAATATATCACCTTATTCTTCTTTCCATCCGTATTCCCCCAAAAGAGGAACAAATACGCAACCGGTGATATCTTCTTCTTTATAGTTTTTTCCCCGTCGCGTAACTTTATAAAGGGTCTGGGTATACCTGGGCCCGACCGGAATAACCAAACGGCCACCATCGGCCAATTGGGCGAGCAGAGTTTGGGGAATCTCCGGGGCCCCAGCCGTGACTATAATTCCTTCAAAAGGAGCCTTTTCCGGCCACCCTTTAGTACCATCTCCTACCTTAAAAAAAATATTTTCATATCCTAAGCGTTGCAAAGTGCTTTGGGCTCTTTCGAGGAGCAAAGGAATTCTTTCAATGGTGCAAACTTCTTTAGCCAATTCTGCCAAAATAGCTGTCTGGTAACCCGAGCCCGTACCGATCTCTAACACCCTCTCTTCCCCTTTCAGCTCCAAAGATTGAGTCATGACAGCCACCATATACGGCTGCGAAATAGTTTGCCCTTCCCCGATGGGCAAGGGGCGGTCTTCATAAGCTGCCCCCCGATGCGCCTCGGGGACGAAGGTATGCCGGGGAACT
Organism: Thermodesulfobacteriota bacterium; assembly: GCA_049699975.1. Taxonomy (GTDB): domain Bacteria; phylum Desulfobacterota; class SM23-61; order SM23-61; family SM23-61; genus CAZAGD01. The sequence goes on from JBNAWB010000015.1 coordinate 4,713, forward strand.
TTGCTCATCGCCTCCAGAACTCGACCATCGCGAATCCCGCGCCGTTTTAACTGTTCTTCCACCATGGCCAATCGTTCTTTTTCAAAATCGCGCATGGCTGCTTTCCAGAGGTAGAGTAGCCTCTCTGCCGCTAAAGCCCACTCAAAATATCCAGCTTCCCAAACTTAAGCGCCAAACTTAGTTAGTCGGCGCGCATGGGCCAAAGCCAAAGGCATGAGGTTCAAAGAAGATAGCTTCCCTAAGATCCCACGCAGACAACTTATCTCGTCAAATTTTTTAACCTCATCAACCAACGCCCAGGGAGAATGTAATAAGACAGGCACTGGATGCCAGCTATGGCTGCGCAATTTGGCAGGAGTGGCATGGTCTCCAGTAACCACTAAAACATCGGGGTTAAGGGCCCGGACCCGCGGTATAAATCGATCTACTTCTTCGATCACGGCTACCTTGCCATCAAAGTTCCCATCTTCTCCCCGCGAATCTGTTTCTTTAATATGCAAGAAAAAAAAGTCATAATCAGCAAAATTCTCTTCCAAAGCTCTGAACTCTTCTTCATGACTGCGGACATTACTCAAAACACTCATCCCCACCAAACGACTTATTCCCCGATACATAGGATATACAGCTATAGCCAATGCCCGCAAACCATACCTTTCCTTAAAAGAAGGGTATTGCGTATGTTTGGCAAATCCCCGCAAGAGGATCATATTGGCCTTTGCCTCATCAGCTAATATTTGCTGGCTTTGGTGCACTATTTCTTTAACTAAAGAGGCCGTCTTCTCCGCGGCCGGAACCAGGGCCTTAGGTTCTAAAGGAGCCATGCCCTCTCTTTCAGGATCGGTGTCTTCAATTTCCCCCTGCAACCCTTCCCCACGCAAAATTAACACAGCCCGGTGTTCTTTGACCGGGGCCAAAATGATTTCTACCTTTTCAGATAAGCGCAAATTGTCTTTCAATTTTTGACAAATGCGGGCGTTTGTTTCTGTAGAAATTCTTCCTGCCCGCCGGTCTACGACTTTGCCCTCTTTATCCACCGTGGCAAAATTCACTCTGGCCACCACATCCTTTTCGGTAAGGGGGAAATCTATACCCGTGGCTTCTAAAATCCCGCGGCCAATATTATATTGAATGGGATCATAGCCAAATAAGGCAAAATGGGCTGGCCCACTCCCCGGGGTAATTCCTGGAGATACAGGCTCCAGCAGGCCGCAGGACGAATCAGCAGCCAACTGATCAAGATTAGGCTTATGTGCTACTTGCAACTCCGTACCCCCACCTGGCTGCATCTGGATACCTCCCAACCCATCCAGAATAATAAAAACAATCTTCGAAGAAGCCGGCCACACCAAGTCGCTGATCAGGTAAGGATGCATATTTCCCCTCCTCGACACTTTTAATTTCTAATTATTGAACAAAAAATACTCCCCCCTCCTGGAAGAATTAAATTAGTCCTTTCCCTCGGCAGAATTTAAATTCCGCTAATACCCATCTCCTGCTTAGCCCGCTCTTTTTACTCTTTGGCTGCTTCCGTCATTTGGGCAGCAGCTAAAGCTTTTCTTCTCTCTTTACGCCTTTTTGCCCGCAAACGTATCCAGTGTCTTTTCCGTTTGTGTTTACTTTTGGAAGTGGCCAAAAATTTCCCCCTTTCTGCGCTTTTTAAGATAGAATATAGAAAAATTTACTTTTAATCAACACCCAAAAAAGGAAAACCATCTCCATGGGGCGGTTAGTAATTTCTGCTAAGGGGCTGGCCTGGTGGCGCCAAGGACACCCCTGGGTGTATCGTGATGATCTGGAAAAAATAGAGGACGCCTTTCCAGGAAATATCGTAATTCTGGAAGATAAAAAGGGAAGGTTTTTAGCGCAAGGGTTCTATAGTTCTCAATCAAAGATTGCCTTTCGGTTGATCACCCGCAGTACTGAACAGATTAATGCCCAATTCTGGAAAAGAAGGATCCAAGAAGCTTATCTTTTTCGCCAAAAAAGGGGAGTATTAGCCCAAACAAATGCTTACCGGCTAATTTATGGTGAAGCCGATGGTATCCCTTCTTTAATTGTCGATCGCTATGATAACCATTTTGTCTTGCAGACCCTGAGTTTGGCGACAGATAATTTATTATCTATTTTTATCGAGGTTCTGCAGGACATATTCTCTCCAACTTCGATCACCCTTAGGAATGATTTGCAGGTGCGGGCCTTAGAAGGATTACCCTTGGGGAAAAAAGTCCTGTGGGGGAATCTGCCTGCGCGCGTAAAAATCTTTGAAGGCCAGCTCGCTTTTTGGGTTGATTTATATCAGGGACAAAAAACAGGAGCTTTTCTGGACCAAAGAGAAAACCGCCTGCTTGCCGCCCAGGTTCTAAAGGGGAATATTCTGGACGCCTTCTGCTACCAAGGATGGTTTGCTCTCCAAGTAGCTAGAAATTCCGTGAAGGTCATAGGGGTGGACTCTTCTGCCGAGGCTCTGGAATTAGCCAAAGAAAATGCCCTCCTTAACGGAATAAGCAATTTGGAGTTGGTAAAAGATAATGTTTTTGATTTCTTGAAAGAAGCAAAAAAGAAAGAAAGAAATTTTCAAGGGATTATTCTCGATCCCCCGGCTTTTGCTAAAAGCAAAGAAGACTTGGCTACAGCTTCACGGGGCTATAAAGAAATAAACCTCCGAGCCCTCCACCTCCTCTGCCCCGGAGGAATTCTCGTCACCTCCTCTTGCTCATATAATCTGTTAGAAACGAGGTTCTTGGAAATCTTGAGAGAATGTGCGCGGGATGCGAAGACAACTTTGAAAGTCCTTTACAAAAGAGGGCAAAGCGCCGATCATCCAGTGCTCTTAAATTTCCCTGAGAGCAGTTATTTAAAGTGCTTTTTCTTAGAAAAAATAAATTTTTAGTTGGCCCTAAAAGGAGCAGAAAGGGACTCCTTTAAATGGTAAATAAAAATTTGTTAGGCCCCGAAAAGAAAAAGGAGTAAAGAGAATATGGTTAATCTTTTTTCCCCTTTAGTTTGCCGGGGAATAGAAATTAAAAATCGCCTTGTCTTCGCCCCCGTGGTGACAAATTTCGGTCTCCGCTCCGCAAGGGCTCTTAATTTTTTTCGGGAACGTGCCCGCGGAGGAGCGGGTTTAATCATCGTTCAGGGCACGCCCGTAGATTTTTTCTTGAAAGCAGGCACCGCGGAAATTTTGGCCCCTTTGGTGGCTAAAGTCCATGCCGAAGGCGCCAAAATTGCTATTCAACTTTGGCATGGAAATGAACTAAACGGCCAGGCTGTCGCCCCTTCTCCGTGCGGAAAATACCGCGAAATAACCATAGGGGAAATTAAGACAGTAATTCAAAAATTTGCTCAAGCTGTGGGCATATGTCGGCAGGCTGGCTTTGATGGAGTCGAAGTCCATGGGGCTCACGGCTATTTCATTAACCAGTTTTTTTCTCCCTTAACGAACCAACGTCAAGATGAATACGGAGGAACTGTAGAAAAACGTTTACGTCTGGCTAAAGAATTGATAACTTCTATGCGCCAAGTAGCTGGAGAAAATTTTCTCCTTCTTTATCGGCATAGTGCTATTGATGGCCTTCCCGGCGGTACCACTATAGAAGAAAGTATTCTCTTAGCCCAGAATCTGGAAGCAAATGGCTTGGATATATTTGATGTCTCCGCTGGTTTTGGCGCTGCTTCAGCCCTTTCTATTCCCGATGGTTCCGCCCCTGCGGCTACGCATGCTCATTTGGCTGCCCAAATTAAAGCTCATATTTCTAAGCCCGTTATCGCCGTGGGCAAGATGCACTCGCCAGAGGTGGCCGAAAAAGTTTTAGCCGAAGGAAAGGCCGATTTAATTGCCCTAGCCAGGCAACTTCTAGTTGATCCTTATTGGCCCGAAAAGGTGCAGGCTAAAAAAGAGAAGGACATAATTTTTTGCCATTACTGTAATACTTGTACAGAAGAAATGCGGGCCGGTCGCCCTATTGTCTGCCCGCAAAATCCGCGTTTGGGAAAAGAAGATTAGCTGGGTAATTAAAGAAAGGAGATTTTGATGGCTAAAGAAATAAACGCTCGGTAAACGCCCATACTTCTCCAAGATTAACTGGTCAGCAGGGAAGGGGGAGTACTTTCTATGATAATTCGGTGGAAGTCAGGTTGGCTTAGTCTTTATTGACCTTTACCCACAGAAGTGACCCCTACTAAATTGAGCATTAACATGGTCTTGCGCTCGGCCGGTTGGCCAGCAAGGGCAGGCTTTTCTGAATAAGAAATATCCACACTCCAACATTGATGACGATAGTAGAGGCGATAAATTGTCTCGATAGTTTTTTGGTCAAGAAAAGAATGCCTGATCTCATAGCCGAAATCCAAAGAGGGCGCAAGTTTGATTTGCAATTGGCCATTGAGCTGATTTTGGCTGCCCTCAGCCCAGGCGTATTCCAAGAGAAGTTGATCTCCCCGGGCGTCATAAAAGCGGGCGTTAGTAAAGGAAGTTAAAAAACGTTGCTCATGAGGGTCATAAGTGGAGTTATTTTCTAAGGAAAAATATTGCCGAGGGCTTATCTTAATTTGCCCATTAAGGACCCCAAAAGGCTTGCGGGAAGGTGTTTCCGGAGTAACTTCCCGGGTGGCCTCATGAAAATCATACGTCTGACTCAGCCGCAAATAAAGTAACTCATGAAATTTAGGCCCGCTCTTTTCCGTAGTTATTTTACCAATTAGGCGCTGGGCGATGCCATAGCTGAGTCTGTTAACTTTAAGCAGAGGAAGATCATAGTTGGGAACTTTCTCCTGGCTAACTTCGGGAATATAAGTATAGTTTATCTCCGGACGCAGAATATGTTTAATTTTGGGCAGGCTGGCCCAGGGAGAATCAAAAACGCGGTACAGCTCGGTCGCTACCGTCGCTTGCAGAACAGGTAGACCTCGGCTGAAGGTCTCTTCTTCTCCATTCCGGCTAAGGTAGAGAGTCTGCCGATATCCTACATCAGGAGTTAATTCCACAGGCCCTAAGCGCAGTGGTAGGGAAAGGCGCGGAAATAAATCTAAGAGATGACCGGTTACTCCTTCTTCCCGCCAAAAATATCCATAGGCTGAATCTACGCTGTAATAAAAAGGAGACTTCGAAATTTGCTGGCGCATTCCTTTAAATTCTAACCACGGATATCTTTGCAAGGTAGTTTTATCTTCTTTAGTCAAATCCACCGTATGGCGTACTTCTCCGAATAAAGCAAAACTTTCCCAATTCTTGGTCAGTAAAACTTGGGAATAAGCCTGTTCGCTAAAGCGGTCTTCGGCCGTTACTCCATAATCCCTTAAGTATTGGCGATCGCTAAAATGGCGGAGTTTCGCTTTGATATAAAAGGAAGGATCAAAATATTCTTCATGCTGAAATTCGCCATACCACCGGTCAGCAGTCCGGTCTAACTGTTCTGAGCGTTTCTGCCGATAAGCCTCCCATTCTCTAATGTGGTATCCATAAAATCTGCCGCCACTTTCTTGGCGCCTTTGATAGCGGAACTCTAACCCCTCGCCTATGCCCTTAACGGAAGCTAAATCAAGATAAAAAGTAGCATCCATGTTCTTGGTTATCGCCCAGAAATAAGCATTACTCAATTCCCATCCCGAAATATCCGAATAAGTGATCCGTGGGATCAAAAACCCAGATTGGCGCTGGGTTTTTACTGGAAAAAATAGATAAGGAGAGTAAAGCACGGGAACATTTTTTACTTGAAATGTAGCCCCCCATACGGAAGCATATTCTTCCAAAGTAACCAAAGTTTCTTTAGCCTGGAAGCGCCAGGCCGGCCAATCCCCATCGCAAGTAGTGAAACTACCTTCTCGAATTCGATAGGTGTCTTCCCCTACCCTTTCAATTTCTTCGCCGCGAAGATAAAAATTCTGCTTTTTTAAAAAGAGAGCACCTTTAATAATTATACCCAAATTCGTTTCCAGGTTTATGATCATCCTTGCACTTCGTAAAACATCATCGCCTTGCACGAGGATTACATTACCCTGCGCCTCAACTTCCTGGGAGCGCCCAGCTAACACAACCCGATCGGCAGTCAATTTTGTATTTCCTTGCCAAATTTCTACCTGGCCTTCGGCGATATAAATGTCGGTATTATGATCGTAGGAAATATGGTCAGCTTTTAAACGAATTGGTTCCCCCGGAAACTGATGCTCTTTTGCGGAGGCGAACTGAGCTGCTGCTTTCGGCAATATCAAAAAAAAGAAGATAACTAGCGCCGAGAAAATAAATAGCCAGCGTTGACTCAAGATTCAATCAGACCTTTCTCTATTAAATGCGCTCTGGCTTCCCCAACGGTAAAGAGGGAACCGGAAACAAGAATAAGATCTTTGTCTTCAGCGATAGCCAAGGCTCCTTCCAATGCTTCGGCCACGTCGGGAATTTCCATCATTTTCTTTTGGAAAATGGCCGCTTCTTTTTTCAAGACTTCCAGCGAGGCAGAACGTTCTAATTTGGGCTTGGTCAAAATCAAAAGGTCGGCCAAGGGAACGAGGTTTGCCATCATTTGCCGAATATCTTTATCCCCCATGATCCCTAAGATTAAAATAAGTCGTTGCCGGGGAAATTCTTCTTGCAAAGCTTTCTTTAAAATCTTAGTAGCGGCTGGATTATGGGCTCCATCTAAGAGAACGCGCGGCTTATCGCCGACTATTTCCAATCTTCCTGGCCATTTTACCTGCCGGACACCTTTTCTAACCTGTTCTTCCTCCAGGGGATACCCCAGTTCGCTCAATGCCTCTGCCGCGGCTAAGGCTAAAGAGGCATTTACTATTTGATGACTTCCTAATAAGCCCAAAGTTAAATTGGGCCAGAAGTTTTTTCTACCCCGAAAGTCGATCACCCCGGGTCCACGTCTTCTGGCCTGGAAATCTTTGCGCCAAATATAAAAGGGCGAATTAAGCTCCGCACACCGCTGGCGCAAAACTTCTAAGACCTGGGGCTGATGGGCCGAAGTAAAAACTGGACGTTGGGGCTTGATAATCCCCGCTTTCTCCCAAGCAATTTGGCGCAGAGTACGGCCCAAATATTGCTTATGTTCTAAGGATATCGGCGTTATTAAAGAAATTAAAGGGTCAAGCACATTAGTAGCATCTAATCTGCCCCCCAAGCCGGTTTCAATAACGGCTATGTCTACTCTTTTTTCGCGAAAGTATAAGAAAGCCATGGCCGTGGTAAATTCAAAGAAAGTTATATAAGCTTTCTTCAAGTCCACCTCTTTGGATAAAGGTCCATTAGCAGGGGTAAAATCAATTTCCCCTCGGCTGATTAGCCTATCCACTATAGCGCGGACATACCTAGTCAACTCTACGACTCGGGAGATGGGAATGGGTTGACCATTTACTTGAATCCGTTCGGTAAAATCTATCAAATGGGGGGAAGTATAAAGGCCCACCCGCCAACCTCCTTGACGCAAAATAGATGTCAAAAAGGCGGCCGTAGACCCCTTGCCATTAGAACCAGCTATATGCACGGCCGGCAGACCAGATTGGGGGTTCCCCAATTCTCTGAGTAAAATACTGATGTTGGTTAATCCTAATTTAATCCCAAACCGTTGTAGGCCGAAAAGGTAATTTAAAGTCTCCTGGTAAGATACTTTATTTGGCGGCATATAAACTACTTTTTGAGCAGTAAGGAGAGGAGGTTCGCTAAAACTTCTCTCATCTGCCTCCTTTCGACAATTAAATCGATCATTCCTCGGGCAAATAAGTACTCGGCTCTTTGAAAACCTTCGGGTAGTTTTTGCTTAATAGTTTGTTCGATGACTCTTTGGCCGGCGAAGCCGATAATAGCTTTGGGCTCGGCCAAGATAATGTCCCCTAACATAGCAAAACTCGCCGATACCCCTCCGGTGGTGGGATCGGTCAGGACCGAAATATAAGGCAATCCCTTTTCTTTCAAGCGGGCAATAGCGGCACTGGTCTTCGCCATCTGCATCAGCGAAATTATCCCTTCTTGCATGCGGGCGCCCCCCGAAGCACAGAAGATAACGACCCCCACTGTTTCGGTTAAGGCCGCTTCGATAAGCCGGACAATCTTTTCGCCAACTACGGAACCCATAGAGCCACCCATGAATTCGAAGTCCATCACGCCGATCATCACGGATTGCCCCATTATCTTTCCTTTCCCCGTAATAATAGCTTCCGCAACACCTGTTTTTTGGCGGGACTCAGCTATACGTTCTTCATAACGCAGGCGATCTTTAAACTGCAAAGGGTCTCCAGGCCTTAAATCCGCGTTTAGCTCTATAAAACTTCCCTCATCTAAGAGCATGGCTAAACGTTCGCGCGGCGGAAGGCGAAAATGATAATGGCACTTAGGACAAACGTGCAGGTTGCGCTCTACTTCTCTTCGGTAGAGAATTTCGCGACAGGCTTGACATTGGAGCCACTGCTGATCGAATACTTCCATAATCAGAAATAATAACGCGCCCCCTGGCGCAATAAAGAAATTCGCGGATAGGGTATTTTTTTTATTTCTTTCCGCAATACGGGCAGATATTGAGGTTTCATATGAGCTAACAATATGGTTAAATCTCTACGTTTAAGTTTAGTTAACTCTTCTTTGAGCAAACGGGGCGTCAAATGACCACTTTTTTGAGCCATAGCGCTTAATTTATTAGGAAAGGAGGTTTCGATTAATAAAGCTCTCAATTCTGGCCGTTGGTTGGCCACTTCCCAGATTTGGTCACTTGGTCCCGTATCTCCAGTATAGATAATGGCGCTTTTCCCCTGTTTTATAAAATAGCCCACCGCCGGCACCGGATGATTAACTGGGATTGCTCTAATTAAATATTGGCCAATGGGCACATCGACTTCTGGTTTTATTTCTATGAATTTGAGGATCGGCCATTCCACAGTGGGTAAGGCCGAAAAATCGGGCCAAAGGGCATCGTTGAAAAGATGGGTTTTGATCAACTCTATGACTGGCGCCGTACTAACAATATATACAGGCCGCCGCAGGCTTTTTTCTTTGATCAGGTTGGCAGCCAAAAAGGGTATGTCTTTAATATGATCCAAGTGCGTATGGGTAACCAAAATATAATATATTTTTTTTTGCTCGCGCAAATTAAGAACTGGCGTGATTGCTCCAGCATCCAGTAATAGCCTGCCATCAATTTTCAAACAACAATGTCTGAATCCAGGAAGTTCTCCCCCGAAACAACCTAAAACTCTAATTTCCATTTATGCTCCTTTTATTAAAGGAGAAGCGTCAAAATCAGCCTCACCATCCCCTATATTTGATAAAGATTTTTTAATACCACAAGATTAATAAAGTTAGCAAGTTGATTCGATGATGACCGTCGATCAGTTTTTTGGCCAATAGCTTGATATAGCCAGCCCCGCCTCTGGCCTGCCTTGGTCCTGTCTCCGACGAAGGTAAGCGAGGCGCAATTAAAGAATAAGCCATGGTGGCCACCATGGCTTATTCAAATGAATTAGGAAATCATCTCAATTATTTTTATTCTTTTCCTTTTGTCCCCGGACCTCCGCGAGGAAAAAATCTATAATTTCTTCATTCCGCCATTTTCGAGCCGGAATTCTCCCCCCCTTATCTCGCAGTTCTAAACTCAATTGATAAAGAGGAGGAATTAGAAAAGTATATTTTTGATTTAGCCAAAGATGACTAAAAACTTCACCCGGGGTACCTCCAGTCAATATTCGGCCTTGATCTAAAACGATTAGCCTATCCACCAAATCTAAAATCTCCTCCACTTCATGGGCAATGATAATTACCGTCCTGCCCTCTTTATGAAAAGTTTTAATCCAGGCCAGAATTTCTTTTTTCCCTTGGACATCTAAACCCACGGTAGGTTCATCCAAAATCAATACCTGGGGATCCTGAACCAATAATCCTGCTAAGGCTACTCGCCGCATTTCTCCGCGGCTGAGTTCCCAAGGCGATCTGTCCCAGAAATTTTCCTTTCCTAAGCCAACTAAAGCGCAGGCCGCCTTTACTTTTTCTTTTATTGCGGAGGGGGATAATTCTTTATGGCGGACCAAAGTGAAAGAAACATCTTCAAAAACATTTTTCCCAAAAAGCTGATGTTCAGGATACTGAAAGAGGAGGCCGACTCTTTTCCTTATTTCCTTTAATTCTGAGGGTGTGTAATTCAGTTCTCTCCCCGCTATATAAATTTTTCCTTGCGCGGGTCTTAAGAGACCATTAAAATGGAGAGCTAAAGTAGTTTTTCCCGATCCAGTCCCCCCGACAATCCCAACACATTCTCCTTCATTAATATTTAAGGAAATCTCCTGCAGCGCATCCTTGGCGAAGGAAGTTCCTCGACTATAAGTATAAGAAATTCTTTCCAGACAAATGAGTGGTTGATTGATGAAATCTCCCCCTTACTCTACTATTTTCCAGACAATATCTTTCTCGCGCACTCGGTCCTTAACTTTGATGCCTACTAATTGCCCAGGAGCAGCTTTTTCTACGGGTTTATTATCAATCTCTATGGAGTTTACTTGATCCTCAAAGTCCGTAGTATGGCCTTTGATCTTTATGCGATCTCCCACGCGTAGCTCACCTTCTAAAATCTTTACGGCCGCGACACTTGGCTTGGCAAAAAATTTTACTACTTCCCCAATCTTCTGCTCAGGCATCTTCGTCTCCTTTCTCCCCAAGGATTAAAATCTTATGCAAAATTATATGCTTACCAAAAGACCCATGTCAAGCCAAAATGCATCCTTACCCTTGCCCTAACCCCTTCCTGAAGCGAGCGTTTATTAAAATAGGGAGGCGGTGTTGTAACGTCATCCTACCGCTCCCCCTGGGGTAGCGGTGAAGGGGGCAAGAAAATTTTTCTAAGAATTTACTTCATGGATTAATTAAAAACTGATCGGCGGTCAGTCAGCAGGCGACCTAGAAAAGACCTCGATAAGGTATTTTTTGGCTTCTGCTGGAGAATGTAAACAGGAAGGAATGGCCCACCCCTCTGCTCCTAATTTCCGGAGTAACTCCCAAAGGGGAGGATAAGTCAATTTTAATGAATTACTCACAAAGGCCTTATGCCAAAATTCTTCCCACGACCCATAAAATAAAACTTGGCCCTTTTCCAAGTAAATAAAATCTTGGGCCCTTAGAGCGGCGGAAAAAGAGTGGGTAATGTGCAAGATGGTTTTCTTTTCTTGGCCATGAATTTGGGCGAGCAAATTTAATATCTCTTCTTGATCTCGCAGATCAAGCATAGAGGTAGGTTCGTCTAAAATAAGGATTTCACAATCCATAGCTAAGGTCCCAGCCAGGACAACCTTTTGCTGCTGGCCGCCGGAAAGGTGATGGGGAGCCGCGCAGCGATAATCTTGCATGCCCACGAGGGCTAGGCCCCTTTCTACCCGTTCCGCAATGGTTTCCCGATCTAATCCCATATTTTCCAAACCAAAGGCCACATCTTCTTCTACTACCGCGCAGACAATTTGGTTTTCGGGATTAGAAAAAATGTACCCCACGCGCGGCGAAATTTCCCCCGGATGCAAAAGTTCTCCGGCAATCCGGATCGAACCCTCCTGAGGAGAAATTAAACCTTTGATAAGTTTCCCCAAGGTGGTCTTTCCCGACCCATTAGGGCCCATTAGGGAGACGTACCGCCCCCGGGGAATAAATAAATTAAGTTTATTAAAAACCGGGATTTCCGTCCCCGAATGGGACGGGTAGGAAAAGGTGAGCTCATTAATCTCTATCATTTGGAGCTCAAAAAATAAACTGGAAAAATTTTCCTCGCCTTAATATTTTTAAAGTTTGCCTGTGGGCTCAGGAGGGGTTATTACTTCCGTTTTTTTCTTTTTTTCTTTCTCGCGTCTTCTCTCGGCCCGCCTCTTTTTCATGGCCTTCTGCTCTTCACCCATGGAGATTATCTCTATAAGAGATACAGGAGCTCCATCTCCTGGGCGATTTCCCAACTTTATGATGCGCGTATATCCCCCATTCTGCATTTGGAACCGCGGTGATATCTTCTCAAAAAGTTTGCGCACAATTTCTGGGCTCCGCACTACCCGCAAGACCTGGCGTCGGGCATGGAGATCTCCTCTTTTCGCTAAAGTAATTAGTTTTTCTGCTAACGGACGAAGTTCTTTGGCCTTGGCTTCGGTCGTTTTTATTCTTTCATGTTCAAACAGCGAGGTAACTAAGTTCCGGAGCATTGCCCATCTATGCTCAGTGGTCCTACCCAACTTTCTACCAGCAATTCGGTGACGCATCTTCTTTACCCTCTTTAAGCACTCTTTTCCTGTTTTTGTTGCAATTCAGGTGGAGGCCAATTTTCCAATTTCATTCCCAAACTTAAGCCCATCTCAGCTAAAATTTCTTTGATTTCATTCAGCGACTTGCGGCCAAAATTCTTGGTCTTCAACATCTCCGCTTCCGTCTTTTGCACTAAATCCCCGATATATTTAATGTTCGCATTTTTTAAACAATTTGCGGAACGAACAGAAAGTTCCAGCTCTTCCACGCTCTTGAAAAGGTTCTCATTAAGTTTGGGCCTTTCCTCTGCGGGTTTAGGCTTGGGGACAGCTTCTTCTTCGTTGAAATTTATAAACACACTTACCTGATCTTTAAGAATCTTAGCGGCATAAGCTAAAGCATCAGCCGGAGCTACACCCCCGTTGGTCCAAATTTCCATCGTTAGGCGGTCATAATCAGTAATCTGTCCCACTCGCGTATGGGTTACCATATAATTGACCTTGCGAATAGGCGAGAAAATAGCATCAATCGGAATAGTTCCTAACGGAGCTTCCTCATCGCGGTTCCGTTCGGCCGGAACATATCCTCTGCCCCATTTAACCACCATCTCCATCTCTAATTCACCATCGTTCGAGAGTGTAGCTATAGGGTGTTCTGGGTTCAAAATTTCTACATTGGGGTTAGGTTTTATATCTTGGGCCCTTACTACTCCAGGTTTATTCGCTTTTAAATAGAGAGTCTCTGGCCCATCACCATGTAATTTCACTAAAATTTCTTTTAAATTTAAGATAATTTCCGTCACATCCTCCCGCACTCCTGGAATCGTCGCAAACTCATGGAGTACACCTTTGATGCGCACAGCAGTTATGGCTGCCCCTTGCAAAGAAGAAAGTAGAATGCGGCGCAAAGAATTGCCGATGGTAATACCAAAACCCCGTTCCAGAGGCTCTACGTGAAACCGACCATAAGTAGGACTAAGTGTTTCTTGGTCGGCTTCCACAGCCTTTGGTTTAATTAATGATTGCCAATTTTTATACATAATGGATACTCCTTGATCGGGAATTCCGGCGCTAAAAGCCTTTTATTTTGAATAAAACTCCACAATTAATTGTTCCTTAATGGGCATAGTTATGTCTTCCCTTTGGGGCAAAGCCAGAATTCGTCCCCGAAAGTTTTCCCGATCCAGCTCCAACCAAGAGGGAATCCCTCGGCGCGCTACGCCTTCCAGGGCATCAATGATCCTGGGATTGGTGCGGCTTTTTTCTCGTAATTCGATCACGTCTCCAACTTTAACTAAATAAGAAGGTATATTTACTTGGCGGCCATTTATCAAAAAGTGGCCATGTTGGACAATTTGTCGAGCTTCGCGTCTCGAATGAGCAAACCCTAAACGATAGACCATATTATCTAAGCGTCTTTCCAAAAGAACTAATAGGTTTGTTCCTGTAATTCCCTTTTGTTTTTCGGCCCGCTCAAAAAAATTGCGAAATTGTTTCTCCGTCAAGCCATACATCCGCTTCACTTTCTGTTTTTCTCTTAGCTGTTGTCCGTAGCTAGAGAACTTGGGCCGACTTTGACCATGTTGACCGGGCGCATAGTTGCGTCTTTCCAAGGCACATTTGTCAGAATAACAGCGGTCGCCTTTTAGATAAAGTTTTAAATTTTCCCGTCGGCATAAGCGGCAAACTGATTCGGTATATCTGGCCAACTTGCTCCTCCTCTCTTTTTACTCCTCATTCTGAGATTTACACTCGCCGCCTTTTGGGTGGGCGACAACCATTATGGGGTATAGGGGTGACGTCCCGAATAAGATCAATCCGCAACCCCGCAGCCTGAAGAGATCTAAGGGCGGCCTCTCTGCCGGCGCCCGGCCCTTTTATGTAAACCTCAATACTTTTCATTCCCTGCTCCATGGCTTTTTTAGCAGCCTGCTCGGCCGCCAATTGGGCAGCAAAAGGAGTACTTTTCCTGGAACCTTTAAAACCCACGCTCCCCGCACTCGCCCAAGTGATGACATTACCATTTACGTCAGTAATAGTTACGATTGTATTATTAAAAGTGGATTGAATATGCGCGATGCCATGAGGAATATTACGTTTTTCTTTTTTCCTTCCTCCGGTGCTTTTTTCCGTTGCCATTTTTCCCCCTTACTTCTTGCGGCCCCCAATCGGGCGACGCGGCCCTTTGCGCGTGCGGGCATTAGTATGCGTGCGCTGCCCCCGCACAGGTAAGGAACGACGATGTCGCAGACCACGGTAGGTACCCAGGTCCATCAGCCTCTTTATATTCATGGAGACTTCTCGCCGTAAATCTCCCTCGATCTTCAAATTACTTTGATCTATAGCTTCCCTAATTTTTGCTATTTCCGCATCCGTTAATTCGTCCGTTTTCCGCTGGCCGTTAACCTGGGCCATCTCCAGAATCTTACGGGCGGTAGACCTGCCAATGCCATGAATATACGTCAAAGCAATCTCTATATTTTTGTTGCGGGGAAGATCAATACCAGCAATCCGAGCCAATTTTTACCTCCTTTAGGCCTTTTCATCCCTGCCTTTGTTTATGGCGGGCGTTTTGGCAAATTACCCTGATCACGCCTTTTCTTTTAATGATTTTACATTTATCGCAGATTTTTTTAACGGAAGATCTCACTTTCATGGAATTACCTCTACTTTCAATAACCTTTTTCTTTTTGGTTCAGGTCTGGTTCAACCTTAGTTCAACCTCGGCTTTTCTTCATCCGTTGCCCCGCGCTTGGCCCTTCCCCTTCTTTTTCTCTATAGATTATTCTGCCCCGGTTTAAATCATAAGGTGAAAGTTCTACGGTTACTTTATCCCCAGGTAATATTTTAATGAAATGCATCCGCATTTTGCCAGAGATGTGCGCTAATACGCGATGCCCATTCTCCAACTCTACGCGAAACATGGCATTAGGCAAAGTTTCGATTACTGTTCCGGTTACTTCTATAGCATCTTCTTTGGGCATCTTTTCTCTTCTCCACTACAGCCAATTTTCAGGTGCCATCTTTTTTACCATCAAATCTTACTCAAAATGTCCGGCCCATTCTCCGTTATAGCCACCGAGTGTTCAAAATGGGCCGAAAGGCTTCTATCTTTCGTAACGGCTGTCCATCCATCCTCTAAGATTTCTACTTCATGCCCCCCAGCGTTAATCATAGGTTCGATGGCCAGAGTCATCCCCGGGCGTAACCGTATTCCCCGCCCGGGCAAACCAAAGTTGGGCACTTGTGGTTTTTCGTGCAGATGCTTGCCTATACCGTGCCCTACGAAATCCCGCACTACCGAAAATCCCTGGCTCTCCACATAACGTTGAATAGCTGCCGAAATATCTTGCAAACGATTTTCCGGGCGAGCCTGCTCAATAGCTAAATAAAGGGCTTCTTCAGCCACCCGCATTAATCTAGCCGCCTCTGGCGAAACCTGACCCACGGGCAAAGTAATGGCCGCATCGCCATAAAAATCATCATAGATAACCCCAAAATCCAGACTCAGGATATCTCCTTCCTTTAAGACTCGCTCCGATGGTATACCATGAACAATCTCTTCATTCACAGACGTACATAGGGACGCGGGAAAGCCATTATAACCTTTGAAAGCCGGCTTGGC
The DNA here is from genome assembly GCA_049699975.1 of Thermodesulfobacteriota bacterium. Lineage (GTDB taxonomy): Bacteria > Desulfobacterota > SM23-61 > SM23-61 > SM23-61 > CAZAGD01. Next base: position 20,527 of record JBNAWB010000015.1, read on the forward strand.
TTTTTTTTTGGCTAAAAGTTCTTCCGCCAATTCTTCCAAATCCCGCGTGGTAATTCCCGGCCGGACAGCTTCTTTGATCTCGGCTAAGATTTCGGCCACAATTTGATTGCTCCGGCGCATTTTTTCGATTTCCTGGGGCGATTTGAGTATTATCCTTTCTTCCTCAGCTGGCCAATAAAAAAGGCTCATCCTCTACCTTCTTCCTTTTATCCGCCCCCGTTTCATGAATCCTTCATAATGACGCATTAACATATGCGATTCAATTTGCCCTACCGTATCTAAAGCAACACCGACCACAATTAATAGGGCCGTCCCGCCAAAATAAAAAGGGACATGAAATTTAGTAATTAAAATAGACGGCAAGACACAGACCGCCGAAACATAAATGGCTCCGCTAAAAGTGATCCGGGTGAGCACTCGATCTACAAACTCGGCCGTTTTTTTACCAGGCCTAATCCCTGGAATATAACCACCATACTTGCGCATATTATCAGCTACATCCGTGGGGTTAAAAGTCACGGCCGTGTAGAAATAGCAAAAGAAGAAGATAAACCCTACATACAGGAGCTCATAAACTAAAGAACCTGGCGCCAATTGGTTAGCCACTGCTTTCATCCAGGGATGTTCCATGAAATTGGCAATCGTAGCGGGAAACATGATGATGGAAGAGGCAAAAATTGGCGGAATAACACCGGCGGTGTTAATCTTCAAAGGCAAATGGGTGCTTTGACCACCGTACATTTTGCGACCGACAATGCGTTTAGCGTATTGTACGGGTATGCGCCTTTGCCCTCTTTCCACGTAGATTATGGCCCCCACTACGGCGACCATGAACACGATTAAAAATATAGTCACCAAAATACCTAACTCGCCGCTGCGGATGAGACGGACACTATTACTGATGGCCGTAGGCATCCGCGCTACAATCCCAGCAAAAATTATTAAGGAAATACCATTGCCGATTCCTCGTTCGGTAATCTGTTCCCCCAACCACATGATGAAGGCCGTTCCTGCCGTAAGGGTAATCATGGTCATGAAACGAAATGCCCAGCCCGGCTCGGCGACGATTAATTCTCCGCCAGGACCTGTCATCCTTTCCAGACCGATACTGATCCCAAACCCTTGGATCAAACTTAGTAAAACTGTTCCATACCGGGTATACTGGGTGATCTTTTTCCGGCCTGCTTCCCCCTCTTTAGAAAGCCTCTCCAAGTGGGGCACCACAACCGTAAGCAGCTGCAAGATAATAGATGAACTGATGTAGGGCATGATCCCCAGGGCAAAAACTGAAAGACGCTCGAAGGCCCCCCCGGAAAACATGTCTATAAAGCTAAAGAGCGTGCCCTTGGCTTGGGCAAAAAAGGCGGCTAAAGCAGTAGCATCGATTCCGGGTGTGGGCACATGCACGCCAATCCGATAAACAGCCAACAAGGCTAAGGTAACTAATATCCTGCGCTTCAGCTCCGGTATCTTGGGAATGTTCTGGAATCCCTGGAGCACGCTTTAAATAACCTCCGCTTTTCCGCCGACCGCCTCGATCTTACTTTTGGCTGCCAGACTGAATTGGTGAGCCTTGATCGTCAAAGGAAAATTTAAAGATCCTTCTCCCAAAATCTTAACCTTTTCTTTTCCTTTTTTGATCAACCCCGATTCTCTGAGTAAGGCCGGGTCAACTACTGACCCCGCTGGAAATCGATTTAAATCTTTGAGGTTTACTATTTGCCATTCCTGGCGGAATGGGTTAGAAAACCCCCGCTTGGGTAAACGGCGTTGTAAAGGCATCTGGCCACCCTCAAATCCGCGTGAGCTTTTTCCTCCGGCCCGAGCTCTATGCCCTTTATGACCCCGGGTGGCCGTGCCTCCATGCCCAGAGCCATCTCCCCGTCCCACTCTCTTTTTTTTCTTTCTTGAGCCTGCTGGCGGCTTTAATGCGTTAAGTTCCATAAGCCCAACCTCTAAATTTCTTCCACTTTGACCAAATGGCTGACTTTTCTAATCATCCCGCGAATAGCCGGAGTATCTGGTAAACGCACAGAGCGATGCATCTTAGTCAGTCCCAGGCCGCGCAAAGTCCTCCTCTGCGTTTCAGGTTGACTAATTTCACTCTTAATTAGAGTTACTTGGATCATTTTTTCTCCCATTTTCTTCCACCTAAAGCAGTTTAGGATTATCTCTAAAATCTTTCCCTTTTAGGTTACCTCGGGGACTACTTTTCCCCTTTTGGTCGCCACTTCTTCTGGAGTCTTTAGCTGACGCAAGCCATGGATAGTAGCTTTAATTATATTATGGGGGTTACGCGAACCAAAACACTTAGTGAGGATATTTTGCACTCCTGCTGATTCTAAGACGGCCCGCACAGCACCGCCGGCTATTACTCCAGTTCCCTCGGAAGCTGGTTTTAAGAGCACCCGGGAGGCCCCGTATTCACCCACTACTTCATAAGGTATAGTACCCCGGGTGATAGGCACAGCGATTAAGTTCTTTTTAGCTTGCTCGATGGCTTTGCGAATGGCCTCCGGAACTTCCCGAGCTTTACCCAATCCAAACCCCACGATCCCTTGGCCATTACCGACGACCACCAGAGCGCTAAAGCTAAATCTCTTCCCCCCTTTTACTACTTTGGCCACCCGATTTATGTGGGCAACTCGGTCTACCAGCTCCAATTCTTCGGGATTAATTTGAGCCAATGAATTACCTCCGTTTAAATAACTTTTCCTCTCCTACGTCCTTATTTAAATTAGCTTAAGCTCTTTCAAAGCCAAAACATCCTTCTGGGGCAGGGTTTTTATTAAAAATTCAACCCTTTTTCTCGCGCTGCTTCCGCTAAGGCTTTTACCCGCCCATGGTATAAAAAACCGTTGCGGTCAAATACCACTTTCTGGATATTTTGGGCTAAAGCTTTCTCAGCAATAAGGGCCCCCACTTTTTTAGCTATTTCAATCTTGCCCTTGCCTCGTTCAACTTCCCGCAGTTCCGGACTGAGAGTAGAAGCAGCCGCTAAAGTATGTCCCCGGCTATCATCGATTAATTGGGCATAAATATGCCGGGCGCTGCGGAATACGCACAACCGCGGACGCTCTGGAGTGCCCTTTACCTTATCTTTATATCGCAATTTTCTTCTTTGGCGCGCAATCTCTTTTTCTTTTCTCAGCACTTTTCTTCCCTTGTTAATTAGCCCACCGCCGTTTTACCAGCTTTGCGATGGATAATTTCTTCAGCATATTTAATCCCCTTACCCCCATATGGCTCGGGGGGGCGAAGACGGCGAATCTCCGCTGCTGTTAATCCTAACAGATGTTTATCTGTTCCTCGTAAGGTTAATTTGGTTTGTTTATCCACTTCTGCTTTTATCCCTTCCGGCAAAGGGAAGCGAATAGGATGGGAATATCCCAAGCTGAAATTAAGGACATTCCCTTGAAGTTCTACGCGATAGCCCACCCCATTAATCTCTAAAACCCGTTCAAAACCTTGACTCACCCCTTTAATCATATTGGCAATCAAAGTTCGCGTAAGACCCTGTAAGGCTTTTCCTTTTTTGGGGTTCGCAGGTTGATGGACTATAATCTGGTCTTTCTCTATAGTCACCGCCACGCCTTCGGGAATTTTTTGCGCAAGGCTTCCTTTGGGGCCGGAAACCTTTAAAATAGGAAGGTCCAGCTCCACTTTTATTCCCTGCGGAATAGGTATTGGTTTTCTGCCTATACGTGACATATCTTTCTCCTTAAAGCTCCTTACCACACCTCACAGAGTAATTCTCCACCTACATTTAATTTACGAGCCTCTTTATCCGTGAGCACCCCTTTGGAGGTAGAAAGAATTGCCGTACCCAATCCACGGAGCACTTGGGGAATATCCTCTTTTTTCACGTAGCACCTTAAGCCCGGCCGGCTAATCCTCTTTAATCCGGTAATCACCGGATTTTTCCGGTCTCCTTCGTACTTTAAATATATTCTTAGAATTCCTTGACGGCCATCTTTGATCAATTTATAGTTTTTAATATATCCCTCTTCTTTCAAAATCCGCGCAATCTGGGCTTTTAAATTGGAAGCGGGTACATCCACTTTCTCATGCTTCGCTTTGTTCGCGTTCCTTATGCGGGTCAACATATCAGCTAAGGGGTCTGTCATTACCATGCCTATCCTCCCCGATTAATTTCCCTACCAGCTTGATTTAATCACTCCCGGAATTTCTCCCCGGGAAGCTAAATTGCGGAGGCAAATCCGACATAGATCGAACTTGCGATAGTACCCTCTGGCCCGGCCACATAAAGGGCAGCGGTGGTGAGCGCGCACTCGAAATTTTGGCTTTTTCTTAGCTTTAACTATTAAGGCAGTTCTGGCCACTACTCATCCTTTCTTTTTAGACGTTGGTTCTTCAGCGAATTTTATTAGCTCCTAAAGGGCATACCTAAAAGTTGGAGTAATTCTTTCCCTTCTTCGTCAGTTTTGGCCGTCGTCACTATGGAAACATTCAGACCTTTTACTTTATCTATCTTATCAAAATTAATTTCTGGAAAGATAATCTGTTCGCGAATCCCTAAGGTATAATTGCCTCGACCATCAAAAGCCTTAGGAGAAACTCCCCGGAAATCCCTAACTCGCGGCAAAGCCACATTCACCAACTTATCGAAGAATTCGTACATGCGATCTCGGCGCAGAGTTACCATGACGCCAATGGGCATACCCTCGCGCAGTTTAAAGGCTGCGATCGACCTCTTGGCCTTGGTTACAACTGCGCGCTGGCCCGCAATAAGCGTCAATTCTTCCACGGCGGCATCCAAGATTTTAATATTTTGAATCGCCTCTCCCAAACCCATGTTTAGAGTGATCTTTTCCAGTCTGGGTACTTCCATTACATTGCGATAGCCAAATTTCTTCATCAATTGCGGGATAACTTCTTTAATATAAATTTCTTTTAGCCTAGTCATGCTCGCTTGCCTCTTCATGTTCTTTCAATTATCTCCCCGCATTTTTTACAAACTAAAACTTTTTTGCCATCTTCCAGGAGCTTCCTTCCCGTGCGTACCCCCTTATTACACTTTGGGCACAGGAGTAAGACGTTAGAAATATGGATGGGAGCTTCTTTTTGAATAATGCCCCCTTGCCGGAGGCGTCCCGTGGGGCGCGTATGTCTCTTGATGAAGTTAACCTTCTCCACTACCACCCGGTTCTTTTTAGGCAGAACTTTAAGTACCTTTCCCGTCTTACCCTTTTCTTTCCCAGCGATGACCATAACCATATCGTTTTTGCGCACGTGAAAATTCATGAACTTCATAATTGGATTACCTCGTTCCTCTATCCTCACAAAACTTCCGGGGCTAAAGAGATTATCTTCATAAACTTTTTGGCGCGCAATTCTCTGGCCACCGGGCCAAAGATGCGCGTCCCGATAGGATCATTTTGGGGGTTAATTAATACGGCTGAATTGTCATCAAATTTGATATAACTGCCATCGCTTCTTCTGACCTCTTTGACGGTGCGCACTACCACGGCGCGCATTACATCTCCCTTCTTCACTTTCGAATTAGGGATGGCCTCCTTTACCGAAACGACGATGATATCCCCCAGGCTAGCATATTTACGCTTAGTGCCCCCTAAAACTTTTATACAGGCCAGCTTCTTAGCGCCCGAATTATCTGCTGCCTCTAAAATAGTCTGCATTTGAATCATAGCCAATACCTTGCTTCCACTTAATCAGGACTTCCGCCACCGGAAAATCCTTCCTGGTTATCATTAACCTCTGGTCATTTCCCCTGCCTTACTGAGCTCTTTGTAAGATTTCTTTTACCCGCCAGCGTTTTTCTTTACTCAATGGTCTGGTTTCAATCAACAGTACTCGATCGCCCACCCGGCATTCATTCTTTTCGTCATGAGCTTTATAACGCGCGCGACGGCGGGTATATTTTTGGTATAAAGGATGCTTGACTAACCTCTGCACCAAGACCACCACTGTCTTGTCCATGCGGTCGCTAACTACCGTACCTACCATTGTTTTGCGAATTCCTCTTTTTTTCTCCATGCTCATTTCCTCAGCCAGCTTTTTTAGCCGCGAGCTCCCTTTCGCGCAGGATAGTCTTCACCCTGGCTAAATCCTTGCGCACTTGGGGTAACCGCTCCGTGTTCTCTAATTGGCCAGTGGCGTGCTGAAATTTCAAGTTAAATAACTCGGCTGTTAAGTCTTGTTCTTTTTGGCGAAGTTCTTCTATGCTTAATTCTCTTAGTTCCCGCGCTTTCACCCTTATCCCTCCCGGGAGATAAATTTAGTGGCCAAGGGTAACTTATGGGCCGCCAGGCGAAAGGCATGCTTAGCTGTCTCCAGGTCTACTCCTTCCATTTCGTAAAGAATCCTTCCGGGTTTAATCACCGCTACCCAATCTTCCGGGGCCCCTTTTCCTTTGCCCATTCTGGTCTCTGCTGGTTTTTTAGTAATCGGTTTATCGGGGAAGATACGAATCCAAATTTTTCCTCCCCGCTTAATATAACGCGTCATGGCCACTCGAGCCGCCTCAATCTGCCTGGTAGTTAACCAGCCACATTCCACCGCTTGCAGCCCATAATCGCCAAAGTTTATTTCATTTCCCCGGGTCGCTTTGCCTTTTCTTCTCCCTTTTTGTTGTTTTCTAAATTTTACTTTCTTCGGGGCCAGCATATTATTTCATCTCCTCAGACTGTTTGTTCTTTTTTCCCTTTAGCAGCCGGCAGAACTTCTCCTTTATAAATCCATACTTTGACGCCAATAGTTCCATAGGTGGTCCGAGCTTCGGCAAAACCATAATCAATATCCGCCCTTAAAGTGTGCAAAGGAACGCGCCCCTCCCGGTACCACTCGGACCGGGCAATTTCTGCCCCGCCCAGTCTCCCCGAGCACGCAATTTTTATTCCCTGTGCCCCAAATTTCATGGAGCTGGTCACGCTTTTTTTCATGGCCCGGCGAAAGGCTATACGCCTTTCCAGTTGCAAAGCCACATTCTCAGCCACTAATTGGGCATCAAGTTCCACCCTTCTTACTTCTTGAATATTAATGGAGATTTCGCGTTGGGCCATTTTTTGGATTTCTTTTTGCAATTTCTCGATCTCTGCCCCTTTTTGCCCAATAATTATGCCCGGCCGCGCTGCCCGAATAGTAATCTTTGCGCGGTTCGCCGTCCGTTCAATTTCTACTTTAGAAATACCGGCGTGATAAAGTTTCTCTTTTATGAAGCGCCGGATCTTAATATCTTCTTGTAGAAATTTGGCATAATTCTTCTCCGCATACCACCGCGAGTCCCAAGTTTTAACTATCCCCAGGCGTAATCCTATAGGATTTACCTTCTGACCCAACTTTTTTCCTCCTTCATTTAGAAAATCTCCTATCTAAAATTTATTTAGGCTTCACTCAAAACCACCGTTAAATGGCAGGTCCTTTTCCGGATGCGGGCAGCTCGCCCCATGGCCCGCGCTCGGAAACGCTTTAAAGTTGGTCCTTGATCAACAAATATGGTCTTTACATAAAGGGTATCCACGTCAATCGCTTTATTCTGCTGGGCATTGGCTAAGGCCGACCGAATTGCTTTGGCCACTAACTTGGCTCCCGCTTTCGTGGTGTGAGCTAATATATTTAAAGCCTCTTCTGCTTTTTTGCCCCGCACTAAATCAGCACTCAATCTGACTTTCCGCGGGGACATGCGTAAATATCTGGCTACCGCACGTGCTTCCATACTTCCTCCTTTAGGCTGCCTTCGGAGCTGCTTTCAGTTTAGTTTTTCTATCTCCGGAGTGGCCAAAGAAAGTACGGGTGGGAGCGAATTCTCCTAATTTATGGCCCACCATATTTTCGGTAATAAAAACAGGAATAAACTTCTTACCGTTATGCACGGCAAAAGTTAGGCCCACCATTTCCGGAACAATGGTTGATCTCCGCGACCAAGTTTTAATTACTTTGCGACTCTTGGTCTGGTTGGCTTCTACCACTTTTTTCATTAAATTTGGATCAACATATGGTCCTTTACGAATCGATCGTCCCACAATTAGCACCTCATATTTTTAAAATGGCTCCTACCTGAAAAACCTATTTTCTCCGCTTCAAAATAAATTTGTCCGTGGCTTTATTCCTCCTGGTTTTATAACCTTTAGTAGGCACTCCCCAAGGAGTTACGGGATGTCTTCCACCCGAGGTTTTGCCTTCGCCTCCTCCTAAGGGGTGGTCAACCGGATTCATAGCCACACCGCGCACTCGTGGATTCCTCCCCAACCAGCGGCTTCTTCCCGCTTTTCCGATAGACACATTCTCGTGATCTAAATTACTCACTTGGCCAATAGTGGCATAGCACTCTAAGTGCACCATGCGCACTTCCCCCGAGGGTAATTTGATATGGGCATAGTTTCCTTCTTTGGCCATTAATTGTCCATAGGTACCCGCACTCCGGATTATCTGTCCGCCCTTCCCCTTCTTCAGCTCAATGTTATGGATGAGCGTCCCCAAAGGAATATTCTTCAAAGGAAGGGCATTGCCAGGTTTAATGTCCACATTTTCCCCGGACATTAAAATCTCACCCACTTGCAGATTATGGGGAGCTAAAATATACCTCTTTTCCCCATCCGCATAATGAAGTAAGGCAATGAAGGCAGATCTATTAGGGTCATACTCTATGCTGGCCACGCGGGCCGGAATACCATGCTTGTCTCTTTTAAAATCGATTATCCGGTAAAGCCTTTTGTGTCCGCCACCTATATACCGGCTGGTTATCCGTCCGTAGCAATTTCGACCACCTGTTTTCTTCAAAGGGAGGAGGAGACTTTTTTCTGGTTCCCGCCGCGTTATTTCCGCGAAATCCAGGACAGTTTGAAATCTTCTCCCCGGTGAAGTAGGTTTATAACTCTTAATCCCCATATTATTTTTCTCCTTTATACCCCTTCGAAGAATTCAATATGATCTCCCGCGCGCAAAGTGACAATAGCTTTTTTCCAATCAGGCTTTTTGCCCATGAACCTTCCCCAGCGCTTCTTTTTCCCCAGCATATTTATCGTATTTACTTTGACCACTTTTACTTTAAACAATTTTTCTACCGCCTGCCGGATCTCTATCTTATTGGCTTTAGGGTCGACTAAAAAGGCTATTTGATTGGCCTCTTCTTTTTGGGCCGTACTCTTCTCCGTAATCAAGGGCCTTTTAATTATTTGGTGAGCTTCCTTCATGGGTGCAGTCTCCTCTCTAATTCCTGCAAGCTGGCCGGCGATAAGATCAAATGTTCATGGCGGAGAATATCATGAACATTAAGCCCAGCCAGTTCTGCTACCTGAACTCCTGGTATATTGTGGGCAGATTTTTGCAACTTTTCATCTTTACCGGCAGTAACAATCAGGGCATTCTTCACCCCTAAGCCATTTAATATACTTACGAATTTCTTGGTCTTTACCTCTTCTAACTGCCAACTCTCTATCACCAATAGCTTATTTTCTTTAAACTTATAAGAAATTACCGAACGTAAGGCGGCTTGGCGAACTTTTTTGGGTAACCGATAAGCGTAGTCCCGCGGATGGGGTCCAAATATCGTTCCCCCTCCTCGCCAAAGAGGCGAGCGGATCGAACCAGCTCGGGCTCTGCCCGTTCCTTTTTGCCGCCATGGTTTTTTGCCCCCGCCGCTCACAAAGGATCTCTCTTTAGTGGCCGCGGTCCCTTTTCGGCGACCGGCCAGCAAATTGCGGACAGCCTCGTATATTAAGTGAGGTTTCGCCGTTTCTTGCAAGAGATAATCGGCCACTTCTATCTCGGCTATTTTCTGCCGCTCCAAGTTGATTACATCTACTTTCATGCGCTCATCCTCATGACTCAAATTCATTCCTTCGCCTTTGCTGGTTTCTTTTTAGCTTCTCTTATGAACAGCAGTCCGCGCGGGCCACCCGGAACTGCTCCCTTGACCAGTAGGATGTTCTGGCGTGGGCGAACATCTATTATTTCCAAATTCTGTAAAGTCACCTGCTGGTTCCCTGTATGTCCTCCCATTCTTTGCCCTGGCCACACCCGGGAAGGAAAAGAGCTAGCCCCGATCGAGCCCGGCGCCCGGTGAAACATAGATCCATGGGTAGCTCGCCCACCGCGGAATCCCCACCTTTTGACTACCCCCATAAAGCCTTTCCCTTTGGAGTACCCGGTTATATCCACAAATTCTCCAACCTTAAATTCTTCGACCGTAATCACCTGACCTACTTTATAGGCTTCGGGGTTAGAAATTCTAAATTCTTTGAGGTAGCGGAAGGCCGGAACTTGGGCTTTGGCAAAATGCCCCTGCAGAGGTTTTTTCATTTTTTTAAGATCGCCTTCCTCAAAACCTAACTGTATGGCGGCATATTTTTCCTTGGCCGGAGTCTTTATCTGCACTACCGTACATGGACCGGCTTGAATTACGGTCACGGGAACTACACTACCATCTTCGCGGAATATTTGGGTCATGCCAATTTTTTTACCTATAATGCCTTTTTCCATTTTGCCAACCTTATCTGAGAAGGCAAGGCGCATAGCGTTCGGCAATTTAAAATTATTCCGGCAATCGCTATGCGCCTTTGGGCCTATAATTTTATCTCTACATCCACGCCAGCAGCTAAATCGAGCTTCATTAAAGCATCGATCGTCTGCTGGGTAGGCTCTAAAATATCTAAAAGCCTTTTATGCGTGCGCATCTCGAATTGTTCCCGAGATTTTTTGTCCACATGAGGCGACCGCAGCACGCAAAATTTATTAATTTCGGTGGGTAAAGGAATGGGACCAGCCACCTTAGCACCTGTGCGTTTGGCTGTCTCCACAATCTCCTTCGTCGACTGATCAAGAAGCCTATGGTCGTAGGCTTTTAGCCTGATCCTTATCTTTTGACTATTGATGACCATCCCTTAATTCTCTCTTCCCTTTTCTCTACCGTTACTGTTTAGGCAACTGCGCTTAATTCAACTATTCTAATATTTCGGCGATGACGCCGGCTCCTACCGTGCGCCCGCCCTCCCGAA